>JBIKOV010000148.1:0-8169 GCA_044357815.1 Ferruginibacter sp. | reverse complement strand
TGGGCAATGGTGAACGAAAGTTTATCTAACTGCTTTTTGGCTCTTCCGGAAAGAAAAACCTTATACTCAGGCATGATTGATTTCTCTTTGTTTGAGGTAATCAGCCAATAAGATACGTTCTCCGGCATCTTCTTTTTTAGCCTCGTCATACAGTTTCACCTCTTCATTCCTTTCCAACTCCTCCATAATAATATCAAACTCATCAGCAGGAAGTACCACCAATGATTTTTTACCATTGGCATCTGTTATATATTGGGGATGTATTGTCACCATCGGTTGATTTTAATTTGAATTGATATGTTTAACCTTTACCCAAAAGTACAAATAAATTTGTTGTTATATGGTGAATGGTGAATTGTGAATGGGTAATTATTTTACCACTTCCAAAAAAAAATTGAGTACTCAGCCATCACATTATCAACTATCCATTTTTCAGTTATCAATTATTCAGTTCTCTTTTAAATTCATACTCTTCGCCTCCGCAGCCGGCGGGGCTGCGTAACTGCAACGCCGCTGCTTTTGCTTCTTTTTAAAAATTTGCTGCGCCATTTTTAAAATTCCGCCGATGGCGGAACCGAACCAAAAGAGGCGGCTTATGCAATTACTGGTTTAATTTTGAACAAGGGGATGTGGTGAATGGGCAATTGTCAATGGCGAATTGTGAATGGGCAATTATTTTACCACTTCCAAAAAACACTTAGTACTCAGCCATCACATTATCAGTTATCCATTTTTCAGTTATCAATTATTCAGTTATCAGTTCAATAAAGTCTTTCCTCGTCATCCTTGTCTATCAATTTGCCATCGCGTTTTACGTTTAGGTTGCCGTTTTGGTTGTCGTCTAGCTCTTCGTATATGGAGTTGTTGCTTTTGAATTCGGGAACCAACTGCTTCATTTTGATGACTACTTGGCGGTCGTTGAAGCCGCTGCTTAAGTGTATCAGTTCCTCAACATCTATTTTCACTTTCGCAAAGGAGTACTCGCGCACTTTTGCCACCATTATTTTTTCGTGGTGCGTAGGCACTGTTAATTCGTTGTCATTCAGTAATTCTTCATACAGTTTTTCTCCGGGGCGCAAACCGCTGAATTCGATGGCGATATCCTGATTGGGGATGAGCCCAGAGAGGCGGATCATTTTTTTGGCCAGTTCCACAATGCGCACACTTTTTCCCATGTCAAATATAAAGATCTCCCCACCTTTGCCCATGGAGCCTGCTTCCAATACCAGGCGACAAGCTTCAGGAATGGTCATGAAAAAACGAGTGATTTCGGGATGGGTTACGGTAATTGGACCGCCCCGCTCTATCTGTGCCTTAAAGCGCGGTATCACCGAGCCGTTCGACCCCAATACATTGCCAAAGCGGGTAGTTACAAATTTGGTACCCTGCTTTACATGGCCATTTTGGTGTGCGGCATGGTCGACCAAATGTTGGTTTTGTTGATGGTGGTGATGGAAAAGGGATTGTACATAAATTTCTGCAACCCTTTTGGTAGCCCCCATCACATTGGTAGGGTTTACCGCCTTGTCGGTGGAGATCATTACAAATTTTTCAACGCCGTATTTTACAGACAGGTCGGCAATCACTTTTGTGCCGAGTACATTGGTGCGGACCCCTTCGGCAGGACTGTGTTCCATCAAGGGCACATGCTTGTAGGCGGCGGCATGGTATACATAATGTGGCTTAAAGCTTTTGAAAAGCTGCTCCATGCGGGCATCATCTCTCACATCACCAATAAATGCATGGAAGGCGCGGTCGGGATTGGACTCCAACAGCTCCATGTGAATATCATATAAAGGGGTTTCGGCCTGGTCGCAGAGTATGATCATTTGCGGATAAAACTTGTTCAGCTGCCGAACAATTTCGCTGCCGATGGATCCGGCAGCACCTGTTACCAATATTCTTTTTCCGATCAACTGCTTGTTGATTGCTTCATTACTGATTTGAATAGGCAATCGCTCCAGCAGATCCTCGATATTAATTTCCTTAATTTGCTTGCTACTGATCTCGCCATTGATCCAGCTTTCTGCAGGCGGCAGGGTGAGTACCTTTATATTGCGCTGCAAGCAAATATCTACCACCCGCTCCTTTTTTTCGGGCGAAATGGCTTGGCTGGCAATGATTACATCATCAATATGATCGCCCATGATCAACCATTCCAGTTCGCTGGCTGCGAAAATTTTTATGCCGTCGATTACTTTATTTGCTTTTCGTTCATCGTCATCAATAAACGCTACCAGGCTCATTGATACCTTGGGGTCGTGCTCCAGTGTTCGTTTGGCTGCAATACCCACTTCCCCTGCCCCATATATGATTACCCTTCGCTTTTCTGTATTGAGGTTTTTTATATACAAAAAGAAATATTTAACCATCACCCGATAGGTAATCAATACCAGAAAACTGCAGAGGCCATTGATTACTAAAACCGAATTGGAAATCAACAATTGATTGCCGAAATTGGCCATGACTATTTTTAGCAGAAAAAAAACTGCATTGCTCAATAAAATAGCGAATAAAATATGGAGCATATCTTGGGCACTGGTATAGCGAATGATGCCCGAAAAAGTTTTAAGGACAAAAAAGGTGGCCGAATTTATCAACAGAAATAGCAACAAATTGTTAGTTAGCTCGTGAAAATCAATCAGGTCTATGTTAAAGTTGGAACTTATCGCATAGGCAATAAACAGGGAAAAAACGCAACTGCTCAAATCCAATAAAAAAATTATCCAACGCGGCACTATTTTTAAGCGTGTAAACATGTAGGGTACTTTAGATATATGAAATTATGCATTTTTTCATTAAAAAATCATTTCAGGCCTTTTTAACGACCATCCTTTGACCAATTTGATATCTGACCAAAAAGTAAGCGATGATGAATGTTATTAGTAGCAGGGCAACGGTTAATAGCTGGATGAATACCGTTTGCACTACAGACCAAATGACCAAATAATTGATTCCAAACTGCAATCCCGAAACATGCAATGCATTTTTAGCAAGCGATTAGGGTACAATTACAATAAAGATAAATAATTTTTTAGGGAGGGGGGATTTTTTAGCAGCAATATTGAATTGGACCGAATACTTTTCGATTTAACGCTATATCTATGTCCTCTGAAAATCGTTCAATTAAACCCCAAGCTTTAGATAATGAGGTTCCTCCTTTAAAAGTAATATTCCCCTTCAATTCAGTAACCTCATTCAACAAATTAAGCGTCCAACATACCCAAAAGTCTTTTTCTATTCTACTTTGAAGAATGGATATCGCTAATAAGAATCGATTACAAATTAGGATTATACTCCTTTAATGGTCGTGGCAAAAAAAAACCTTTGATCATTTCCTTGTTTTGAACACAAATTTGAATATGTTGTCGCGTTGTAAAATTTGAACCCGGATAAGCTTGCTCACCCTCTAAAAATGAAGACCTAATTGTATCAAAGGGTTTTAAACCTGATACAGTAGTACGGGTCTGCTGTATAAATTGAATGACAGAGCAATCTAATTTTCTATTATCTCCTTTATTTTTGGGCATCTTTTCTCCAGCCTCTTTTATAGTTTTCTCTAAGCCATGGTATGCTTCAACTAAAATTTCAATTGCTTCTTGGTCAACTAAATTCAAACACTCGCCCAATTCCACAATTGCGCCTAAAACAAAAGCTGTTTCAATTTTTTTTTATTAAACTGTTTGCCTTTTGAATTTTCTATTGCATATTCCCATGCCCTTCTTGGATTCTGCTCCCAAAAGTAAATTCCATGACCGAGCCAATCCCAGACATTCTCACTTGGATCTAATTCTGTTTTGCCGCTTAATACTTCTAATGCTAGTTCCTTGTCACAACTACAGAAACATTCGACCTGAAATGGTTTACTATATGGCATATAACTATCTCTTAGCTGCCACTTTATTAGAAGAACCAGTCTTTGATTTTGGTAATTGTTGAATAATACCTGCGGCTTTTAAAAATTTCAATGCTGCTGATGGCGACTTTGTAGCATTCGCTGTAGCTTTATGTATGTCAGCGATTTGTTGTTTAATTGCAATTTGTGTCATAACTGACGCTGTTTATAAGATGCTACTATTTAGAAATTTAAAGGTAGCATAAAGTTGGTTTTTATTAAAATATTTATCCCACAACTAAAATAGAATAATAAATATGATGAATATCAAGTATTTAAACTCAATAATATATTGGACTTCAACTAAAATAGTGGCTCAGTTTGGACGGAATATGCAATCTGGTGCCAAAATTGGATATTTCACCCCAAAGTTTACCACTTATTTCACTCGATAGTTTACCAGCGTTTCACTCCAAAGTTTACCACTAGGAGTTCTGGTTAAATGAGTTATTTCACTCCAAAGTTTACCACTTGTGGGTATTATAATGGCAATTGCAATTCATATAACAATTTCCTTGTCCCAATCTTTGGCATTATAGTTCGTATTTCTCGAACCAAGCACAATTATATCCGCTATACTAGCTTTTTGTTCTTGTTTTTGAGCATCGTAATATGCCTAGCGTGATATACCAAACAGGGTGCAAATATTTCCCAAGCTGCGCTTTGGATGTATTTGCCTTATTTTTTTAACTGTTTGGTACCAGCCTTTTTTCGGATCTTGATGTATAAATCCGTTTCGGCTACTTCTATAAAAGTTTGAAGTGCTAGTGCTTTTAGTTTTGACTTTTTCAGCTCAGTACTTAGTTCCTCGATCTTTTTTATTAACGCTGTATTTTGTTGGCTATTATTCGTAATTTATGATAAATCTACCGAATCATTTCTTATAATTTTGGCTGTAGATTACTTCATTATAAACAGGCGTAGGGTATTCCTATTAATGCCATATTTTAAGCAAGCCGATCGTTTAGACAAGCCCTAATTTTGAATTCGGAATAAAATCTTATTCATTTCTAACTCAGTTCGCCTTTTATAGGGCTGTCTGCTTTTGGGGTAAATCTTGGCCTTTTTTTGCTTATTTTCTGTCATGCTGAATAGTTTATAAAGCTATTTCAGGACATGACAACTTGTGAAAAACGGATTTTTTGAAAACTAACAAATGCAATAAAATGATAAGCTTACATAAACTAAAGATGAATAGTGGCTCGATTCAGAGCGGAATATGAAGATATTATTGAAAATCAATATATTATAAAATATTATTAACTTTTAAGTGGACCACGTCTTTCTTAATATGTAATACATTGGTTTTCAATTTATTACAATGTATTTAGGACAAAACCAAGGTCGAGAAAATGCTATTTTTAGATCGTAATTAAATTAGTGTGCAGGATTAGTGTGATTTGCATGAATTTTTCTATTTTTTCATGCATTTATAAAAACATTGTACCTTTGTGTAGCTATGAATGAATCACTCAAGACTTTTAGAAAAAACCTAACTGCAGGTAAAGTATACCGTCGCCAAGAATTGGAGAGATGGTCTAATGCTATTGATAGACATTTAAGTGAATTAGTAAAAGAAGGAGATTTAAAAAAATTAAGTCAGGGGTTATATTATGTTCCAAAGAAAACAAAATTTGGTGAAGCTCCTCCCGATGAAAGCACTTTAATAAATGGATTCTTACAAGATGATCAATTTATAGTTGTATCTCCTAACATGTATAACAACCTTAATATGGGATTGACACAGTTATATAATAAAACATGGGTATATAATCATAAACGCAAAGGTTCTTTTACGCTGGGAAATAGAGAGTTTGAATTCAAACTAAAATCGAGTTTCCCAAAAACATTAAGTAAAGAATATGTTTTGGTGGATATGCTTAATAATCTATCTGAATTAGCAGAAGACTCTAGCTTGGTACTTAATCAATTTAAAAAGCGTGTTAACGAATATAACTTTGATAATTTATATCATATGGCAACTAGATATGGAAACAGCAAGACTAAGAAATTAGTAAAGCAACTGCATAAAAATAATGAACTTGTATATGCGTAATTACATCCATAATGATCCTGAATTTGAAGAACTGATATTAATTGTTGCTGACAAATTAAAAATTGAACCTTATTTGATTGAGAAGGACTATTGGATCATGCACACGCTTTATGGATTGAATATTCAAGGAATAGAATTTGAACTTAAAGGAGGTACATCATTATCTAAGGGCTTTGGTATTATTAACCGCTTTTCGGAAGATATAGATATTCATATTAAAACCAATTTTGGCTTCCAAATAGAAGGTAAAGAAGATGACGAAAAAGTCAGAAATGATAGAAAAGCATTCTATGATAAGCTAAAAGATGAAATAAAAATTGATGGAATTATTGGAGCCGAGAGAGACGCTAATTTTGATGACGTGAAATTTAGAAGTGGTGGTATTAGACTTAATTTCAAATCTATCTCACCAAAAATTGAAGGAGTAAAAGAAGGTATACTTTTGGAGGCAGGATTTGATCAGGTGGCTCCAAATAAAGCAGTTAATATATCTTCTTGGATCTTAGATCTTGTGAAAAAAATTGAAGGTGAATTTAATTATATTGACAATACTGCCCAAGGAGTGCTTTGTTATTTACCAGAATATACGTTCGTAGAGAAAGTACAAACAATCATTAGCAAGCATAGAAAAGAAATCAAAAAATTAGAAGCAGGCAGTACTGATGATCAAGTGAATTTTATGAGACAATATTACGATGTGTATTGCCTTTTAAATAACGAATCTGTTATTGAGTTTATTGGTAGTGAAAAATACAACGAACATAAAAAGAAACGTATCAAAGGTGCAGATGCAGCAATTGACTTAAAAAATCATCCTGCTTTAACATTGGAAGATGAAAATATTTTTAATTCATTCAAGAAACGATATCAAAAATCATCAAATTTATACTACAAAGGTCAGCCCGATTTTGATGATATAATGGCTAGGATTAGAGCTCATATACATTTACTTTAACACAGCTGCGCATCCAATTGCAAACCAAATAAATGATTTTAAATATTATTTTGGCCTGTTTGATGCATTCGAAACCGAATCTCGTCCGCAGTTTTGTCACCAATCGAGTTTTTACGTTGATTTACGGTTATTTTGATGTATACTGGACCAAGAAAATTTATTCTCTCAATTATTTGATAATCAATATTTTATAAAATATCACTGGCGAGAACAAGGTCGAGAAAATGTTATTTTTAGATCGTGATTAAATTAGTGTGGCGGATTAGTGTGATTGTTATTAAATGATTGAATTTGCATATGCATTAATGTCCATAGCAGGTACAGTACCTAGCTGTTGTAATCTAACTAACAATTTCAAAAAGAAAAATATTAACACTTCACCTTCATCACTACTTACAATATTCTGAGTACTACTAGTATATTCAATATCAAATGCAGCATCTTCAAGAATGCAACAAATATCAATTTGTGAATCATCATCTAAATGCGAGATACTTTCGGTAAAAATATTATTTATAGGGTTTTTCCAGTCTGAACTCAATGATAGAACACCACCGATTATTTTAAAAGGCAACTTAGGTATTGGAATAGTCCCACCCGCATGCACAATTGGTGCAGATGTTCTTTTTAGCACTCTAACACTTTTAATCTTCTTGGATGCGTACTCGATATTTTCTTTATTTAATGTTTGTTTTATTTCAAAAATTGCATAAACACTTTCTGCCGGAATATAAACAGCTCCATCTTGATTTAAAACAAAAGGTGAATATTGTCTATCATATATGACAAGATCAATCTGCTCACTAAAATTGTTTTGACTATCAATAATAAATGCTTTATCAACTTCATACCTTTTTGGAAGATATAATTTTAACCAATCTATCCAGTTCAATTCAGATGCATCGCCCTTTGTTGTATTATGGAAGATTATCTCTCGATTTGATGACAACTTTTGTATCATCTGATTTTGTAAACTTAGAAATATTTTTTTTAAGGTCATATTCATTACTAATATATTATTTGATCCCATGATTTTTTTTGCAAAGAAAGTAATGCAAGATTAGATATTTTTTCTTTTTCTTTATTAGTCAACATTTCAGAAATAACATTATTTGAATTAGCAGGATCTAAAAAAGTTTGTGACAGGAAGTTTTCTGACAAGTATTTTAAAACTGTAAGAAAATTATTTGATATATTATCTACTGTTTTATATTTCAGCGCTTCTAAAATCACTAGCTCAAGATAAATAGAAGGGAAATCGAT
>JBIKOV010000335.1:0-3136 GCA_044357815.1 Ferruginibacter sp. | reverse complement strand
TGTTGAAGAGTATTTCAGAAGATTTTACGGCAAATTCATATTCCAATCGGCTGTGTACAAAACAGGTTACTTCTTCTGCCAGTCTTTTTTGAAGTATCCGCTGGTGTTCGTTGCCGGTATGTTGTGCAATCAATGAATCAATTTCTTCCTTTGATAAAAATGTAAATATTTTGATGTACTTGATTGCATCCGCATCTGCTGCATTTAACCAAAACTGGTAGAATTGATAGGGAGATGTTTTTGCTGTATCTAGCCAAACGTTTCCTTTTTCTGATTTGCCAAATTTACCACCATCCGCTTTTGTAATGAGCGGACAAGTAAATGCAAATGCGTCACCGCTACTTTTTTTGCGAATCAATTCTGTACCAGTTACGATATTGCCCCATTGATCACTTCCTCCCATTTGTAATTTGCAGCCTTTGTTTTTATGAAGCCAGTAATAATCGTAGCCCTGCACTAGCTGGTAGGTAAATTCGGTAAAACTCATTCCATTATCACTTTCCAGTCTTTTGCGCACACTGTCTTTACTCATCATGTAGTTGACAGTAATATATTTGCCGGTATCTCGTATAAAATCTAAAAAACTAATCTGCCTAAACCAGTCGTAATTATTGACCATTTCAGCCGCGTTTGGAAGGGAAGGGTCAAAGTTTAAATATTTTTCCAGTTGTAATTTTACTTTTGCCACATTGTGGTTGAGGATATCTTCGCTTAAAAGGTTTCTTTCTTCACTTTTTCCGCTGGGGTCACCTACCATTCCTGTAGCTCCACCCACCAATGCAATGGGTTTGTGACCACATTTTTGTAAATGTATCAGTAAGATAATAGGTACCAAATTGCCAATGTGCAAACTATCGGCAGTAGGGTCAAATCCAATATAGCCGGTGGTCATTTCTTTGTTCAATTGTTCATCTGTTCCAGGCATAATATCCTGTATCATTCCCCTCCAAGTAAGTTCTTCTATCAAGTTTTTCATGCGCTTATTTTATAACTTATGCAAATGTGGGTAGAAAAATTGAAAATAATTGCTATCGATTCTGTTTTTACGGGCTTATTGCCCAACTTTTAGCTTTATCTAACGCTTATGAGTAAAAGTTTTAAATAACTGTTGTGTATGGTTGATTGGAGATACTACATTGCATTAAAACTTCCTCAGCCAAACCAATCCAGGTTACTCCTAATAGTCATTTCCTTTTTTGGGTATTGGTTTATTTATGTTGGGTGAAGGATTTTTATTTTTGTCAGCCGGTTGAGCTGGAGGAGGAAGAATTGTTTTGCCTACTTTTTTTTCTTCCGGCTTATTGAGCAATGGGCTGGTTGGCAATTTGTTTTTTGTCTTATTGTTCGAATCGGACTTGGTTTTTGAAAGTTGACTTTCAATTGGAATCTCAGATAATGGCTCATTGAAAAAGTCGATCGCATCTCCATTGCCTTGATCTTCGGATAGGCTATTACTGTCGCCTTGGTTTACAATATTGGCAAATTGCTGATCTGCATAAATAGGATTATTTGCCATATCTGCTGGTTCCTCGAAGTATAAGTTTTTTCCATAAGGAAGTGTCTTGTCTGCATACACTTTTTTCATAAAAAAGCCCCATTTTGGCAGTGCCATTTCATTACCTCCACTAGTACCTGAATAAATTCTGATGAAAGGATCATCGCAACCTACCCAAGTACCGGCAAGTAGTTCGGGGGTATATCCCATAAACCAACCATCCGTATTATCATTGGTAGTACCTGTCTTTCCAGCTTTTTCTGCAGGGATATCGTAATTATTTAAGGATCTTCCAGTGCCAATTTGAACTACTCCTTGCATTAGTTTTACCATGGTAAATGCATCCTGTTCACTGATTACCTGCTTACTAGTAATCTGTGAAAAATCTTCTAGTACATTCCCATTTTTGTCGTCAATCCGGCTAATGAATGTGGGCTCAGTATTAAAGCCCTTGTTAGGAAACATGGTATAAGCTTGTAGCAGTTGTAATAAGGGGATTTCGGCAGCTCCCAGTGCCAATGAGGTAAATGGAGGCAGATTTGCAGTAATGCCAACATTTTTTGCAAAATCTATGATTCTATTTACTCCAAGTAAATTGGTCATTCTAACTGAAGCAGTGTTTTTTGAAAAGGCAAGGCAATTGGCCAATGAACCACCACCTCCCTCAAAGGTTCGGAAATCTTTTCCATACTGAACTGGGCCTCCTTCAATAATGGTGGAGGGTGTATAGCCTGCATCCTGAACTGCCAGTGCATAAATGAGCGGTTTGATAGTGGAACCCACTTGCCTACTGGCAGTGACATGATCATATTTAAACCATTTGAAATCAATTCCTCCCACCCAGCATTTTACCTCCCCCGTTTTTGGGTCCATTGCAACAAAGGATGTTTGCATCATTTGTTTATGGTATTTGATGGAATCCCTTGGAGTCATTACTGTATCCAATTCCCGTGCTTCATTCCAGGCAAACACTTTCATCTTTACCGGAATTAAAAAAGACTTTCTGATATCTTCTGGAGAAATTTCATCTTCGGCCATCGATTTCCAACGGCCACTAGTTTTCATCGCATTTTCAATGATATTTTCCCGTACTTTCCACATTCTGTCACCATTTTTTTTCATCAAGTTATCCAGTTTTTTCTGGATCACCGGCATTTGTTGAACTACTGATTCTTCTGCATACTGTTGCATTCTTGAATCGATGGTAGTATATATTTTCAACCCGCCTCTGTATAGATCGTAGAATTCTCCTGTGGCGGGGTTTTTGTGTGTTTTACACCAATCCTTCATTGTTTCGGTTAAAGCAGATCGGAAATAAGGTGCTATACCCACATTGTCATCCGCTTTTTTGTAATTGGTGATAAGTGGCTTTGCTTTTAGTTTGGCAGCATCTGCAGCAGTTAAATATTGTTGTTTACAATCTACCATTCTTTCTATCACTGTGTTTCGCCTGTTGAGGGCTGCAATAGGATGTCGGATTGGTTCATATCCGAAACCTTTGAGCATACCCACCAAAACGGCAGCTTCTTCAATACCCAATTCCATTGGCTCTTTTTGAAAGTACGTTTTAGCGGCATTCCTAATTCCATAATTATTTCCCCAAGGAGCCCTGTTAAGGTAGAGGGTGATGATTTCCTCTTT
>JBIKOV010000334.1:0-3137 GCA_044357815.1 Ferruginibacter sp. | reverse complement strand
AGTCAGCCTATGCAGTCAATTCTGGACGTCCGATGGGGTAATTCTGAGTTTAGTAGTGTGCGTATGGGGTGCACGTGGTGCGGGCAGTGAATACTTATGGTCTGTTCAGACTACTTAGGGCTTCATAACACCATGCCCTTAGCCACGGATATATACTCTCCTTTCTTTTATATACTGCGGTCGACTAAGTGTATTTCCAATTTCTTATACGGTTAGATTCAGGGAAGCGTGAGATTGCGTCATTTATGTATAGAATTTTGAATCTGGGAATAAATGGAAACTTGGAAAGATCGCTACGAAGAATTGCTTCATGGAGTAACTTATACAGCGGTCCTGCATACCAGATAAAGAATTGTAAAGGATTAGATGTTATTTAACTCGTTCGACTACCTACTCTTGTTTCTACCGTTATGCGTAGCGATTTATTTTTTTTTAAATACGATATCGCATAGGGTAGGCGTTGGTTTTTTAGTTCTTTCATCATTATTTTTTTATGGTTGGTGGAATCCGATTTATCTCCCACTAATCATTGCATCAATTTTTTTTAATTATATCGTTGGCGCCAGCCTTGCAACTAGACAGGATTTTGGAAAGATAAATCGAGGAACACTTCTACTAACTATAGGGATTATTGGGAATGTGTCGTTACTTGGATATTTTAAGTATGCTGATTTTTTTATCACAAATGCAAATCATGCATTTCAAGCGGGGGTTCCCATCCTCGAACTCATATTGCCACTCGGGATTTCTTTTTTCACGTTTACACAAATAGCATATCTTGTAGATAGTTACAAAAGAACCGCTAAGGAATATGACATTCTGAATTATGCGTTATTTGTCACATTTTTCCCACATCTTCTAGCAGGCCCAATAATTCATCACAAGGAGATGATGCCTCAGTTTCAAGATTCTCAAAATAAAATAATTAATTACACAAATATTTCCGCTGGTTTGTTTCTTCTCTCTGCTGGATTATTCAAAAAAGTAATTATTGCAGATCACTTTGGCATATATGCGACCAATGGGTTTGACGAATCACATGAATTGAATTTAATTGAAGCCTGGGCAACCTCTCTTTCATACACATTTCAGTTGTACTTTGATTTCAGTGGCTATACCGACATGGCTGTTGGGGCAGCATTATTTTTTAATATTAAATTGCCACATAACTTTAACTCTCCATACCAAGCATTGGATATTCAGGATTTCTGGAGACGCTGGCACATCACACTATCTAGATTTCTACGAGATTATATTTATATTCCCTTGGGCGGAAACAGAAACGGTTGGACTAAGACCACTGAGAACATAGTAATCACTTTTGCTATCGGTGGATTCTGGCATGGAGCTGGATGGCCTTTTATTTTCTGGGGATTATTGCATGGCTTTGCTATCGTAATATGCAGAGCATGGAAGAATTCCGGCATGGCGTTGAATCGAATGCTTGCGTGGTTTATTACTTTTAATTTTGTGAATATTGGATGGGTATTTTTCCGGGCAAAAGAGTGGGACGATGCAATCAAGGTTTTAAAAGGGATGTCTGGGTTAAGTGGGGTAACTTTCCCTGCTCGACTTGATTACTTTGACTTGCTTTCATACTACGGCATTAAATTAGGAAATCCACTTGCTGAAATTGGCGCGTCGAGTGCTTTATATCTTCAGCTATTCGGCGCACTGTGTGTAGTCTTAATACTAAAATCTGCATCTTTCTTATCTGAAAAGTATAGCAGTACAACCCCCGGGATGGTTTTTAGCGCACTCTTGTTTTGTGCTGCATTAACGCACGTTGGCGGGAAATCAGAGTTCTTATATTTTAATTTCTAGACCCATGCTAAGAACTAACGGATACATCAAGAACCTGAAAGCTTCAAATGCGACAGCAATTTTTATCTCTACTCTGTTGGTTTCAATTTTTATCATAGCAACACTTAACTTTGTAATAGATCCGGGTCAAATATATCTACTAAAAATACGCAATGAACAGAATTCCGCCAACTTAGGCAAGACATTATTCAAATCTAAATATGGAATTGTTCAAAGTGGTTGGGGTGAAAGGACTGTAAAGACAAATTTGGCTAGGCATGCGGCTGAATTTGACTGTGTGATTATTGGATCAAGCCATGTAATGCAATTCAGCTCTGTTCGGAATATGAGTATAAATAACAAATGTACCAGCTTCTTGAACCTCGGTGTATCTGGCGGCGCTCTGGAAGATATCGCAATCTTTTCCTACCTTGTAACTGATTCCTTGTTCAAGCCCAATAATGTATTTATAGCCATTGATCCATGGACGATCAAAATGGGTATGGATGGAAGATGGGCTGAAAATGAATCTATTTATACATCGATGATGTCTAGAATTAATTTGCACGATAATGGCCTCGACAGGCCTTACATATATAAAAAGATTACTAACTTAATAAACTATGATTACCTCAAGTCTAGTTTGGAATCACTTAAAAAAAATGGACTTTTAGCCAGTTGGGCCACAGCTACTAAGAGTAGCTCATTGCTAAACCAGCCGATTTTAGCGGAGGAGTTTGATTTTGAGGAAGGATTTAAGGATCCAGTAACCTTACCGGATGGCAGTCATGCATACGCGGCTGATTATATCCGATCTTCAAGAATTGAACCCATTCCAATGGGTGGAGGGGACTATAAAATTAGCGGACCATCCCATACCGACGATGGAATCACCCTTCTACTTAAAATTATTAAAGTATTACGAAGCGATGGTGTCAAGGTGAGTTTTATTATGACACCTTATCACGAGAATGTATTTTTAATGGGGGAGACGGAAACCGTGAAACACATTAGAGAGGTGAGTTCTGTAGTTCTGAAATTATCCCAAAAACATAATATCCCTATCTATGGCTCTTTCTATCCAAATGAGTTGAAATGCACTGCTAATGAATTCTTCGATTTTATGCACCCCAAATCTAGCTGTTTGAATAAAATTGTTTTTTAGAAGGATTTTAATATGAGTATCATAAGGACTTGTGCAGGGTGGGCGCAGTCTATACCGTGCGATTTGCTGATGTGGTGTATGTCCTTCATGCGTTCCAGAAGAAATCGAAGACTGGGATCAAGACGCCACAAGACGATGTAAACCTGATTGCCGAGCGCCTTAAACGTGC
>JBIKOV010000350.1:0-2965 GCA_044357815.1 Ferruginibacter sp. | reverse complement strand
CACCAAGCCCGTTGCCAGAACAATCGCCAGTAATGTTAATACATTAATGGTGAAGCCACATAAGTACATAATAAAAAATGCACCGATTAGTGAAACTGGAATATCTATTAAAGGTCGAATGGCAATGATCCAGTCTCTAAAAAAGAGGTAAATAATTAGTATTACCAAAATGATAGAAATAAGGAGTGTTTCCTTTACTTCTGAAATTGATTTTTTGATAAACCTAGTTTGGTCTGTAGAGATCTCTATATTAATGTCGGCAGGAAGTTCTTTTTTGATCTGATTATATCGTTTAAAGAACTCTTCGGAAATATTTACATAATTGGAGCCGGGCTGAGGGATAATGGCCAATGAGATCATCGGTACCCCGTTGGACTTAAAAATAGATTCTTCATTTTCAGGACCTAACACTACCTCGGCAACGTCTTTCAGTTTTATGTCAATACCGTTGATGTTTTTTACAATGATGTTTTCAAACTCTGCTTCTGTGTTGATATTGCCAAAAGTTCTAACCGACAATTCTGTTGCATTTCCGGTGATTTTTCCGGAAGGAAGTTCGATATTTTGTTTTTGAATGGCTGTTTGCACATCATTGGAAGTTAAACCATAAGAACTTAGCTTGGGCATATCGAACCAAATGCGCATGGCATATTGTTTTTCGCCCCATATCTGTATTCCGCTAACACCAGGAATGGTTTGCAATCGTTCCAGCAAATAATTATTGGCAAATTCTGTTACCTCCAGTTGATTTTTAGTAATGCTTTGTACCGACATTGAAATAATATAGTCACTACTGGCATCTGACTTGGATACCACCGGAGGGGCGTCAAGGTCTTTAGGTAAGGAGCGGACGGCCTGTGATACCTTATCTCTTACATCATTAGCTGAAGACTCTAGGTCATTACCTAACTCAAACTCTACATTAATACTACTGCTTCCCTGACTGCTACTGCTGCTAATATTTTTTACACCGGCAATACCGTTAATGGCTTTTTCGAGTGGTTCGGTAATCTGCGATTCTATAATATCCGCATTAGCACCTGGATAGGAAGTACGTACAGAAATATTAGGAGGGTCAATGGCAGGAAAATCTCGTACACCCAAAAAATTGAATCCAATTACTCCAAACAAAATAATAATGATGCTTAGTACAATTGCCATTACTGGCCGGCGCAAACTTAATTCTGATATATTCACGGGGGTCTTGCAGTTTAGTTTTTAATTATTTTATTAATTTTTACTTTGCTGCCAGTTTTTATTGCCAGCAAGCCCGTAATCAAAATAGTGTCACCTTCTGCTAAACCATTTGTTATTTCAATTCTTGTTGCGTCTCTAAATCCAGTGGTTACAGATTCCATCATTGCCTTACCATCCCTAAGTACCATTACTTTTTTTCCCCTTGCCTGTGGAATGATGGCTTGAGTAGGTATCATAATTGCTGCATCATTTGCACCTAGCGGGATTTGTACTTTTACAAATCCACCGGCAATCATTAAGGGGTCTATTTTTTCGACCAATGCTTTTACCTGTAGGCTTAGTGTTTCCTCAGCAATCGTATTTTCCGTGGCTAAGATTTTCGCCTTGAAAACATGCGGATTATTTTCAATGGTAAATTGAATAGCATTTCCAACTTTCATCTTTGGGCCGTATTTTGCCGGCACGGTAAATTCCAATTTTAGTTGGCTCAACTTTCGCAAGCTGGTAATGATAGTTTGGGGTGAAATATAGGCACCTTTAGTAATAGGAGTGATTCCCATTTTTCCGCTGAATGGAGCCCTTAAAGATGTTTTTGAAATGTCGGTGCGAATAATATTAATATCCGCCTTTATGTTATTTACAGCCAATACATTTAAATCATATTCTTGCTGACTTACCCCATTTATTTTCAATAATGCGGCAAAGCGTTCAGCAGTTTGTTCGGCTGTAGCCAATTGAATCAATAATTTTTGCAAATGTGCTTGCAAATCGGCATCATATAATTTCAATAACACACTCCCCTGGGTTACGTTACCCCCCTCTTTAAATAACACTTCCGTTACTCTCCCAGAAATTTCAGGGTGTAACTCTACTTCTTCAGCCGCCAGTAGACTTCCAGCTACTTCAATGTCTTGGGAAAGGGTTTGAGGGGTGACTATATAGCCATCTGCCTTCATTAATTTGTTTGCTGGAGGCTTGGGGCTGTCTATTTTTTTTTCAACACTAGAGCAGCTTATAAAAAATACTGCCAAAAAAAAGCAATAGGTACTGTAATTCAATTTCAACCTCATTTTATTGTTAATTTTAATGTTTAAAAGTAAGGCGAAATGGCTTAGCAGAAAATTATAAATTATGAACGGGACTTTACCAACAATGTGTGTTTTATTCGGTTTGCTTGGTGAACCAGTTCCTGTTTTTCTTTACTAAGTATGGTAACATGCCCCATTTTGCGTCCTGGCCTAGTTTCTTTTTTGCCATAAATATGCACAAAAACATTCTCTAGCTGGAGAATCTCCGCTAGTCCTTCGTATACTGCGGTGCCGCTAAATCCTTCAGCACCCACCAGATTTACTATCGCTGCGGGTAATATATGGTCTGTACATCCTAATGGGTAACCTAACATTACCCTCCACAACATATCAAATTGAGAAGAATAATTAGCTTCAATGGTATGATGTCCACTGTTATGAACCCTTGGGGCCGTTTCGTTTACATATACTTGGTCATCCAAGTCTATAAAAAGTTCTACTGCAAAAATTCCCGCACTTTTCAATTCCTTCACTACCTTCATTGCAATAGCTTCTACTTTCCACATTGTTTTTTCTGGAAGGTCGGCAGGGCTAACTTGGTAAGCTAATAAATTCAGTTTTTGATCAAAAACCATGTCTACTGCAGGGTATAAAGCCATTTCGCCTTTATCATTGACTGCAATCATTAAGGCTATTTCTTTTTTGATAACCACCATTTTTTCCAATACAGCTGGATCAGT
>JBIKOV010000144.1:0-8348 GCA_044357815.1 Ferruginibacter sp. | reverse complement strand
CAGTAAAGCCTTTTTCTAAATCATCTTTTGTGTGAATGATTTGAACTCCTTTTCCATCATATCCTCCAATTCCGAGTTTGTGAACTGCTGGTAAAAAATATTCTAGTTGAAGTAGTTGATCTCTATTTTGAGTGATGATGAAATCACTAGTAGGAATTTCGAAGTCTTTATAAAATTGTTTTTGTAATATTTTATCTTTTATAATCTTTAACGCCGCCGGATTTGGATAAATTTTTACCCCTTCCATTTGTAGTTTTTCAAGTGCCTCCACATTTACACTTTCTATTTCAATGGTGAGAACGTCTAGTCCTTTGCCAAAATTATACACATCATTAAAATTCGTTATATCTCCTTTGGTAAAATGGTTACAAAGGTGGGCAGAAGGACATTCGCCATCGTTTTCCATCACAAAAGTTTCAACTGGGTAATTGGCTGCGGCTTGCAAAAGCATCCTTCCCAATTGACCTCCGCCCAGTATACCTGCCTTGGGGTGCGCCGGTAATTCGGTGCTAGCCTGTTTTTTGAGAGATACAGGAATGGGGATAGAGGAGTCGGAAACCTTTTCCAAATCTTTAAATTTATGTTGTGATAAATGATCTAATTGCGAAAGTAACTGAAGCATATGAAAATTCCCTTCTATCAATGCTTTTTTCTTTTCTTTTTATCAGGCTTTTTAATAATTGCCTTACTAATCGTATTTTTTAATAATAAGACGGTGAAATAATGAGTGATTACCAAGGGGGTTTTAAAAATTAGCAAGCATTTATACTAGTGTTAAAAAAATCCTTTTATCAACTCAAATTTCAATAAAAATCCTACTTTTACGTTGTATAGGGTTTAAACCCAACTTTTATAAATATGAATATCCTGCGATTATTTTTTTTGTTGATCTGTTTTCTTTTATGCATCCCAGCTACGGTACTATATTCACAGACCTCTTTTATCAGTTACGCTAAATTTTCTGGCAAACAGGTAGATTTATTTTCAAAAACAGAAGACTCTCTCAAAAAACAGTTTGAAGAAAAGAAGCTACAGTGGCCCCCCCAACAAATATACTTGCGTAGTTTCAAGTATGATCGGCAGTTGGAAGTGTGGGTTAAAGAAGACGCTAAATCTAAATTTAAACTATTCAAATCATATAAAATTTGTATGCAAAGTGGCACGATGGGGCCCAAGCGAATGGAAGGCGATTACCAGGTACCAGAAGGTTTTTATTATATCAACGAATTTAACCCGAGCAGCAACTACCATTTGGCATTGGGTTTAAATTACCCCAATGCTTCAGATAGAATGCTGAGCGATTCTTACCGCCCAGGTAATAGTATTTATATTCATGGGAGTTGTGTATCTACCGGTTGTATTCCCATCAGCGATTTCCCCATTGAAGAATTGTATATCCTTGCCTCACAAGTAAAAGAACTAGGACAGGATTTTATTCCGGTGCATGTGTTTCCTGTAAAGTATAATGTAAAAAAATCGGTGGAATACCTAGCATTGGCTACCAAGGATAATAAATCCTTGCAGCTTTTTTCGGGAACATTACAATCCGCTTTTGATTATTTTGAAACAAAGAAACAATTGCCTGTGATTCTTGTCAATAAGCAGGGGCAATATATAGTCAATTAATCGTTGCCGTTAGTTGAAAGCGATTTCAAAAGTACCTGAATGGTTTCCTTTGTTTTTTGACTTAACAGTTGCTCCCTGCCCTCGGTTAATTGTTGAATGATCTGCTCATTGTAGTGTCGAATCGTTAGCAAGGCACAATTTTTTTCTATCTGAACATCAAACAATTCACTTGCTGCAAGTGCCAGCTTTTCAATTTTTTCGGGTTGATCATCCATGCAGCAAAGTAGGCTGATGGCTCCATTTTGTGAGAGGTTGGGCCGAATTTTATTTTCTAGCAAAAGGGTATGAAGTTTGGCTACCAGATCATCTTCCACAAAGGAAAAATCGCGTGAACTAACCTGCATCAATACCTGCTTGTCTTTTACCACTATAATCGGGGGGAGCTGCTTTGTTGGCTGATTGCTAATAATAGTACCTGGCATATCGGGATGTAAAAAACATTTCACGAGCAGCGGAATCGCTTTATTTTGAAGCGGCTTAATGGTTTTTGGATGTATTACCTGTGCGCCATAATAGGCCATCTCAATTACCTCCAAATAACTAAGTGCATCGATAATTTGCGCAGCCGGAAATAGTTTGGGGTCAGCATTCATGACTCCTTCTACATCTTTCCAAATGGTTTGACTTTCTGCATTCAGCATGTTAGCAAAAATGGCAGCGCTATAATCACTGCCTTCTCTGCCAAGTGTGGTGCTTTCGTTTTCATCCGTAGCGCCGATAAAACCTTGCGTGACAATGATATCAGTATTTTCAAACAAAGGCGAAATCATTGCTGTAACCTTTTGCTGTGTAAAATCCCAGTCAATATTGGCTTCCCTGAAATTATCATCCGTTCTTAGGATGTCTCTAACATCCAACCATTGGTTCTTGCAATTGGCGGTGTTGAGGTACTCACTGATAATGGCGGTGCTCAGCAGTTCACCACTACAAACAATCTGGTCATAATAATAATCAAAGTCCCTTACCGGTTTATCATGGAGCAGCCATTCTACTTCTGTGAAAATGTTGGAGAGTTCATTGATTGGTTGATTGGTTAACTGCAAAGCTAGTTCGAGGTGCATTTTTTTTATCTGGTAAAATAAGGCAAGGGCTTCTGTTTGATTGCCTGAATAAAATGCAGCGGCCACTTTTTCAAGCTCATTGGTTACATTGCCCATAGCGGAAAATATAATCAACAATTTTTCACCCTTATATTGTTGGATGATACTGGCAACATGTTGAATCCTTTCGATGCTATTAATGCTAGCCCCGCCAAATTTAAAAATCTTCATGGATGGTAAATGTTTTAATGCCTAAAGTGGATGAATGCATTTTTTTCATTGCTATTTTTGCTTTGCAAAGCTAAATTCTAAAATTGGCAATCTAAAATTAAGTCTCTGTATCATTGTCTTTAAAGGTGCTTAACAATGCAAGTAATTGAATGGTGTGGGAATTTGTCGCCCATTATTAAAAAAATGCAGGGATAATAAGGGGTAGTCTCTTTTTCAGAGATGTTGACTGGGAATTTAAAAATAAAAAATGCCCAATGCAGTTCATTTAACGATTTAATACATTTGAATTGTTGCTGCTTTCATTACTTTTACACAATAGTAACCGGATAAACGACTACTTTGGAGGTGATTGAGCAAAGGGTGAATATATCGTGTAAAACCATTTTAAGGACTTTAGGGCATGAAAAAGATGATCATTTCAGTAAAGGATTTAAAAAAAAACTACGGAATTTTTGAAGCAGTAAAGGGGATATCATTTGATGTGCTTGAAGGAGAGATATTCGGATTATTGGGCCCAAATGGTGCTGGTAAATCTACCACCCTTGAAATTATGGAAACGCTTCGACAAAAAACCAGCGGAGAGGTGATAGTAGATGGAATGGACCTTGATAAGGAACCCAATAAAATCAAAAAAATAATCGGTGTTCAGTTACAAACTTCAGGGTTTTATCCTGGTTTAAATTTGCTGGAATTGATTGAATTGTTTGCAGGATTGTATAACCAAACGGTTGATCCTATGGAGTTATTGGACTTGGTTAACCTTACTGATAAAGCAAAGAGTAAATACAAACAATTGAGTGGCGGGCAAAAGCAACGGTTTTCAATTGCTACTACCCTTATCAACCAACCTAAAATTGTATTCTTGGATGAGCCCACTACCGGCCTTGATCCGCAGGCACGCAGAAATTTATGGGAGTTGATAAAAGATATTCGCGAAAAAGGAACAACGGTAATTATTACCACACATTATATGGATGAAGCAGAGCAATTATGCGATCGCATTGCTATTTTGGATGAGGGTAAAATCATTGCATTGGCTTCGCCCGATAAAATGATTGACGATCTGGTAGCATCGGGATTTGAAAAACCCAAACTGGTAAAATCCGCTAATCTGGAGGATGTTTTTATCAGTCTTACCGGCAAAGAAATGAGAGCTGAATAATTTTAACCATTTATAAACAATCAAACCAAAGAGATGAAGCATTTTTTTTTAGCAATTAGTGTATCAATGATGGCATGTGTTGCCGTTCAAGCGCAGACAAAGCCAAAGTTGAAAGTTGTCAATCCGGCAGCAGTAAAAACCGTCAAGCCGGTGGTAGGGATTTTAAAAAATTTAGAGGATTCTTTCAGTTATGCCTTGGGCTTAAATATTGCCAATAATTTGAATCAGCAGGGTATCGATAAGATTAGTAGTGCAGCCATGCAAAGGGCAATGAATGATGTGTTTTCCAAGAAGCCGTATTTACTCAATGAGCAACAGGCTAATAACTGTATTCAGCAAAAAATACAGGGAAGTATGTCTAAAAAAAATGAGGTAGTAAAATCTCAGGGAAATGCATTTTTAGCTGCTAATAAAAAGAAACCAGGTGTTGTTAGTTTGCCAGATGGATTGCAATATGAAGTAATCAAAAAGGGCGATGCTAATTCCTCTACGCCGGCGTTGCAGGATACGGTAGTTGCACATTACGCAGGTACTTTAATTAATGGAAAAAAGTTTGATAACTCCTATGATAGAGGTGAGCCACTTACCATCCCAGTTGGGGGTGTTATCAGGGGTTGGACAGAGATTTTGCAACTGATGCATATCGGCGACAAATGGAAAGTGTTTATTCCTAGTGAGCTTGGGTATGGTGACAGGGGCGCGGGTGCAGACATACCTGGTGGGGCAGTGTTGATTTTTGAAATGGAACTGTTGGCCATTAAACCAGCTATTGCAAAGTAGCCTCAAAAATAAAATTATGGAAGATTTAAGTTTCCCAATTGGCAAATATGTGCCACAACCATTTTCAGAAGATCAGCTAAAGGAAAGATTAATTGCAATTCTATTTTTGCCAAATCAAATTGAAAATTCAATTATCAATCTAGATGAGTACCAAATTGAAACTCCCTATCGGCCTGGTGGGTGGACAGTGAAGCAATTGGTACACCATGTGGCAGACAGTCATATGAACGCATTCATCCGATTTAAACTTGGTCTTACAGAAGACAATCCTACCATTAAGCCTTATAACCAGGACGCATGGGCGAATTTGAATGACAGTAAAATAGTTCCGACGAATGTTTCAATTACTTTGTTACACGCCTTGCATGCCAAATGGGGCGCCTTGTTGAACGGTATAACATCGGAAGCATTGGAGCGGACGGTTTTTCATCCTGAGCAAAACAAGGAGATTACACTATGGCATTTGCTGGGGACCTACGCCTGGCATAGTAAACACCATGTAGCACATATCACTGCCCTTAAAGAAAGGATGAAGTGGTAATTTATGTTGGCACAGATGGATTGGGTGGAATACTTATTTCAGCCAATCCATCCATGCATACTTAAAATAATTAGCATGAACTGGATAAAATTATCTTCTGAATATATTTCCAAGCACCCTTATTTCACCGCCAGAAAAGATGTTTGTCAAATGCCGGATGGGAAAATTGTGGAAGCATATTATGTGGTAGAATTACCCACCACTGTTTGTGCATTGGCGATTACGGAAGAAGGAAATGTGCTGATGGAAAAGCAATACCGCCATCCGATGGAGGAGACTATCATAGAATTACCTGGGGGCTTTGTAGATAATGGCGAGGAGCCTTCCAGAGCCATTGAGAGAGAACTGTTGGAAGAAACTGGCTATGCGTTTTCTTCCATCCAATATGTAGGAAAAGTATCTGCCAACCCCGGTGTATTATCTGGGTATACTTATTTATACCTCGCCCAGGGCGGTAAAAAAGTAGCTACGCAAAGTTTGGACGCCAATGAAGAAATTGAACTACTGCAAGTTCCTTTGGAAGAAGTTCGGGCAATGCTTTCGAAAAATAAAATTGTTCAAGCACTGCATGTAAGTTGCTTATTATACGCCTTTCAAAAGCTCGATGCCGAAAATTTACATGTTTAAAAAAGGCTGGTTCAAAAGAGGATATTCCTATTTTGAATTGGAGAATTGATTATTGCCTATGTTGTAAAAATGCAATCAATTTGTCCATGGCTTTTTTCCGATGACTGCAGGCGCTTTTTTGTTCGGGGTTCATTTCTGCAAAACTGAGTTGGGATCCTGTAGGTACAAAAATAGGATCATATCCGAAACCTTTTTCACCCCGTTGTTCTAATAGTATTTCTCCTTCGCAAATTCCCTCCAATTGAAATTCTTGCCCATCTAGTATCAGTGAAATGACGGTTCTAAATCTTGCTTGCCGTTGGGTGGTGTTGCCCATCAACTCTAAAACTTTTTCAATATTTGCTTGAAAGGATCTATCCTCTCCTGCAAATCGAGCACTTTTTACACCAGGGGCGCCATTGAGTATTGCTACTTCTAAGCCAGTATCCTCACTAAAACAATTTTTTCCCGTAAGATTGTGGATGGTGGTGGATTTTTCCGAAGCATTGGCTTCGAGGCTGTCATGGGGTTCGGGAATGTCGATATCGATGCCCGCTTCTTGTAAAGTGATAATTGAAAATTGGTTTCCCAAAACCAGTCTTACCTCCTCCACTTTATGCTGGTTGTTGGTAGCGAAAATAAGCGTATCCATAAAATTAGATGTTGAAAATTTGTTGAAGGCAGATCCAAAGTTTGGTCTTTTCCGCTTTATTTTCGTGAAAATCGGATAATTGCGGTGCCGTCAAATAGACTTGGTTATTAAATTGTTGAATTTGATAGGGAGGAAAATTGACGGGTAATTCAATTTGATTGGGTTCAATACCGAATAACAGGAGTTTTTCGGATTGCAATTCATCTGTAACCGTTTTGTAGGTAACCGATGCATTCTTTTTGATATTTAGGATAGCCACATCCTCCATCGTTAAGTTACAGGCCGACAATATTCCTAGTAAAAAATTTAATTGGTCATCTGGCAGGTACAAAGTTTCATCACTTTGAACTAAAATCAGTACACGCTTGCGGTTGTTGCCGAGGGTTAAAAACTGTTTTGTAACTGATTTATCTTCTGGTTGGGGGGCATTTTTTAAATCAATTAAGCTATGGGTGAAAAGTTGCTGTAAAACTAGCGGAGGAAGTTGAATTGAATCTAAACTCATAAAACGGCGTTTTACTCTGTATTTTATTTTGTTACTTTGTAGTAAAATTAAGGATTATGGAAGCAGCAGCAGCGTTTAATATTACCAGGGTTGAAAAAAGCAAATTAGCCGGCATCAGTTTGGAGAATGTGCCATTTGGGAAATATTTCACCGACCATATGCTGGAAGTGGACTATGAAAATGGTCATTGGAAAACACCGCAGATAGTACCTTATCAATCCTTACAATTAGCTCCCTCATTGGCTGCCATACATTATGGGCAATCCATTTTTGAAGGGATCAAAGCATACAAGGACCAGGCGGGAAATCCGCAGGTTTTTAGGCCACAAGACAATTTTAGGCGCTTTAATATTTCTGCTGCAAGAATGCAAATGCCTGCAGTACCAGCAGCCATATTTATCGAAGGAATGCGTTTATTGATTGATATCGAACGCAACTGGATTCCTGAAGCCGCTAACCATGCTTTGTATATCCGTCCTTTTATGTTTGCTACAGATGAAGCGATTGGAGTAAAGCCAAGCGATAAGTATAAATTCCTTATTATCCTCAGTCCAACAGGGCCCTATTATGCTGCTCCTATGCGGATTTACGTGGAAGAAAAATATGTTCGTGCGGCGGAAGGTGGATTTGGATTTGCCAAGGCAGCGGGCAATTATGCTGGATCCTTGCTTGCATCTACTGAAGCAAATAATAAGGGGTACGACCAAGTATTGTGGATGGATGCTTTTGAGCATAAGTATGTACAGGAGTGTGGCACGATGAATGTGTTTTTTATAATCGGCAATATTGCCATCACTCCTGGTTTAGAATCGGGAACCATTTTAGATGGTGTTACCAGAGATAGTACCATTGTATTGTTAAAGGAAATGGGCTACCAAGTACAGGAACGATCATTGAGTATCGATGAGATAATGGCAGCTTATAAAGAAGGTGTTTTAAACGAAATATTCGGAACCGGAACTGCTGCAACAATTTCATTAATCAAGGAGTTGAAGTATAGGGATTTTGTAATGACATTTGATGTAGACACTTGGACCATCGCTCCAGAAGTAAAACGTAGGATGGATGCCATTAAATATGGGTTGGAGCCGGATACACATGGTTGGATTTTTAAAATTTAATTAGAACTTGTCTATAAAAAAAGAGCATCTAGGATGCTCTTTTTTTATGCTGTTTATTTTAAAATTGAACTGAATAATCTGTTT
>JBIKOV010000106.1:0-11333 GCA_044357815.1 Ferruginibacter sp. | reverse complement strand
TATTGAATGTTGATAAAAATGGTTACTAACTGTTTTATATTTTAATTTTTTTTCAAAGGTATAGTTGAGTGTCAATTGCAGCTTTTTTGATAAGGAGACATATAGACTTCCGCCTGCTTTCATTTCTTTTTGATCTATATCATTATAAACATATAAAGCATCATTGTCAAAAAAAACATTGTATTTCCCAAAAGTCACATTTGCTTCCAACCAAATTGCTTTAGTGATTCCTACACCGGCAATTTGAGTAAAGATGGGATTGTTATTGTAGGCTAGCTTTGAAATACAATACAATTTTGTATTGCCTAGTGGAAATAAAGTAAGAGCCCCTTCATATTGCTTGGAAGCGCTGTCGGAAATTTTTCCAAAACTTGATAGGAAGCTGATATGTGCAAAAGGGGTAGTATATTTTAAGCCTGCAAAAAAAATAGTGTTATTGTAAATTACATTGTTAAAGGGAGTTTGTAAAAAATGAAAGCCACCCAGCATGGAAACTTCTCCCGATGCGGCATAGGCTAATTTTGCATAGTATTCCTTCTGATGAATAGCAATACTCCTAGTGTTTTGAACTAATTGCCCTATTGTAGATAAATTTCCGGATGGAAAGTTAGGAGGGGGTGGGGGGGCTGAAGCGTTTATATTGGGTTCATTAATAATTTGGTTATAAAAGGCTACACTCTGCTCAAGTTCCAATCTGTTGCTAAGTTGTACATTGACACCAAATCGAGAATATTGGGCAGTTTTCCTCATGGTGTCTGTGGGTGTTTTATAACTGTATTCGGTTGCTATTGATGATATTTTTAGGGCAGTTTTCATTTTGTCCTCCTGTTTTTTATCCGAAATTTTTGCTGAATAATATTTTGCGGCAGACAAGTTATTCAAATAGAGATTATTTAAATAGACATAATTGAGGGCGGTAATGTTTTCAGGGTCTTCATCAAATACCTTTTTATATTGTGCTAAACTTTCACTAAAATTTTCCAACATAAATGCAGCATAGCCAATACGCATGCGCAGCAAAGTGAAATCTGTTACTGATTGAATATTATTTTTACCGTAAATAACCAATGCTTTCCATTGTCCGCTATTGTATAAAGCCAGCGATTGAGAGTCTATCGACATTTCGATTTTGCTAACCTGGGCATTTGTTTTTGAAATAAATAACCAAACAGCCAATAATATTAGTATTCTTTTGGGATGCATAAGGCTTTTATTTGTTGATTGTTTTTATGAAAAGTAAAGGCATAAATTCTGTCATCTTTTATTTCTATTGTTGATTGTTGAATTGTTTTTTTTATGGATAGAAATTGCGATACCTGTTTGCTGCTGATTTGTATAGTGGTATTTAAAAAGTCAGTTGAAATAGTCTCAATGCTTGATTCGTAATGAAGGCGGCTAAATATATAAAAAGGGGAAACGATATCCTGTAGCCACTTTGAAAGGTTTTTTTTTGTTAGTTGTAAAGGAAATTGATCGGTGGTGGTTACGGCCGGGTTGGTGGACAAATATATTTTATAGCAAGCCAAGTAAAAATAATAGAGTAAACTTTCCTTGTCTCCCTCAAAAGCGGTAAAATAAAAGAACTTTTCATTTCGCTTAAAATAGGCGATTGATTTTGAAACGTGACAAAAGAGGTAACTGTGATTATAAGCATCCGTAAAAACTTCCCATTTTCCTTCCTCCATATTTGGTGCATTTACGGTAAGGTTGTAGCCAGGTAAAAACTCAAAAGCAGCTTGAAGGTTTTTATTGGGCGGGGCATTAAAAACAATGGAGGTTTCTTGCGGTATAGCAAATTCTTTACTAGCTATTTTTCCGTATTTTTTTTCAATATAGTGCGCAAAAGGGTAAGCAAATGTTTTGCTGCCAATATAAGAGGTAGTCTGTACCTGGAAATGCAAATGTGGTTCGGGAGATCGACCAGAGTTTCCGCAGGAGGCAATAATATCCCCCTGCTTTACGTAATCTCCCATTTTTACTTTAAATGAGTTTTTACGCAAGTGGCTCATCTTAGTAAATAAGCCTTCGGCATGTTTTATTACGATCGTATTTCCCCAGTTTTGCTGTTGATTTATTTTTCCAATCTCATTGTCTTCTACATAATCTTCTATGTGCTGAACAAATCCATCTGCGGGAGCTAACACCGGTTTTCCGTAGCAGTAAAAATGTTGGGGAGTAGACGCATACTTATCATATGTTTTTAATGTGTCGTCCACAATTATAAAATCCAGCGCTTTACCCCATTCTCCTTTGTGTGTAATATTACCTTCATATCCCTGCGATACCATCCACTCTCCAATGAAAGGTAATTGTAAACGGATATTATTGACGTTCAAAAATCGTTCCTTATTGTTTAAATAATTATATAAATTCTTTTCAGGGGAGAATAGCTGCAGGGGTGTTAATACAACTCTTCCCTTTTGTGATTTTACAGTAAAAAAATACAGTAAAGCAAGAACGGTGATACAAAATGGCATTGAAAAAACTGGCAGATTCCATTGTCCTATCACAGTCCCCAATGCCATGGCAATGATAAAAGTAACGGGCACGCTAATCATTGCCCATAAATAAGAATGAAGGGAGGGGATTACAAAAAATCCACCAATGGCCACACTGACTAGAATGAAATTTCCGCCGAGCAAGTAATAATTCATTCCTTCAGGATGGGCCATTACAATGGCATTAAAACCATAGGCAGATAAAAAACCTATGATGATCAACGAGAAAATGATTCGGCTATGAATTAATATTCCTATCGCAATAATCAATCCGGCTAAAATATTATTTTGAAAATACAATGAGCTCAATGCTCTAAAAAAAGTGGATAAAAGCGTTGGCATAGCTAGTTTTTCCATAAATAGGATAAACCTTACCAGCGTATGGTTCCCAATGGAGTATGCATCGTTTAGCCAGTAGATATTTCTGAGAGAGAAATCAATTGCTGCAAAATCTTTACCAACCAATAATACCATCCAAAAACAAATTACAAATGGAAGGGTTAAAAACGGCAGACCATATTTGCCAAAACGAATTTGAAATATTTGGGAAAGAACTACAGAAAGGATAACTACTAAAATAAGCACTAGCCAGAAAGCAAAACTGAAATTGTAGACAGCCCCCATGCCAATACCAATTATTAAGGCATTGTAGCTGTAAATTCCATTTTGAATAGACGATTTATTGAGTCCTGTAAAATAAGAAACCATAATGGCAAGCAACGCTGCGATTAATCCCGCGAGTCCGGCATAGGGGTTAAAAAAAGACACTATTAGCAAAAGCATAGAGAACAGAATGTTATTTGAAAAAAATAACATAGAATAACTGTTCAGCAATGCTTTTGCTAGTGGTACGGTGCTATGGAATCGCTTTTTAATAATGATTATTTTTGAAGGTGAGCTGGAATTACTTCTAGTTGTTCTAGGTAGTCAAGTGTTTCCGCTTTTCGGATTACATGTGTTTGATTGTTGGTATCTATTAAAACGATATTTGGCCTCATTGCTATGAACTGCATCCATTGTGTCATATTATAAGCACCTACTTTGTGCACTACTACATGGTCGCCTCGGTTTAACAATGGCAAACTTACGGTTTCCCTTACTATATCAATATTCATGCATAAGGGGCCATACATTACTGTCTCCTCACTGAATTGGCTTACTTCCTGTGCCGGACTAATTTTATGATCGAACCAAAAGGAGGTAAATAGGACGTTTACACCAAAATCCATAATGGTTGCTTTCCGTCCATCACTTAGCCTTTTATTGGCTAATACGGATCCTAACAGATATCCTGCATCATCAATCATTACGCGGCCGCTTTCCAATATCAGTAAGGGTAATTCTTCTGTTTTGAAACCATAATTTAAAATGGTGCTGGTAATCACTTCAGCAAATTCATCTACTGAAGGTGTGGGTACTAAGCCAATTGCTCCTTTTAAGGTATTGGCGCTGGGAAAACCACCACCTAAATCTAAATATTTTATGGTAATGTTCAGCTGGCTTTTACAATTTACCGCTAGGTCGCACAACTTAGCAGCTGCCACTCCATACGCTGCTGTACTCAACATATAGGTACCAATATGAGTATGTAGGCCTACCAAATTCATTTTGCCAGATTCGATAATTTTATTGATGGCCTGCCATGCTTGTCCATTTTCATAATTGAAGCCAAATCGATCCCACATAGGGTAAATGCCGGTGTCCATATTTACTCGAATGGCTACCCGCGCTTTTTTATCGAGTTGTGCACATAGATCAATTAGTAAATACAATTCTTCAAAATGGTCGATATGGATTAAGGAATCATTTTGAATGGCCATTGTAATTTCTTCTACATGTTTATCGGGACCATTAAAAATAATATTACTACCTGGTACACCATTACCCAATGCTTTTTTATATTCAAAACCACTTACTACTTCAGCCCAACTTCCTTCCTGGTGGAAGATGTTGCAAACAGCATTGTTATAATGTGTTTTATAACTCCAGGCAAATTGAACTTTAGGGTAGCGGGTATTAAAGGCTCTAACGGCAGATTTGTAATTCTGGCGAATCTTTTGTTCGCTAAGCACAAAAACAGGACTACCATATTGTTGTATGATTGATTTTACAGATACACCATCAATGTGGGTTACTGGTGTATTTTCTGTTTGTGCACCGGCTTTATTCATCATGCCCGCATTCATTTTTTTGATCAGGGGCCTTTCATATTTTAATTTTGTCATATACTTAGTTTTATAATGATACTATTGTTCAGGGATGCTTTATAAATTTCCGAAGGCGGTGAATTGTTGAAATTTGGAAACATCTACAATCAAGTCCCAGCTATATCGGATAAATAATTTCCCCACATCATAGGTTGTAAAAGCGGGCACCTTTTCTCCCAGTGCCATCTTCACAAGGGCAGCTGGCTGGTTTTGTCCGGCCCCAGCTGATAAATAGATCCAAGCTGGAAATCTAGGATTGATTTCCATGATATACAGTTCATCTTTCGCTGTCTTCATAATTTCTATTTCAAATCCGCCGCGCCATTGGGTTGCTACCACAAATTTTTGGGCTAGTTCAATCAGTGCGTCATCCTCCAAAGTGATTCCTGCCCAGGCTTTCCCTTTATCAGTGATGTACATTTTTCGCATTGGAATGATGCTGGTTGCGTTTCCTTCTCCGTCACCCAAGGCGGCAATATTAACTTCTGTACCATTTATAAACTGCTGAACAATTATTGGAAGCCCCCACTTAGCACTGATTTTATAAAAAGCTTTTTGCGCCTGTTCCAAGGTATGGGCTATGATTGCATCGTAATACTTTCCTTTTACAACAAGGGGGTATCCAAAATCGTCTCCCACTTGAGCAAGTTCATTGGAGTTATATATCACCTTGTCTTTCGGTACCAGTAGATTATGTTTTTGACCAAAGGCATAAAGGTTTAATTTGTCCCTCGCATCAAACATCTCAAAACTTGGCAAAAATGAATGAATGCCCAAGACCTTTAACCGAGGAGCTATGGTGATAAAATTGTAAAGTTCTGCATCAAAATTTGGTATAATCACATCGATATTTTCCTTGTCATGAATGTGCTTGATCGCATTGTATAAAACCTCCGGCCCTGCTGCAGGATAAGAAATTTGATAGGTTTTGTCACATATTCCATCCATGTAAATACCAGGCTCCAAGTTTTCGTATGCTAGGCCTATAATCCTTACTGGCCTATTGAGTCCGTCTCGGATGGCTCTAATGACTGCCACGCCTGGACCAGGGCTGTCTATGGCATTGAGTCCGGTAACTGCTATTACGATTGGTTGAGTGATGTCTGTCATAGCTAATTTTTATTAGGTTAATTACTCAGTAAATTATTTTCCTTTAAAATTTGCAGAAAATCATCCACGTCTTTTTCAATGGTCATTTTATCTACCTCGTATTTATCCAGTAAAGCTTTTTTTATTTCATTGAGTGAATTATTTTCTTTCATTAACTGGATAATTTCTGCAGCAATTGGGTTGCTACTATACGAATCACCGGTGGCAGGATTAAATACAAATCCGAATTCGTTGGTGGCAATGTTTTTTTTAATCATCTGTTGAATTTTTATCGGGTAAGTAAATTGGTTGAGCGAAATCAATGTGATTTGTGCGTCTTGCTTTATAATTTAAACACAGTGATTTCTAAAGGACTGAATCGTATACTAATAGTTACCTATTGTATTCGAAAAATAAAATGCAGGTTAGAATATTTTTTGTTTCACCCAAACGTAATCATCCATTAATAAATCATTTTTTAAAATACCTTTTCGTCGAACGGTTTCCAGATGGAATCCATTTTTTTCCAATACCCGCATGCTGGCCTTGTTGTGTTCAAATACTTCTGCTACAATCCGATTGATGGCAAAGCTGTCAAAAACATATTGTGTTAATAATCCTACCGCAATGGTGCCAATTCCAGTTCCCCAAAATGGTTCCGCTACCCAATAGCCCAATTCCACATTCATTTTGTAGATATCCGCTTGCAATGAAATCCCAATTCCTCCTACAATTTGATCCTCATTTAAAATGGCAAAATTTTGAGTGGGGAATAATTCGGACTGGATAGTAATAAAATCTTCTGCCTCTTCTATGGTATAAGGATGCGGAATATAATCCCGAAGATTGTTCCAGATATTGATATTGTTGAAATGTTCTGTTAAGATAGCAGAATCTTCGATTACCCATGGCCGAAGTGAAATGTACATATTGCTTGTTTTTCTTAAGGTATGACTAATTAATAAGTGACTGGTTTAATCGACTGGAAATAAATTTTTATTGTTACGTAACCCTTGCTTACACGTTAATTTTGCCACAACAATAGTTACTATCAATTGTTTAGACAGCATACGGAGTGGCAACATTGACTTTAAGCAAGTTTGAAAACTTTACCTGGTAGGCTTAGCAGAATACCCTGCATTTCTAGTGACAGCAACGCTTCGGCAACCATGCTGCTGTTTAATCCAGATTTAAAATATAATTGGTCAATTTGGATGCTTTCTTGACTCTGAAGCAAGGCATAAATAATTTTTTCGTTTTCGGTTAATTCAATGAATAGCTCCCTTTGTTTTTTTGGCTGAATATTTTTTTGCTCATTCCAATTCATCATTTCCTTTAGGTCGGCAGCGCAGGTGATTAATGAGGCCTTGTTTGTTTTAATCAGATAATTACACCCTTCACTTTTATTATCCGTCGTTCTTCCGGGGATGGCAAATACATCTTTATTATAACTGTTTCCCAATTCTGCTGTGATGAGTGAGCCTCCTTTTTTGCCACTTTCAATTACCAATACAGCATCACAGATACCGGCTACAATTCTGTTTCTTTTAGGAAAATTTTGTTTATCAGGATTGGTTTCACTTCTAAATTCCGTGAGCAATCCACCTTTTGTTACTAATTGTTTTGCAAGCGTTTTATTTTGTATTGGATAAATTCTGTCTAGTCCGTGTGCGAGTACACCCACCGTGAGCAAATTGTTTTTAAGAGCGGCTTTGTGGGCGATGGTATCAATGCCAAATGCGAGTCCGCTTATCACTACAATGTTTTCTTCCTGTAATTCTTCCAGTAATTTTTCACAAGTAGCTTTTCCATATTCGGAATAATTACGGGTACCAACGATGGAAATAATCTTTGAGTGATTCAAATTTGCATTGCCCCGGTAATAGAGTAACGCCGGACTATCATAGCAATGAAGCAGTCGTTGAGGATAATTTGTATCTGTTAAAAAAAGAGGGGTGATTTTGTATTTTTCAATAAAATTTATTTCGGATTCACCTCGTTGGAAGTTACTAAAGGATTTGATGCTGCTGGCTCTAACAGATCCGATTCCTTCCATGTTTTCAAGATCCTTTTTTTTTGCGCTGAAAACTGACCGCGCATTACCATATCGGTTTACCAATGCTTTAGCATGAACATCTCCGATATTTGGAATCATGGTTAGGGCAACTTGGTATAGCAGGTCATCTGTCATCACGAAGAAAGTAGGTGATCTCAAATATAAAAAATATTTAATAAATAAACTACTCTTATCTTATTATGACAATTGAACTCAATTTAGGGATTGATAGTATTGCTAATTACGGTCATTTCTGTTCTACGATTGGCCGCCCTTCCTTGTTCGGTACTGTTATCAGCAATGGGTTGGTTTGCACCCATCCCTTTTGATTGCAGTCGATCTTTTGAAAAAAGTTTACTGGCTAAAATATAACGAATCACTGATTCGGCTCTACCATTGGAAAGCAATTCATTATCTGCCGCTTTTCCTATATTGTCGGTATGTCCGGTAATTAATATTTTAAGTTGGGGATTGTCTTTTAGTAATTGAATTACTTTGTTTAATTCTACGGTTGACTCTGGCGATAGCTCAGTTTTTTTGCTGTCAAAGAAAATATTTTTCAAAACAATTGCTGCACCAGCCTCAATGGGCTGCAGGGGAATATTTGCGGTGAAAATGGAATCAATCGACCGGTCATTTAAATTGTAATTTTCAGAATAAAATAGGTACCCTTTCCTATTCACATTGAATGCATAGTCATTGCCAACTGGTAGTGTAGTCAAAAAATTTCCGGTTTCATCGGTTTGGACTTTGCTCATCAATTGACCAGTTTTAATGTCGGTTAATTCAACCGAGGAAGGTAGGCCATTTTTATTTTTTGCATCATATACTTGCCCCTTCACCCACAATATTTTTGGTGGTTGTAGATCTTTTCTTAATTGAAAGCTAAAAAGATCTAGTCCAGCCTTGCTATCCCCTCTGTCGCTGGCATAGTAGGCGGTTTTGCCATCTGCGGCTACAATCAGGGATCCTTCTTCATCAATGGTATTGATTGGGTAACCAAGATTTTCCGCTTCGCTCCAGGTGCTGTCATTCAATTTCTTGGAAAAAAACAGGTCAGCTTGTCCGTAACCCAGATGCCCTGTACTATTAAAAAAAAGGGTTTGATTATCTGCATAAATAAAAGAGCAACTTTCGTCTCCGCTACTGTTCACCTCGGGTCCAAGATTTTCAGGGGTGCCCCATTTTCCTTTTATATTTCGGTGAGTCACCCAGATATCTTTACCGCCATATCCACCTGGCTGGTTGCTGCTAAAATAGATTGCTTGTTTATCGGGAGATAAGGAAGGCGAAGACTCCCAAAAATCGGTATTCACCATTGCTCCTAGGTTTTCGGCTTCACTCCATCCCTGTTTGGTTTTATAAGAGATGTATAGATCGCAACTGCCGAAGCCTTGTGGATAATTACATCCTGTAAAAACGATGCAGGTGCCATCCTGAGAAATGTTTTGCGCACCCTCGTTTTGATCGGTATTTACTTTCCCTTCCAGTGGTTCTGCCTTACTCCATTTGCCATCGAAGAAATTGGATTCATAAAAATCTTCATCACCCTTAACGCGTCGTGTGAAGATGAACTTTTTACTATCAATGGTCAGCGAAGGAAAATATTCTAGCGCGTTTGAATTGATAGCATCCCCCAAATTTTGGGGTGCAAAAACATATTGGTTGAGGAGATGTTTTTTTTCAAATGCCACGGCAAATTCGTATACCCCTTTCCGATATTTTCCTGCTCGAATACTTTGTGAATTGAGCCCTTCGGATTGTAAAAAACGGTTGATAGCATGGAGGGCTTTTTGAAATTGTCCTAAGCCTGCCTGCGAAATGGAATAAGGAAGCAGGTAGTTGATGGAGTAAACCGAGTCTAGTTGAAAGCCTTTTTCAAAATCAATCACCGAGGAGTCGTATTTTTTGAGATTGGCATAAATGCCGGCCCTGGATAAAAAGGCATCTACAAATTTCGGTTCTAGCTTAATGGCTTGATTGATTTTTGCAATGGCCGCTTCATATTGTTGGTCTTGTGCCGCATCATAAGCCTGTGAATAAAGGATACCAGCCTTTTTATTTACTTTTTCAGGATTATACCATTGGCTAAAGCAAAAGCTGGGATACGCTAGCAGTATGTACAATATGAATTTTGTGCGGAGCATGTTGGGATAAATTATTATTGATATACATTCTTCTGTTGAAGATAAAGCGAATTGGCTTTACTTGAATAAACGCAATGTTAAAGTAATCTATTCATTTTCCAAATGATCTGTGGGTAACGGCCAACGAATTTATGGCACATTGATATATTTATGAATTTGCAGGGAAAGCTCCCATTGAGGATGCTGTTTGATGTATTCAATAATCAACGGAGTGATTTGGGAGGCTTTGTCCCATTCAGGTTGCAGGTACAATTTGCATTCCGGTGATACGAGCGCAGCATATTGCTCCGCCCATTTAAAATCTGATTCGTTGAATACCACTACTTTTAGTTCATTGGCAAAAGGAACTACTTCGGGAAGGGGAGATTTAAATTTTTTCGGCGATAAGCAAATCCAATCCCAGGTTCCACTCAGTGGATGTGCCCCCGAGGTTTCAATATTGGTTTCAAATCCCTTTTCTTTAAGCGCAGCCGTAAGTAAGGAAAGATCATGCATCAAGGGTTCTCCACCGGTGATTACTACTAGGCCTGCTGATTTACCTTTTGGCAGATTTGCAGCATTTTGTGTAACCAATGATACGATTGCTGCCACTGTTTTTTTTGGATGTGCATCCGCATCCCAACTATCTTTTACATCACACCAAACACAGCCTACATCACAACCTCCCAGTCGAACAAAATAAGCAGCCCTTCCCTGGTGAAAGCCTTCACCCTGAAGGGTATAAAAATGTTCCATTACAGGAAGAGTGGTTGTAATGGTGGTTTCTGTTTGGGTCATTAATTTTTTAAATAAGTTCTTGAATGATAAATGATTCGCAAATTACGGAATTTTTTTGGCCTGCCTTTTGAGTAATTCAACCCGTGATGGCTGGTTTTGATGAAATTGAAGTAGTGGCAAGCGATTAAAACAAATCCGCTTTATGTAAATTCTGCTAATTAAGTAGGTGATTTAAGGTGGTATTTACACTTTCTCCAGCGTACCCTGTCGATTGTTTAAGCGTATCTCTATTTGCCTGCGATAATATCTTCAAATGCAGCGGGAGTAAGAATAATGGCTGTTTTGAATGGAGTATGCTCCAATAAATCTTTGTCACCAGTAACTAAATAATCAGCTTTTGAAAAATCTATCAAGTCTAGTAGGAAATTGTCTTTTGGGTCTCGGCTTATAAAGTGAGTGGGCACTATGTCAATATGCTCCGCAATGTTTTTCAGCAGTTCAATGAATTCTTGAACAGTTTGCTTTTGAAAATGTTTTTTTATTCTTTCTCTACTCGTCACATCATTTATTTCATCAAGGAGTTGTTGCGTAATGATGATGCTGATTTGTCCATTTGAAA
>JBIKOV010000105.1:0-11367 GCA_044357815.1 Ferruginibacter sp. | reverse complement strand
ATCTGCCTTCTGGCATATTTTTCCAGACTAAATTTCCTGTCTTAGGATCAAAATTTTTGCTAAGATCTATTACTTGATTTTGAAGGATGCCTTGAAAAGTTTCTTTAATAATTAAATTTTTATTTAAAAATGGTGCTTCAGACATTCCAGTACGTTTATTCCAGTCGGTAATATTTTTAAGGTTACGAAGTTTTACTTCACTTAACTGAATATCTTTCCCTAAATCTTTGGTATCATCAAATTTTATTCGGAGAAAATTAAAGTTAGTACTGGTAAATGAGATCGTAAAGTTTGCAGATTTAGCGATATGATCTTTAAAACTAAATTTATTTATTTCTTTATATTTTGTTCCATCGTTAGAAACTTCGATAATTCCAGCAAATCCTATTTTCTCAACAATAGACCTGATATCGAAAGTGATGCTATTTACAGCAACGGGAGCTGAGAACTGAAATAAAATATATGAATTGCCTTTTTTAAAAGCAGAAGAAGTTATACCAGTAGAATAATCTTCATCATAAACCTCTTTTAACGGTTTGCCATCGGACGAAGTAACATCCTTTAATCTTTTCCTGATTTCTTCCTCTCCATCTAAGGCGGGAATGGCAATTACAGTTATATCTTTATAAAATCCAAGATTGGCATAAGGAGAGGACAAGTTTATCTCCTTTTGTAATAATCGGTTTGCGTCGGTCTCGCTATAAACCAATTGCTTCATTGATTTTTCTAAAGATATCCAAGGACCGCCTGCACCAGACCAACCCGGACTATTAGTCATATAAAACTCCATTCCTAGGCTATCACACATTCTTATGGCGTACTGTACATGCTCATGCCAAATGTCTTGACCATATCTTACAGGACCTTTTGGTAAATACATATGCGTATCAAACATTTGCACCCCACCTATCCCAACTCTTTTCATATCTATGAGATCTTTCTTAATTCCTTCTTTTGTTACATTCCCATTAATCCAATGCCACCATGTTAATGGTTTTGAGATATTTTCAGGATTTGCAAAATTTTTCTGAATTAACACTCCTTTATTTTGTGAAATGGAGATTTTAAAGAAAAAAAGAAAAGTAATGAGCAGAATTAGTTTAAAGGAAATAGATTTCATGTACTGAATATTTTGGTTTGATTTGGTTTGGTTTTTATTTTGAAGGTAAATACCTAATTGCGTAATGTCAAATTGACCCTTTTTTTCTTTTGGTAAATAAAGATGTTCTCCAACATATTTCAAATTTCCTAAAGATTCAATTTGAGTTTTTCTAAGATTAAGCGTCCCTCCAACAAATTATAATTCATTTAGGTTAGTTATCGGGGAACTTTTTAAATTTAAATCCCCACCAACATATTTTAATTTACCTAAATCCTTTAGTTTAGTATATGGACCTATAGTTTGTGCGATCCAAAAAGAACCTCCAACATGATTTAATTTACCTAACATTTCGTTCCTTTTTTCGTTCCTTTTTTTTTTCAACCGACTGAAAATTAACGGAAATGTAAAATATAAACCCTTTAACAACGGTCATTACAGAGAAAAATAATTTTGAAAAGCCTATTAATGCTGCATTTACGGGCATAAAAAAACCGAAACCATTTTGTATATTGGGTTTCGGTTGGGGTAATCGAGGGGGCTCGAACCCCCGACCCTCAGAATCACAATCTGATGCTCTAACCAACTGAGCTACGACTACCGTTTTTTTATTGGATTGCAAAAATAGCAAAAAACAGTTCCGTAACAAAATTACATTTGAAATACTTATTAATTGTGTTTCTTTGTATTATAAAATTTATATGAATAGTACAGCCATTACGATGACCATACTGCTTTCAGCCTTTACCGGCTGGATCACCACCTGGGTAGCAATTAAAATGCTTTTTCATCCTAGAAACCCTATAAAGATTGCTGGCTTTACAATTCAGGGCATTTTTCCAAAAAATCAGCAGCTGATTGCACAAAAACTAGGTCAAGTGGTGAGTAAAGAACTGCTATCATTCAGCGAAATTGAGGCAAAAGTTACCAATCCAGCAAATTTGCAAAAATTGCGGCCAGATATTGAAGCGCATATTGATCATTTTCTTCGCAATAAATTAAAGGATGTATTTCCCATGCTTTCAATGTTAATAGGTGATAAAACAATCAACCAACTTAAAGAGGCCTTTTTACAAGAGTTGGAGTCCCTATTCCCGGTTTTAATGAAAAACTATATGAATAAGATCCAAGAAGACTTAGATCTTGAAAAAATTGTTACAGAAAAAGTAGCCAATTTCTCCTCCAGCAAACTGGAGGATATCTTAAACCAAATCACCAAAAAAGAATTTAAATTTCTAGAAATCATTGGTGGCGTATTTGGACTCTTTATTGGAATTGCACAAGTATTGGTTGCATATCTAGCCAAATAACCCCTATTCCTAATTTAGGACAAGGGATTTCCTGAATATAAGATTTTATTTCTTTCTCATTAACCATCCAATAGTTATTGCTACCAATGAACTTCATCAAACATATTTAATTATTTAACATTTGATTCTCAATTAACAATTTCCTCAATGCTATTCTACCGCTTATCAATTATACGGTAAAGAAGTTGGAATTAATATGAGAACTTCATGGATTCAACTCAACTAAAACTTACATTCTCAATGAAACTATTTACGAAACTCCTTTTTTCGTTTTTTTTACTATTGTTTTCGGTACATATATATGCGCAATATCCCGGTGCAGCTGGAAGGATGGCAGGACAAAATATGAATGTGGGACATTTTTATGGGAAAATAATAGATTCTGCAACCAACAAACCAATTGTGGCTGCCTCCATTCAACTACTTCAAAATAAATTTGATACTATAAGCAAAAAAAGGAAAGATGTAATTGTTGCTGGAATGCTCACCACCAAAAAAGGTGAATTTAGCCTCGAAAATTTGGCTGTAATGGCATCCTATAAACTTGTAATTACCGCAATTGGCTATAAAAAAATTGAACAAAAAGCCGCTTTTGTTTTGAATATGGCTGGAGCTAAACCAGGAGGCGACATGAGTAGCATGTTGAGTGCAGTAGACAAAGACCTTGGAAATATCAAATTGCAGACAGATGCTCAACAACTAGAAGTCGTAACCGTAACAGCTGACAAACCATTGCTGACAATGGGAATTGATCGTAAAATTTTTAATGTTGAAAAGAATATAGCTAGCATTGGCGGAACTGCAGTGGATGTAATGAAAAATGTACCTAGCGTAAGTGTTGATATTGATGGAAATGTTACTTTAAGAAATTCGCCCCCACAAATATTTCTAGATGGCCGTCCAACTACTATGACCCTAGATCAAATCCCAGCAGATGAAATTGCTACGGTTGAAATCATTACCAACCCTTCGGCAAAATTTGATGCCTCAGGCGGTGGGGCCGGCATTTTAAACATCGTTTTAAAAAAGAACAGAAAAGCAGGATACAATGGTAGTATTCGTACGAGTATTGATAGCCGTGGTAAGCCAGGCTTTGGGGGGGATATTAATATCAAACAGCAAAAAATCAATTTTTTCGCTTCCAGTCAGTCAGGTTTTCGAAAAAGCCTATCCACCGCCAACACCTCCCGCACCGATTTTATCAATAATGCAACAGCCCATTTAACCCAAAATAATGCACCAATTGGAAAAGGTTTTTTCGGATTTGGAAAGATTGGACTAGATTATTTTATAGACAACCGAAATACCCTGAGTATTGCGGGAAATATCATGGGAGGATCTTTTCACAATACAGATGAGCTCAACATTATCAGGGATACCGTTTATTCCAACCGTACCATAACCGACTATGGCACCCGAAATACAAATAGCAAATTTCATTTCGATAATTTTGGTTCAACATTGAGTTTTAAACACAATTTCGCAAAAGCCAATAAGGAATTTACGGCAGATTTGAATTATAACTACAGTAAGAATGAAAATGACAATCAAATTTCCACTCAATACTTTTACCCAAGTTCCAATCCAAAAACCCCTCTTCTTTATCAAAGTGCAATAGGTGGTGGTTCTAGCAAATACTTCACCGCACAAACCGACTATTCCAATCCCATTACTAGTACTACTAAAATTGAAACCGGAGCAAGGATTGCCATCAGAAGTTTCAATAGTTTTAATAACAACTACTTCAAAAACGCTTTGAACGGAACCGAAGTTTCAATTCCTTCTATGAACAATAGCTACCAATTTACAGACAGGGTGCTGGCGGCTTATGGAACTTTTTCTCAACAGATCAAAAAATTTAGTTATCAACTAGGTCTGAGGCTTGAAAGTTCTAAATATGAGGGGGCACTTATTAGTAAAAATCAAAAGTTTGCCAATGAATACCCTTTTAGCCTTTTCCCTAGTGCATTTGCAACTTATAAACTAACCGACAAACAAGACCTTCAGTTAAATTATTCCAGAAAAATCAACCGGCCAAATTTCTTCCAGTTAATTCCCTTTATCGACTATACCGATTCGCTCAATCTCAGCAAAGGAAATCCGAATCTAGTACCTGAGTTTACGAATTTATTAGAATTTTCATACCAAAATCAACTGAGCAATGGACATAATTTGCTTTCTACAGTTTATTTTAAAAACACCAACGATCTGATCGCCCGCTACCAATATCCCGAAAAAAATCCAAATACGTCCGCTAAACCGGATAGTGTTTTGCTAACCAGCTATGCAAATGCTTCTCGAAGCTATACTTATGGATTGGAGCTAACCTCTAAGGATAAAATATCTAAAGTATGGGATATCACCAGTAACCTGAACCTCTTCAATGTAATATTAAAAGCAGGTAACCTTCCGGGTGGTGTTGACAACAGTCAGTTAAGCTGGTTTTTTAAAATCAACAATAATTTCAAATTGCCCAATAATTATTCAATTCAGTTAAGCGGAGACTACCAAGCCAAAACCCTTGTACAACCAGGAGGAGGCTTACCTATGCGCGGAATGATGTTTGGAAGTGGGAACATTCCCTCTTCACAGGGTTATATCAGGCCTTATTATGGCATAGACATTGCAATTAAAAAAGATTTTCTTAAAAACAACACTGCTTCCCTTACCTTACAAGTAAGCGATATTTTCCGTACTAGATTAAACAGTAATTATTCTCAATCAATTTACTTTATCCAGGAAACGGAACGTCGCAGAGACCCGCAATTACTTCGTTTGAATTTCAACTGGCGCTTTGGTAAATTTGATGTATCCTTACTGAAACGCAAAAATATGAAGGGGGAAATGGAGAATATGCAACAAGGCATGCAAGGATCTGGCCAACAATAATTTTTAAAAAAACATATAACATTGGCCCGTAAATAATAGCCCAAGGGATATTATTTACGGGCATTTTTATTCTTTTTTATCGTATTTATATTTCAATTTTACCTCCATGCAAATAGATGAAAAAAAAGAACCTTTACTTACCAAAACTGCCTTTGATCTACCCTTAGTCGATTTAAAAAAATTAAGTTAAATTGCTGCTTCATATTCAAATCAATTCATGAAAAATAGCACATTCAAAAATATCCTTCCACATGCCATCGCGGTGGTGATATTTCTATTAATTTCTGTTGCCTACTGCCTACCCATTTTTCAAGGAATGGTAGTTAGTCAGCATGACATGCTGGGAACAAGGGGGATGACCCAACAGTCGATTGAATTTTTTGAAAAATATGGAAGATACCCTTTATGGACTAATTCTATGTTTGGTGGAATGCCCACTTTTCAAATCCTAATTGCAGCCAAATACAATATTGGTATATTAAGTCTGCATCAATTATTTACCCTTTTTCTTCCCTCGCCTGCCAGCTTATTCTTTTTGTCCTGTATTTGTTTTTACATTTTAACGCAGGTTGTTAAACTGAAGCCATGGGTAGGAATACTAGGGGGATTGGCTTATGCCTTTGCTTCTTACAATGCAATTATAGCAATGGTAGGTCATGTTACCAAATTCGCAACCATGGGCTATGCACCACTTGTTTTGGCGGGTATTCTGTTGCTCATGCAACGTAAATATATCGGGGGATTCGCAATTACACTTATTTCCAGTACCTTATTTTTTAATCAAAATCATGTACAGATCGTCTATTATTTCATGCTGCTTTTTGTTTTTTTAGGAATCGCATTTTTAGTCCAAACCATACAATCAAAAGATTATAAACATTTTTTCAATACCGCCATTCTAGCCATTGTTGCTGTTGCAATCAGTGCCTGTTCTTTTGCCATTTTATTATTACCCACCAAAGAATACGCGGATGAAACGATGCGAGGAGGAAAAAGCGAATTAACCATTGGTGTAAAAAAAGAAAACCTTTCTAAGGGTGGTTTAAAAAAGGATTATGCTTTCATGTGGAGTTATGGAAAGCAAGAAACCTTCACCTTTATCTTGCCTAATTATGCTGGAAGTAGCAATGATCCTGCAGAATTTGGTGAAAATAGTAAAGTAATAACCGCCTTCCAAGAGTCTGGATTACCCAATGATGCGATTAATTATTTTTACCGCTATATGTCACCTTATTGGGGCGATCAGCCAAATACGGCAGGGCCTGTTTATTTGGGAGCCATTATTTGCATGTTATTTATATCAGGGCTATTTTTTGTTTCGAGGAAATATTTAAGTTGGCTTATCCCGGCTACAATTGTTGGTATTATTTTGGCCTGGGGTAGTAATTTTTCAGCCATTAACTATTTTTTGTTTGACCATTTACCCGCTCTTAATAAGTTCAGGGCACCTTCGATGGCATTGGTATTGCCTCAATTTACTTTTGCATTCATTGCATCATTAGCATTGCAAGAAATTTTTTACGGTAACCTGGAATCAAGCATTTTATTCAAAAGGCTTCGGAATGCAGCTATTTCATGTGGGGCCATATTGGCAATATTGGTAGCAGTTTACTTTACTGCATCATTCTCAAATGACAGAACCAAAGAAACAAAACAAGCGATTACTGAACAATTGGCGCAATCGATGAGTCAGGGCAAACAACCTACACAGGAAATGCTCAACCAAGCTAGCACACTATCCAATAGTTTCATCAAAGCATTGATGGAAGATAGAAAAGGATTATTTGGAAGCGATTTACTAAGACTTATCCTATTAATAGCATTGGGTGGATCTATCATTTGGCTGGGTATAAAAAAGAAAATAAATCCAACAGTAGCCATTAGCCTATTAGCACTGATTTCATTTATTGATCTCATTACAGTATCCTCTAGATACCTCAACAAAACTAAGTTTGCTACACCCGAAGATTACCTATCGGGCTTTACGCCTACTGCTGCCGATAACCAAATCAAAATGGATACCGGATACTACAGAGTATTTGACCAGGCAGGAGGTGATCCTTTCCAAGATTCAAGAACTTCCTATTTTCATAATTCAATCGGAGGCTATAGTCCAGCTAAATTAGGGCTCTATAACGACTTAATAGAACACCAATTGGGAAAGGGGAATGTAGAAGTGTTTAATATGCTCAACACAAAATACTTTATCGTGAATGGCCCCAATAATCAACCGGTAGCTCAAATCAACCAAAGTACCAATGGTCCAGTATGGTTTATTAAAGCCATTAAATACGTAAATAATGCTGATGAAGAAATGATGGCATTGGACAGCCTACATTCCAAAGACACGGTAATCATTGATAAAAGAGAACAGTCAAAAGTGACCGTTGTACCTAATTTTGATAGCAGCTCCAGTATCCGGCTAGTGAAAAATTTAAATGACCAAATCACCTATCAGAGTAATGCATCTGCCAACCAGTTTGCGGTATTTAGTGAAATCTATTATCCAAAGGGCTGGAAAGCTTATATAGACGAAAAGGAAACGCCCATCGTAAAAGTGGATTATGCTTTAAGGGGTGTAAACATTCCTTCTGGAAGCCATACTATCAGATTTGAATTTGCTCCAGCTTCCTATACTTTGGGAAACACATTAAATCTGGCTGCAGGTATCATTTCAATAGTAGCATTACTGATTTGTGCAATATTATTGTGGAGGCAAAGAAAAAAGATAGCATAAAAAAGTAAAAACTGGCTAAATAAATTGACCATTCACCATTCACCATTCACAATTGACCATTGACCATTCACAATTGACCATTGACAATTGACAATTGACCAATCACCATTGACAACAAAAGCTAAATGGATCTTTCAATCATACTGGTAAATTACAAATCCACTTCACTGGTATTGGATTGCCTGGAAAGTATTTATCAGCAAAGCAAAAAGTATAGCTTTGAGATAATACTGGTTGACAATGATTCAAAGGATGATTGCAAAGAAATTGTTTTGCAACGCTACCCATCGGTTATTTTTTTACCAATGGATTATAATGCAGGTTTTGCTAGGGCCAACAATGCAGGCATAAAAATAGCCAAGGGAGAATTCATACTGCTACTAAATACAGACACCATTATTTTGGATGGCGCCATTGATAAAAGTATTGCAATGCTTAAAAATTACCCCGAAGCAGTTGGTTGTGGAGTTCAATTATTGAATACGGATGGAAGCCCACAAATTTCGGGAGCGCATTTTATCAAAGGTGGACTGAATACATTGCTACCACTACCCTATTTGGGCAAACTTATTCGATGGCTTGGATATCAATTTAAATCAACCATACCCAGTATTACAACCATTCAGGACACCATCGAGGTAGATTGGATAGTAGGAGCCTATATGCTAATCAGAAAAAATAGTATAGAAAAATCAGGACCATTAGACAATGATTTTTTCATGTACGCAGAGGAAATAGAATGGTGCGCGAGGTTACGTAAACAAGGGAAATTACTTTTATTCGCTGAGCCAACAGTAACCCATATCGGTGGTGGTACCAGCGGTGATTATTACAGTACTACAGAATCACAAAATGGGAAAAACCTATGGGATGCTAAAGGTAAACAGGTAATTGTATCAACAATGGTGCGTATTAGAAAGCAGTTTGGTGTAGGTTGGTTTATCATTATTGCTGCTGCCTACCTTATTGAGATTCCCATTTTTTTTATCTGCCTACTGATTGATACAATTCTAAAAACTGGAAAAACAAAATACCAATTTAAAAACATTGCAGCCTACAGCAGCAATATGATGGTTGTGCTGAAATTGTTTTTTACCATCCTTTTAAACAAACCTCATTTCTATAAAGTAGCTTGATTATATGCAACTATCGATCATCATAATCAATTACAATACCTTTACCCTTACCAGTAATTGTATACAATCCATTCATGATAAAATGAAGGAAGTGGATTACGAAATTATATTGGTTGACAATGCCTCCGTAGAATGTGATCCGAATTTATTTAAAAAACAGTTTCCAGAAATCAATCTAGTAATCAGTAATACTAATACTGGATTTGCGGGAGGAAATAACCTAGGTCTTCAATATGCAACTGGTGAGTATATTTTATTACTAAACAGTGATACTGAATTAATCAATAACGCCCCAAAAATCTGCCTCGACCATCTACTAGCAAATAAAGAAACTGGTTTGGCAACCTGCCAGCTGAGCTATCCTAACGGAAGCATTCAACACAATTGCAGAAGATTCAGAACCATCGGATGGGAATTGCTGGAAATATTTCCGTTTTACAAATTCTTATCCAAACAAAAAAGAGCGGCATTAATGCTTCACCATTATTTCGACCATCAAACATTTGCCAATTGCGATTGGGTATGGGGCACATTTATGTTGTTTCCGAAATCGATTATTCAACAACTACCTCATAAGAAATTATCGGATGACTTTTTTATGTATTGCGAAGACGTGCTATGGTGCTGGGAAATTAAACAATTGGGTTACCAAATTCATTTTTTGCCCGAAGCTAAAGTAATGCACATCCATAAAGGAAGTTCGAGCAAAGAGAAACAAAAAAAAGTACAACTCACCTCTATCAATAACCATGCAAAGTTCATGAAAAAATTTTACCCGGATTGGAGATGGTATATTTTTGCGGGAATTTATTATGCGAAGCAATATGGGGCTTTGCTGATTGGAAAGATTGTAAAACAGACAAATTAAAGAAAGCCTACCTAATTCGTTTTCGAATAATATTTTTTATTAACCTATAAGGTGAAGTCAAAAACCCAATTAGCACCTCTGAAAAAAATGAAATATCATTCCCATAAACTTCCCTGTTCACTTTGATATGTTTCATAATAGCCCCAAATTCAAAATAACACAAAAGATTGTACACAATGTAACGCGTAGTTTTAAAATGAAGCGGAATTGGCTGATTGTAATTCAGCTTAGCATTTTCAAAATCATTGAGCGCCATTCTAACACACTCAACAATAGAATTTACATCAAAATTTAATAGCTCGATAATACCTTTGTTAGGTATAGTAAACATTTTAAAATCTCTTGAAACTGGGTTATTCCAATTTGAATTAGCATTTAGAAGTTGAACCATTGGCAATTGTTTGCCTGCATCAGAAGTCGTTATCCAAGTAATACCTGATGAGCTGCCTAATAAAAAGGAACAATAATGAGATAGAGCAGCAGTTTCTCTTAATGTTAAACTACTACCATCAATTATGGCCTTATTTGGATGATTGATCTGGTTAGCAGAAGAAAGAATGATAGCATAATTACTATTAGCTACAATGTTCTCTGCCACTTTAATAGCAAAATCTAAGGTAACATTGTTTTGGCCACTTTGAGGAGCATACTCGAAAAGTATTACTTGATCATAATTGGCAAGTTGATATTCCAAAACGAACTGATTAACCTTAGCTATTTCATCGGAATCCAATCTTAAAACCGGTTGAACAGATACTGTTATAGGATGGGGATAGGCTCTTAAAATGCAACTTCTAATACTGCCATCATAAAAAGCGTGATTGGTATCAGCATTATGCACAAAAAAAACTTCATCGTAAACACCTTCTTTTTTTTGTTTAAAAATTTTCTTTTTAAAATTCCTTAAAGCTGGGGCATCATTTTTAGCAACCGAATCCACTTCCAAAATTTCATCTACAAATGGATTGTTGAAGATGATACTTTTACAAAACGAAGCTATGGCCCAAGTAAGGTGACATCCAGGGAAATCTTGCTTTATTTGTCTGGCTATAGCTGTTGCATAAAGGCAATCGCCGTTGGAGTATAATTGGACCAGTATGATTTTTTTTGGAGTCATCCTTAATTATTGATTCACCATCATTTCTGCCATGTCCTTGAACGAAACTTTAGGAGACCAGCCCAAGGAAGATATAATAGAGGGATCTGATACAAGCGTTTTATATTCTGGACTAAAATCATTTTTCAATATAACATGATCTTGCCATTTTTTTCCGATAATAGCGAAACAAGCATTCAACCATTCTTCAATTGAATAGCCAATTCCGGAA
>JBIKOV010000333.1:0-3174 GCA_044357815.1 Ferruginibacter sp. | reverse complement strand
CTGATAAAAGAGGCACCAATGTACTGGGATTAATTGAGGCTGCTGAATTACTGGGGTTTCAAGCAAAGGGTGTAAAAGGTACATTTGAGAGTCTTTCAAAAATCCCCATGCCTTCCATTGCGCACGTGGTGATTGATGAAAAACTGGCTCATTATATCGTGATTTATAAAGTAGACAAAAAATCCATCACCATGATGGATCCTGCAGATGGTAGAATCCATAAAATAAAGAATGCCGAGTTCAAGAAAATTTGGACCGGTATCTTAGTCTTATTATTGCCAGATGAGGGTTTTGTTAAAGGTAATAGTAAAACGACCAATGCAGCACGTTTTTGGCAATTGATTCAGCCGCATCGAAGCATCATGGTGCAAGCTATTTTTGGTGCATTGGTATATACTATTTTGGGGCTGGCTACTTCAATTTACGTTCAAAAAATTGTTGATTTTGTATTGGTGGAAGGCAATACTAGGTTGCTCAATTTATTGAGTGTCATCATGATTGGGTTACTACTATTTCAACTGATTTTAGGAGGGTTAAAAAACATTTTTGCATTAAAAACTGGCCAGCAGATTGATGCAAGATTGATATTGGGATATTATAAACATTTGCTTTCACTGCCTCAACGTTTCTTTGATACCATGCGAGTGGGCGAAATTATTAGCCGGGTAAATGATGCAGTAAAAATAAGAGCCTTTATCAATGATATCGCATTGAACATGATCGTAAATATTTTAATAGTTGCTTTTTCAATCGGCTTGATGTTTTTATACTATTGGAAGCTGGCGGTAATCATGCTTTGCATCATTCCTTTTTATTTAATAATTTATTTTATCAGCAATAAGGTAAATAAAAAATGGCAAAGAAGACTGATGGAAAATAGTGCAGAACTCGAAACCCAGTTGGTGGAAAGTTTAAATGCAGTAGGTACAATTAAGCGTTTTGGCCTAGAAGAGTATGCCAACGACAAGACTGAGCATCGGTTTATTGGGCTTTTACGGACAATCAACAAGAGTAGCATTTATAGTATCTATATTGGCTCTGGAGCTGAATTGGTAACCCGGTTATTCACCATTATTTTATTGTGGGCTGGTAGTTATTATGTAATTCAAAGAGAATTGACACCGGGTGAGTTGTTGTCTTTTTATGCCTTAATAGGTTATTTTACAGGACCAGCAGCGTCATTAATCGGCGCTAATAAAAGCATACAGGATGCATTGATTGCTGCTGATCGCTTATTTGAAATTATTGATCTCGAAGTGGAAACTGACAATGCAAATAAAATAACATTAACACCTGAATTGATTGGTGATATCCAGTGCAGCAATGTTAGTTTTCGTTATGGCACTAGAATATCCGTTTTTGAGGGCTTGGACCTTGTAATTGCAAAGGGCAGCTCTACTGCTATTGTAGGAGAAAGTGGAAGTGGTAAATCAACTTTATTATCATTGTTGCAAAATTTGTATCCATTGAAAGCTGGTTCTATTTCCATCGGAGGAATTGACCTTCAAAATATAAGTAATCGCAGCCTAAGAAAATGTGTAGGAGTAGTACCCCAACACATCGATTTGTTTGCAGGAAGCATTGTAGAAAATATTGCAATTGGAGATACTGAACCCAATATGCAAAGATTGTTAGGCCTTGCTAAAATGCTGGGTATTCATGAGTTTGTTGAAAAACTACCCAATAGCTACAATACTTATTTGAGTGAGCAGGGGGTGAATTTATCAGGAGGTCAACGGCAACGAATAGCCATTGCTAGAGCGCTTTACCGAAATCCTGAAATATTAATTTTGGATGAAGCTACTTCCAGCCTAGATCCTATCAGTGAACAAAAAGTGCAGGATACTTTGCAATGGTTTCAGCAACAAGGGAAAACGATTATTGTAATTGCTCATCGTTTGTCAACTATAAAAAATTGTGATACCATTCTGGTATTGCACCAAGGTAAGTTGGTACAAGAAGGCAGTCATGATAGCTTGTTAAATGTAGACGGACCTTATGCTAGGCTTTGGGAATACAATAGTAGTATTGTTTAAATGTTGCAAATTCATTCCTTTTTCGAAAAAGGAGTGAACAACAACTTGAAAAGTTAATTTTAAAATCGGCCCTTTATGAATAAAAAGTTGGCAAGTTTCGGATTATTCTTTTGCGTAGTAACATTTAATTTAGCCCTATTTTTTCCTTCCCAAACGGTCGGCAATACCTATTACTTGATTATTTATTTTATTGCCAGCATATTTTTATTGTATTACATATTTCGGGGTAAATCAAAAAGTGTAGATGAAAGGGATGCTTAAAACATTGGATTTAAAAGAACCAATGGAGAATACGGATAATGAAATTGACCACGGTTTAATCCGTGGGCAATAAAAACGAAATTTTTAAAAAAATCGTTTAAACGGCTTGTATAAAATTGAAACAGTATGCCTCATTCATACAATAAAATATGGATACATGCCATTTGGGCAACCAAAGAAAGAATGCCTATTATTCATAGTAATATCGAATACAAAATACATCAATTTATTTCCGAGCAATTGAGGGAGCAAGGCTGTCTAGTAAGAATTATTAACGGTATGCCCGACCATATCCATTGTTTATTTTTGTTAAGCCCTCAAAAATCTATAGCAGAAGTTATCAAACAAATTAAGGGTAGCAGTTCGCATTATATAAATCAAAATGAGTTAACAGCTAAAAAATTTGCATGGCAAACAGGCTATGCGGCATATTCTGTATCTGAATCGGTAGTTGAAAAAGTTTTTCAATATATAAAAATCCAAAAGGAGCATCATCAGAAAAAGTCTTTTCTGCAAGAATATGAAGCGTTTTCAAAACTATATGCTGTTGAAACTAAATAAAAAATGGATTGTTCAAACATGCTAATTGGTTTACCAATTTTATAATTTTATTTGGGTGGGAATCGACATTGTTGAGGTAAATGGATAAATCCATTGCGTCTATTCCGTTGCATTTTATAACCCACGGTTTAAACCGTGGGCTATGAAAATGAAATTATAAAAACCGTTTCAACGGTTTTTATAAAACAAAGCCATTATGTTTCATTCGTACAATATAATATGGATACATGCCATCTTTCAATAAAAAACGAGGGAAATGGATAAATCCATTGCATCTATATCGTTGCATTTTATAGCCCACGGTTTAAACCGTGGG
>JBIKOV010000145.1:0-8312 GCA_044357815.1 Ferruginibacter sp. | reverse complement strand
TAACGTTTGTGTTATTTGCTGCACTGCAGTACAATGACCCAGATCCCTATTTATGGATACCCATTTATCTATTTGCTGCTTTCCTCTGCTGGAAAGCATCAAAAGGGGCTTTTCATCCAATCGCAACGCTAATAGGCATTGCGTTTTTTTCCGGTTATGCAATCTATAAAGTTTTTGACCCCAATGGTTTACTCGATTGGGTTAATATACATCATGGTGAAAACATCGCCGAAACCATGAAGGCCGAAAAACCTTGGGTGGAGGAAAGCAGGGAATTCTTTGGGCTGCTCATTGTAATTATTGTGCTTTCAATCAATTATTTCCAATCAAGGAAGAAAAACAAAACAGCAAAATTGGCTTAACAATAAGGGCTGTCTAATTTATCTTTCACCGAAATAGGGTACAAAAAAAGGAGCCAACGAATTGGCTCCTTTTTTATTATAACAAGGGCGCAGGACTGTATCGGTTGCGCATTAGTTAGTCAACATTGGGACCCAAAATACTAGACAGGCCCAGGCAACCTTTCGTAAAAGCCTTTTAATCAATCGTTTTACGAGATGACATCTTTTTTTGGGAGATGACATCTCCCAAAAAAAAGATGTCATCTCTACCCGCAAGCACAGTAGGGTGTCCTGCGCTTGGGGGGCATTGTTATTTTAAAATATTGAAAACACCCCCAATATCGCCAATGCGAAATAGATGTATCCGTACATGATGCGAAAGTAAGTTATTTGGGCAAATTCGCTCCCCGACCAATAATGGAAGCCTTACACCCTTGTTTTTCCTACAATTCTTAGCCGATTTTAGGTATTGGAGTATTTAAGAACTATATTGCTTCCAAATAAATCTAATAACATGCTTAAAAAGTTTTCAATTACGGATAAATTGCTATTTCTTGCATCCTTTCTTTCACTTGTTTTCTCAGAAATTTTGTATTTTAAGGGAGAAGAAAATGCCGCCATATTCATTGGTATCTGGGTGCCATCCATACTGGCTTTTGGAATTTATTTGAACCTTATAAACAACAAGAAAAATGACTGAGATAATACCCTATTTTGCAGGACTGATCACCTTATTATTCGGAGTTGGATTTTTGTTCGCATTGAAAGAAATGAAAAAACATAAATCCTAAACCCCAAAGCGCTACCTGAAAGTAGGTAGCGCCCCTAATAACTGATAGATTCATTGTTTTTTTGGCTGAATTGCCTAAAAACGATCATAATAACTTCCCCTAATTTTCGTATTTTTTGCAGTTGCAAACCCTTCTGGGATTTGTAGCCATGCTTCATGCTGTTGAAATGCAGACAGCATCAAAGCTGATGTAATTGGTTGCATACAGCTACAGCAGTTGCGGCATTGCCACCAATAACATAGAGGTGCAGTACTCCGTTCTCTGCCCAATTATTACTCATCTTTCGTACTCAAAAAAAAACTATATACGCGATGATTTTACCTGCACCTGACTAAGGTAATGACTTAGGTAATTAATTGAAGAGGACTCTAATGCTTAGTTTAAGGTTTTTTGATAAATCCAAATTCTCAATCTCTTTTAATTCAGATTCTTTCAAATAAATATTACCTTACTTTGACCAATTCTGAATCTAAACTCATTATCATTGTCTATACCAACATCAAAATAGGCATCTCTAATTTGACTAAAGTGAAGCTCCAACCTATCAAACCGTTATAATTTTGAGTAAATGTGCCAAAGATTAAATTACCCTCAATCCCCCGGCTTACGTATATTTCTTGTTGTGCTTTCGTTTTTTACTGAATTTAATCAATCTAACTTATTTTTTTGGAGGATTTAATTTGTCATATGACAATTTGTGTTCCTCCATGATATTTCCAAATTCATTAATTAATCTAAATGTAACTTGAGGTTCACTTTCTCCCGTGTTAAAAGTAAATTCACCAAAAGCCCTCAATCCTTTGCCGTAATAACCGAATATTTGATTCGTTGAGTCTTTCGCCATTGCATCTGGTCCTGGAACTCCTCCGAGTGATGCAGCCTCAAATTCGTAAAATTTAAACCCTGATTCTCTGGGTATTGTAAAACCTCTTGCACCATGTCGGTCTCCACTTATTAATAAAACTCCAGGTATATTTTCTGTTTCTATAAAGTTGAAAATTTCTTCCCGAGCCAAAGTATCCCAAGTTCCCCATGAATCTTTTCCGTTTGTAACATAATCGCTCCACATTGTTCCACTCGAAACAATCTTAAAAGTCGCTGTCGATTTTTTTAAAATATTTTTTAGCCATTCCAACTGCTTTGTTCCTAAATAGGAGCCATATTTACCTTTTTTTTCAATAGTCCGACACGACCTTGTATCAAGCATAATTATTTCAACCTGCCCTATTCGTGTATTGAAGTAAATTCCTTCCACATCATTTTGAGGGTTGTTCCAATTCTTTCGCCATAAGGTACGGAGCTCCTCTCTATCTGATTCCTTAAATTTTTCGGGAACACCGCCTAGGTCGTTATTTAAATAATCGTGGTCATCCCAGCTTGAATAAAGAGGGATATTAGCAGCGAGTTTTTTCCATGCATGTGAAACATCACGGAGTAAATAATCAGACCTATGCATACTGAAATTGTTTTCTCGGTCATCAACCGCAATATCGCCTAAAAGCATCATTGCTAGTGGATTCCTTTGAATTATACTGTTAATTAGATTAGGATTATGGAGACCTATTTTATGAAAACATGAACCAAAAGCTATCCGAACTTCACTATTGTCCTCATTTTTAGGAGATGTTGTAAAAACACCTTCGACTAAAGCTATTCCATTGGATAAAACACGGTAGTTATACTCGTTTCCCGGAGATAGCCCGTTGATTAAAACTCGTTGTTCTTTACCCGCTACATCCGGAATCAATTCATAAGTTTGTTCATCTGTGGAGCCTGCATTTACTACGTTAACAGCCAGAGGATTATCACTCGAAGGTCGAAGCCATATGCTAACTCCGTCTGGTTTTAAATCTCCCAACATCGCACCTCCCATTAAGCCCAAATCATTATTTAACGCAGTTTTAAGAATCAACTTGTTAGTAAAATGAATCTCGCCTTTATCGAACAAACTCCTACTATCAATATAAAACTGTTTAATATTAAATGGTACGGTTTTATAGCTATTGAGCAGCATTGTATCTATTTGTAAACTTCCTATATGTGCTTCGGGTAAGGTAACAACGTATCGAGGAGTAACCGTGTTATGAATTTGACAAAAACAATTGTTGTTTAAATATGTAATCGCAATAAATACAAATAGATACATCAGTTTATCAAGTCTCATAGTTCAATTTTTTATTTAAACATAAAATTTCTATATGCAGAATGTTTCCCCAAAATGAAGCATAACGTTTTGGCGCTTGGCGAAGAAGCGGATTTAGAAGTACTAAACTGACTGCTAGCATTGAACTTGATACGAAGCACAAAGCTTCATTTAAGCACTGAACCCGCTTTTTTGTCAAGCGCCTGTTATGGGTAGTGGTTCTTTTATCCTGCGTTGTCATATGCTGTTTTTGTCCATTCCGAAACTTCTTTATCTATCTCTTTGATGTCTGTAATGTTGATTTTATGAGAACACATTGCATTTGGTTTTTCTGCTTCCAGTTTTCCCTTGGCTTCTTGCCCTTTTAAGTTAATACCAATCTCAAAACGGGTCTTTGTCGCTGGATTTAAAGTTGCAAATTGTTTCTTCCGTCTTAAACTTACATATGAGTTCTTTGGTGCAATTTCAATGTCCTTGCCAAACTTTGATATTTCGCTCTTAAGTAAGTTGTAAAACGGTTTCAAGTGTTCTTTACCTTCATATTGTTTTAATATTAATTCGTCTTGATTTTCTGCTGAACCTGCATCTGTTTCGTCTGCTTTATGTGCAACAAGGTTGGCAAATCCGTGAGTAAACTCGTGTTGCTCTTTTAGAAATTTTATTATTTCTCCGTGTTTTAAAAAGTTTTTTTTTCACAATTTCAATCCATTGTTGCAATGTTTTACCTGTGTTCTTATGCAGGTTTTCAATCATTGTTCGTGTTGCTTTGTCCATATTTTAAGGTTTTAACTTCCAAATTTTATCAGAAAAAGGTAAGTATTCAGGAAGTGCAGCCGAACCATACCAAGTAAATATTTCGTAGTCTAAAAATCCGTTTTTAATGGCAAGGTCGGTTTGTAATAATACTTTCGCTTCTTCCAATGATTTTAAATTATTTAAAATAAAAATGCCTCTATAATTGTTTTCATTCTTTCCCAAAGGTCCTGCTACGATTAGTTTTCCTTCTGCAACCAAACGGTTAATGTTGTTCATATGTCCTCTAAAACTTTTGGCTATATGTTCTTTGTCGGTAGTAGCATTTGTTCCTGTTTTTAGAATGACCAAAAAGTAGCTTTTCATTCCATAATCATCACCGCCTAATTTTTCTGCTAATGTCTTGTCGTGATTTGGGTTTGAAATTAAAGTATCTTTTTTTGAGTTTGATTGTCCAAACGTCAAATTTGTAATAACAAAAAGTGTTATTGTTAAAATACACTTCATTATCTTACTATATTTATTGTAGTGTCGTTTTACCATTACCCATAACTAGTTTATACCAGCCATACAATGGCTCCAATCCATCCAAATCCGGTATGCTTGGTGCCACAAAATGGCCGGATATTTATTAATGCCTATAAAACTATCACAACTTACCCCTTTATTTTGACCCACCTATACCCTAAATGGTGTATTTATGCATCATGGTTATACTAAAACGTTAAGGGTTAGCTATAAACCCTAAAAAGTACGCTATTTTGAACTAAATTGATACACGCTGGGATAAAACGAATTGTTCAGGTTTAAATTGTCTACAGGCGGTGTCGGTGGGATGGGGTAATTCCGGTTGTTGATACAAAGAATATTAAATTTAGCAAGATAATTTCTTGAAATAGATTCAAGCATAGAATTTTAAACGTCCCCTGTAGCGTCCCCTAAAAAAAAGAAGCCTTGTAATGTTTTAAATTACAAGGCCTTACAATTTTTAAAGTACTCGGGATGGGAGTTGAACCCACACTCGCCTTACAGCGAACAGGATTTTAAGTCCTGCGTGTCTACCAGTTCCACCACCCGAGTGCAACAAAATCGGCATTGCCGAAGGTAGAAAAAAAATCCCGACGAATCGGGATCAGTTTGGAGCGAAAGACCGGGCTCGAACCGGCCACCCCGACCTTGGCAAGGTCGTGCTCTACCAAATGAGCTACTTTCGCTTGAATAATAAGAACTTTTTTTATTGCGGATTGCAAAAATAGGGATTGTATCGACAATACAAAACTTTTATTTGTACTGCGGATTGTATAAAGTGTTTTCAGGAATTTTCACATCCGGCTTCCCCTTATACCGATGACTATACATGCCCATACAACTTCCCAAAATAAATGCTACCACCAAAAAAATCTGGCAAAACCAAAGAAAGCGGGATGAAGACACCCAATTATGAGCGAAATCCTTGTGTTTATTGTCGATTACTTCGTATTCCATAATATGCTATTTGCGTGTGCAAAAATAAGTAAAGTGGCTCAAAAAAAATTATTTGTTTGTAACAATTTGCGAAAAGCAATTTTTCTTTTTTATAAAATGTTGATAAACCACCGAACCGGCATAGCTACCCTGCAGCTTTCCTTTTGTAGAAATTGGAAAAACTGATTTTTTTCGGTCAGCAATCACCCATTTAAAAAAACCGAAATGCGCCTGTGCAATGGAAATAAAAAACACTCGGTCGCCACCCAGTATCGCCCTCCAAGCTGCTATTGCATCAAGTCCAAGCCGAATAGGGATAATAATAATCGCCTTTGTGAAGGGCAAGTTTTTGACCAACATGACCAAGTTATTGCGGAAATTCAGGTAATTTTTCAGGCGGTTGCCTTTGGACAATGTACCACCTCCCAAATGATAGACCACCGAACTAGGCTCAACATACACTTTGTAGCCGGCAAGCTGGATGCGCCAGCAAAAATCAATTTCCTCCTGGTGGGCAAAAAAATATTCATCGAGGCCTCCCACAGCTTTAAAAGCAGCTGCCCTTACAAACATAGCAGCGCCACTAGCCCAAAAACAAGCTTGAGCAGTTTCATATTGTCCCCGATCCAATTCCAATTGCTCAAATACCCTGCCCCTTGCAAAGGGATAGCCCAATGCATCCAGCCAACCTCCACAGGCACCGGCATATTCAAATTGCTGCTTATTGTTAAAATCAAGCAGTTTTGGCTGACAAACAGCGATGGTGCTATCGGCTTCCATCAATTCGATTATCGGCTCTATCCACCCCGCTGTTACGGATACATCATTGTTTAGTAAAACATAGTAATCACTCGTTACCTGACCCAAAGCCGTATTATATCCTTTTGCAAAACCTTCGTTAACGGCACTAACCAATATTTCCACCTGCGGGAAATATTGCTGCAAAAAAGCAACGGAATCGTCGGTTGACCCATTATCGGCTACGATTACACGCTTATTGGCATAGGTAGAAGCCAATACAGAAGGCAGAAAAGTTCGCAAGTGCTCCTTACCATTCCAGTTTAATATTACAATGGATACCAACGGCGCAGCTAAGGTTACAGTCCGATGTGTTTTTTCGATATGGTTGCCTTGTAAATCCATCCTCTTTTACAATCCCGTGAAGGAATTATTGTATTTTGTACAAACATACTCCATTTCTTTTTTTCATTTCTTAATTCTTACTTTACATTTGATAAAATGTTGACTCCATTATTTAACTGGCGCACAGCGCTGGCAATGATTGCCATTGCAATAGTAACAGGCACTGTTTTCTATTCCAACTATCTATCAAAAAAAATTGCGGCCGACGAAAGGGAGAAAGTAGCGGTATGGGTTCAATCGCTCAAAACAAGGGCCGCAGTAAACGACCAAGCGGCGCTAGATCTTACCAATGCCATCACTTCGCACAATACCACTATCCCGATTATAGAAACCGATGAGCAGGATAACCCTTCTGGCCAACTGCTGAACATTGATACTGCAGCGCTAAAAAAAGACAGTAATTTTCTTAGAAAAAAAGTAAAGGAATTTAAAAGTCAAAACGATGCAATCATTGTTGAGGTAAACAAAGATCCGCTGATTATCAACAAATACTATTTTGGCGATTCCAAACTCCTTCGGGAAGTGAAATATTACCCTTTAATCCAACTCCTCATTGTAGCACTTTTTATTCTCATTACGCTTATTGCCATCTCTACCCGCAATAAATCAACCCAAAACCAGGTATGGGCTGGAATGGCAAAGGAAACGGCTCACCAATTGGGAACACCGCTTTCCTCACTGCAAGGATGGGTAGAATTACTAAAAGAAATGCCCGGAAGCGAAAAGATTGCAGCAGAAATGATAAAAGATGTTGATCGGCTAAAACTGGTGAGTGATCGCTTTAGTAAAATTGGCAGCATACCACAACTTGAAAGCATCAATATCATTGAGCAAATAGAAAATATGGTAGCCTATATCAAAAGAAGGGCTCCTGAGCAAATTAGTTTCAGCATTAACAGCTTTGGCTTGAAAAAGATGGATGTAATGGCTAACGGTCCACTGTTTGATTGGGTCATTGAAAACTTATTAAAGAATGCACTAGATGCAATGGAAGGCAAAGGCAGTATCCAAATTAAAATTAAAGCCGAAACTGCTGCTGTAATCATTGAAGTCGCCGATTCAGGAAAGGGTATCAGTAAACAAAATTTACGCAATATTTTCAAACCGGGCTTTACTACCAAAAAACGCGGTTGGGGCCTGGGACTAAGTTTATCCAAAAGAATTATTGCGCAATATCACAAAGGACAATTGTTTGTAAAAAATTCTGAACTGGGCAAGGGTACTACTTTCAGGATTGTTTTAAAAAAGTAGCCCCCCTATTTTGCAACCAACTGAAGCCTTTTTACTGGATAAAACTTGTATAAGAGAATCTCCTTATTGATTTTTATTAGCCTAAAGTTTTTACATTTGCATTCCTCATCAGCAATCGGCTTGGCGCATATTGCTGATTCAACTGCGGCGATGGCGAAATTGGTAGACGCACTACCTTGAGGTGGTAGCTCCCGAAAGGGCGTGGGAGTTCGAATCTCCTTTGCCGCACAATCTTAAACAGGGTCAATTCTTTGCAGAATTGACCCTGTTAATTTAACCAACCACCACTCAAAAGGCCTAAAACAAGCAGCCCCCAATTGGCCCTGCATTTGCTCAATACTGTTCCGAAGCAAGCTTTCTCATTGATGCTTTTTTTTGCATTTTTTAAACAACGGTATCGTAGCCAAAAAACAGGCAATAGCCAAC
>JBIKOV010000341.1:0-3064 GCA_044357815.1 Ferruginibacter sp. | reverse complement strand
AACCCCTGAGAATCGCTTTAAAAAAAGACTGCCGTACCGCATCTTATCAATAATACAGCCTTCCGGACACAGGGAATAATAACATTATATTTTGCCAAATTAACATCACTGAATTAAAATAAAACAGTTTATTTTTATTTACGCTGGCTTCAGCAACCCTTCGGGGCCAATCTTTAAAAAATAAATTTTGCTGAAAGGTATCAACCCAATTATTTCCCCCGACCTAATGAAAGCGTTGATGGAAATGGGACACGGAGACGAAATTGTTTTTTGTGACAGGAATTTTCCAGGAAATGCCAATGCCAGTGTATTGATCCGGTATGATGGCTGCTCTTCCATCGGCTTGCTGCTGGATGCAGTGTTGCCTTTATTTCCGCTCGACTATGCTGCTGAATTTTCTTGTGTGCTGATGCAGCCGGCTATCCAACAAAAGCAGGCTCCTGTCATTTGGAAGAAATTCATAGACCTGATAAAGAAATACCCGGAGGGCGAAAAAAAAGCGCTTATTTTGGAAAGACCCGCATTCATTGAACGTGCCAGAAAGGCTTATTGCATCATCGTGACAAGTGAAGCTGGAAAGTGTGGAAATATTATTTTGCGAAAAGGGGTGGTTCCCCAATAAATGGATCAATAAAAAAGGCCTCGTCAAATAAACCAGTGATCCAATTGATTTTGGTGCCCTAAGAAAAAAGCATTTTCAAGTAATTACTAAAATAGGTAAAATGGATAATAAAAAAAAGCTGATTACCCCCGGGTTTTTGCTAACTTTTTCGTTGGTAACTTCTTTGTTTTTTTTATGGGCACTCCCTAATACAATGAATGATATCCTGATCCCGCATTTTATGAAATCCCTTGAACTATCCCGTTTTAAAGCAGGATTAATTCAATCCGCTTTTAAGCTAGGGTATTTTGTTTTTGCACTACCTGCTGGGCTAATGATGCAGCGCTTTGGTTATAAATACGGACTTGTTACTGGATTAATTTTATTTGCAATGGGTTGTTTTTTATTTTGGCCAGCTGCTATTGCCGGAAAATATATTTTCTTTTTAGGTGCATTATTTGTTATCGCAAGCGGTCTCGCATTTCTTGAACTGGGGGCCAACTCATTGGTGGTTAGCATGGGCGATCCTGCAACATCAGAACGCAGATTGAATCTTGCTCAAGCCTTCAATCCAATCGGTGCAATGACGGGTGTTGCCATAGGAACGATTTTTATTTTTGGAGATAATGATTTAACTCCAGTTCAAATAGAGTCAATGAAATCCGCAGGCACTTTCAAGGCCTACCTTACCGAAGAGACCATGCGGGTTGGCCCACCTTATATCATACTGGGTATAGTGGTGTTGATCTTTGCATTTTTTATTTCAAGGGCAAAATTTCCTGAACAAGAAATTAAGGAAACCGTAGTAAAGAAAGGCAGTTTCAAAGAATTAAGAAAATACCCACATTGGTATAAAGGGATAATGGCTCAGTTCTTTTATCTAGGAGCGCAACTGGGAACTTGGAGTTTTTTCATACAATATGTAAAAGAAAACGGAGGCTTATCTTCAAAATTTGCCGGCGCTTTTCTCGTTGGAAAATTAGCGGCATTTATGTTAGGTCGTTTCTCTTCCACCCTATTTATGAAATACATTCGGCCGGCAAAATTAATGGGTATTTATGCATTCATTAATATTTGCCTTGTCGCTATCGGCATCTTTTTTCCAGGATGGATTGGAATCTGGGCGATTTTTTGCACTAGCTTCTTTATGTCGGTAATGTATCCCACTATTTTCGCCTCCGCTGTCAAAGGCCTTGGCCCCAATGCAAAACTAGGCGCTTCATTTTTGGTAATGAGCCTTATTGGTGGTGCAGTATTAACTCCCTTTATGGGATTGATCGCAGACAAAGCGAATGCCATTGCTCCTGCCATGGCCATACCCTTGATTTGTTATATTGTAATTCTATATTATGGGTTCGTGGGTTCAAAACCATCTGGTCCCTTATATGGAGTTATTGAAAATCCAATTATAGAATAAAAAATAATTTAGATAATTTAAAATTTAAACCATGCATACTAATAAAATTCACTATTTGCCAAATACTTACTTTTTACTTTTTGCGGTATTGTTGATGCTTACATTCAATACTTTCGGTCAAGCTCTATTTCCTTTCACTGCGAGCCCTTTAACTGAAAAAGTTGATCTCTCTGAGAAGATGGTGGAAGGTGTTGGTAAATTCTTGCTTCGTGAAACAGAAAGACAAAAAGATCTTCGATCAGACTCATGGCATCTTGATTTTTTATCTGAGTCTACTTTTACAAAATCTATTGCTACTCAACATAAGCTTTTATTGCAACGACTAGGGGTTGTCGAAGAAAGAGTGCAACCATTTATTGAAATTTTGACCAATCCCAGAGTTGCCGGATTAAAATCTTTTAAAATTGAATTGCCTAAATGTACTATCAGTGCCATTCATTGGCAGGTTTTGGATGGGTTGTCTGCAGAAGGAATTCTAGTTCAACCAAAGGGGAAAGTCACTGCCCGAGTTGTTATGATTCCGGATGCCGATGTTACGCCAGAAATACTTGCGGGAATTCAATCATTAGCTCATGTTGGTTTTGGTGCAGCCCAACAATTGGCTAACAATGGGATTGAAGTAATCATTCCAACCTTAATTAGCCGCGATTCAAAGTATTCAGGTAATCGATCATTAGATATCTCACTTTCCTTCCCACACCGTGAGTGGCTTTATCGGCAAGCATATGAAGTTGGAAGGCATGTGATAGGGTATGAATTACAAAAGGTCTTTTCTGCTATTGATTGGTTCTCATCTAAGAATAAAATCGAGGGGGTCAATCTTAACATAGGCGTGGCAGGTCACGGTGAAGGTGGACTCTTGGCATTATATGCAGCCGCATTGGATAAACGCATTTCATCCACATTAGTGAGTGGCTATTTTGACAGCAGAGAAAAGCTTTGGGAAGAGCCGATTTATAGGAATGTTTTCGGCTTGCTGACTACCTTTGGAGATGCTGAACTTGCTGTGATGGCTTGGCCTAGAAAAGTTACTATAGAATTTGCAC
>JBIKOV010000104.1:0-11411 GCA_044357815.1 Ferruginibacter sp. | reverse complement strand
TTTTCACTATTCAGTAAGTTTTGTTTACTGAATTCATCCAGCTCCGGGCTAGACAAATTACGTTTAGCGGTTCCTTTTATTGGCTGAGAAAATATTTTATTGCCTGTTTTTTTAAAATACCTTTCAGGACTTGCACAAATACAAAACTTATCATTTAATCGGTACAGCGCAGAAAATGGATTGGGCGAAAGTTCAACTAGTGAACAGTAAATACTTACTGGATCGATGACCGCTCCCTTCGCAAAAAATTCCTGACAAAAATTAACTTCATAACAATCGCCCCGCAAAATATGTTGCTGCAGTTTTTTTACAATTTCAACATACGCTTCCGAAGAAATTCGTTGCTGAATATTGAGTTTAGCGGGATGGATTTTTTCAATATGAATTGCACTAGACTCAATCGATGCAAAAATAAATTCGGCGCCTGAATCACAATAAATGGTCACCTCATTCTCTTTTAACTGTAATACAATCTCGGGCACAAAAAAGAATGCATCCGGGAAATGAATTCCGTCGAAATTAGCAGAGCTAAGAGAGGTAATTTCATTTTTTAGATCATAGCCTAAATGGCCAAATATCCATTCTTTTTGATCTTTTGAAAACGTTTTCAGCGACTCAAAAACAGCGCCTTCGCTGGCTGCTATTTTACGCTTACAACCTACCGCCAATAAGCATTCAAAAGCAGGTGCTTCAAAATGATACTGCCTATTATCCAGCAAACAAAAAATGTTGAACGGTTTTGCCCAGTTCAACATTTTGCTTCTGAAATCAATAAAATTATCTATCGGAAAAGAGATGGCTTTTTTCACTTGTTTATTTTACCATATCGGCGATCAACACCGGCTTTAGGAGCAGATTAAAAATCTTCGTCATCATCAAAACTACCACCTCCATCCAAGTCATCAAAGCCTAGGTCTTTAAAATCATCTTCGATTTTAAAATCATCTTCTTCATCCTTTGCAGGTTTTTTTCCGGTAGCTTTTTTTGAAGTAGACTTGGGTATATCAAATTCGTCAAAATCTGGATCCCAATCATCCGACGCTTCGCCCTTTTCCCATTCATCCGCTTCATCCGAATCTTCTTCCTCCTCGTCGTCATCATCCTTGCTTTTTTTTGATCCTGCCTTGCCTTTCTTTAAGGGCGCAGTTTCTTCGTCCTCATCCTCCTCGTCTTCGTCCTCGTCTTTTTTGGATTTAGAGGAAGCCTTTACAGCTGATTTTTTAGAAGCTGGCTCCTCAACATTGGGAGTTGCTTTTTTTACTTTGTCTGATTTAGTCGCCATATATCAACTTATTAATGCTGTAAAATTTCAGATAGATTTTTAAATTGCCAAAAAAAAGGCATATTTTTTTTAAAATTATTCTTAAGCAAGTATAATCTGATCCCTTCCCGGGCCGTTACTAATAAATTTAACGGGCACTTTCAAGTATTTGTTAATGTAATCTATGTAATTTTTCATGTTTTCTGGCAGTTCGTCATATTTGCTCATTGCAGTGATATCCGTTTCCCAACCTGCAAAACTTTTGAAAATTGGATCAATTTTGACTTGAGTCATTTGAAAAGGTACATAACTTTTTTCTTCTCCATTTACATTATACCCAGTACAAACATTTAGTTCGGGCAATGAATCGAGTATGTCAGTTTTGGTCATGATAATCTTGGTAACCCCATTGATCATGCAAGCAAAATTCAACGCAACCAGATCAATCCAGCCACAGCGGCGAGGCCTACCGGTAGTTGCACCAAATTCACTTCCGATTTTCCGGATCAACTCGCCCGTTTCGTCATTCAATTCGGTAGGGAAAGGGCCGCTACCCACTCGGGTGCAATATGCTTTGGAAACCCCATACACATCCTTTATTTTTTGAGGTGCAATACCAAGACCTGTACAAACACCCGCTGAAATAGTACTGCTACTGGTTACAAAAGGGAATGTACCAAAATCAACATCTAGCATCGACCCCTGGGCTCCTTCAGCCAACACCTTTTTTCCCTGCTGAATTTTATCATTAATGAAATACTCTCCATTTACAATTTTGAAATCCCTCAACAACTCGATGGATTCAAAAAACTCATCCTCCCAAGCACTAATATCCTCCTGAAAATTATAACTATCCAGCAAGCGCTGGTGCTTCAACCTTATTTTAATATATTGAGATATAAATCCCTTATCCAATAAATCGCCCACTCTAAGTCCATTGCGACCCGTTTTGTCCATATAAGCTGGCCCAATTCCTTTTAATGTGGAACCGATTTTTTCATTTCCCTTTGCTAATTCACTCGCTTTATCTAGTGCCCGATGGGTTGGTAAAATCAAATGCGCCCTTTCGCTGATATACAAATTCTTTTTGTAATCAATTCCCATGGAAGCAACTTTTTCACATTCCTTTTTTAGCGTTACCGCATCCAACACAACCCCATTACCAATTAGATTGATTTTATCTTCATGAAAAATACCACTGGGTATTTGGTGTAGTACTACCTTTTGACCATTGACATATAATGTATGACCGGCATTTGCGCCACCTTGAAAACGTGCAATAACGTCATAATTGGGAGCAAAATAATCGACTATTTTACCTTTTCCTTCATCACCCCATTGAAGTCCTAAAATTACGTCTACCATGTTATTTGCAGTTTATATTGTTTTGTTAGAATGATTTACAAATAAATCCTTTGTTGCTCAATTGCTGCCGATTTGTTCAATAAACAATCCAAAAAAAATATTGGATACCAATTAAAAACAGGATTGATTCAGATAATTGAGCACCAAATCATTGATTTTATCTTTTTTGGCTGGCTCATCCCCCTCTCAATCAGCGGTAAAAATAAATTGAAATAAATCAACCACCTAAAATGATATGGATTTGTTTAAAAAATGGGGAGAAAGAAAAATAGCAACTCCTGTTTTACTTGGCTCATTTTGACCCAAAATCAATTAAATAAGCGATCCCTAGGCCCAGGTAGGCTAGAAAATTGCCTAACTTTAATGGATCAGATGAAACCGTTACATTTCTATACCATAGCCTGGGTATTTTTTTTCATAGGACCACCCCAGGAAGCTACCGCACAAGTATGTAACGGATCCTTAGGCGATCCGGTTGTAAATGTAAATTTTGGCCATGGCTACAATCCCGGTAATCAACTCAATGCTTCCACTACTTCTTATGCATTCACTTCCACATCTTGTCCCAATGATGGGAGCTATACAATAGTAAGTAGTACTGCCAATTGTTTTGGCAATAGCTGGCATTCGATTCCTGAAGATCATACCCCCAACGATGTCAATGGGTACATGATGCTAGTAAATGCCTCTAATAATCCAGGCGACTTTTATGTAGATACTGTAAAAGGGTTATGTGCCAATACAAAATACGAGCTGGGGGCATGGATCGTAAATGTAATACTGCCTAGCTCCTGTAATAATAATTCCATTCGTCCCAATCTGATTTTCAACATAGAAACCACCACAGGTACAATATTAGGCACTTACACTACTGATAATATAACACCCACCAACTCGCCCACTTGGAAGCAATACGGGCTTTTTTTTACCACCCCTCTAACCGCCAGCACTGTGGTAATACGCATTACCAATACTGCAACTGGCGGATGTGGCAATGACCTTGCACTAGATGACATTACTTTTAGACCCTGTGGTCCAACAATCAACGCAGCTAACCCAATCAACAACCAAACAAGCTTTGATTATTGTAAGGGCGCTTCACAAAATGTTTCAATACTTGCAGATATAGGCAGTGGGTATCTCGCTCCCGCACTTCAATGGCAGGTTAGCTCGGATAGTGGTAGTAACTGGACCGATATTTTGGGTGAAACTTTCACAGCCTATCGTTTTACACAAACTGCATTGGGCATTTACAAGTACCGGATGTCGGTGGCCGACGGAGGTAATATTGCTATTAAAAGTTGTAGGGTAGTGTCCAACGCAGTTACATTTTCTATCTTTGATTTACCTTTTGCAACTGCATCGGCAAATAGCCCTGTTTGTGAAAAACGGCCTATTGAATTAATTGCAACTGGAGGTGCCACCTACAGCTGGACTGGCCCTGCTGGTTTTACTTCCACCTTGGCCACTCCATCATTGATTGCCCAAACTACCTCTGCAGGCCAATATAATCTAACCGCCATTAACCAATATGGATGCACCAATTCCACCTTCGTAAATGTATTGGTTAAGCCTAAGCCAATCATCACTTTTAGCAGTACACAAAAAATCTGCGAAGGGGATGCCGCTACTTTACAAGCTGGTGGAGGCATAACCTACCAATGGTCACCCGCTTCAGGATTATCAGATGTAAATATTGCTGATCCAATAGCCAGACCAACGGATACCACCAACTACCAGATTGTCATTACTGGTTCAAATAATTGCTCGGATACCGCTACTGTGCTAATAAATGTATTAAAAAAGCCAACTGCTTTTGCCGGCCCAGATAAATCATTATTTATTGGACAATCCACCAAATTAGATGCCCTAGTAGGTGGTACGGATGTTAGTTTCGCATGGTCGCCGGTAAGTTTTTTAAATAGCCCTTTATTGGTGCAACCAACCTCATCCCCTTTAGATGATATATTGTACACGCTCACTGTAAAATCAAATGATGGTTGTGGGGAGGCAATTGACAAGGTATTTATTAAAGTTTATAAAGAAATATATGTGCCTTCTGCATTTTCTCCTAATGATGATGGGCGAAACGACCATTGGCGTATTGTAGCATTGATAGGTTTTCCGAAAGCAACCCTAATGGTTTATAACCGGCTCGGTCAAATTGTATTTGAAGGCTCGAGTAATAAAATGGAATGGGACGGAACTTTCAAAAGCCAGCAAGCTCCAATGGGTGCCTACACTTACGTTATCGATTTAAAAAATGGAAGTCCTTTAAAAAAAGGAATGGTCACCATAGTAAGATGATTTTTTTTTCTCCCGCTTATTGTATGTTAACAAAAATCAGCCAACCAACAAGTCGTAGCATTGGCTGGCAATCTCCTGCTCTTCATTGGTAGCGATCACCCATATTTTTACTTTTGAATTGGCTGCATGGATCTCATGTAGTAAGGTTCTAGGCAGTTCGTTTTTTGCTGTGTCCAATTCTATTCCCAGGTAATGAAGATTGGATAAAGAAATTTCCCTTATGAGAGCATCATTTTCTCCCACTCCCCCAGTAAACACTATAGCATCCAAACCATTGAGAACGGCTGCATAAGCGCCGATGTATTTACGAATTCTGTACGTATACATTTCATAAGCCAATTGGGCTGCAGTATCTCCATTTTTAATAGCTGCACTTATATCCCGCATATCGCTAAAACCTGTCAATCCCAGCATGCCGCTATTTTTATTCAATACGGTATGTACCTCATCAAGGTCATACCCTAACTGATTTACCAGATGAAATATCACAGATGGATCAATGTCCCCACAACGGGTTCCCATGATCAAACCATTCATAGGACCTAGTCCCATACTGGTATCTACACATTTTCCATTTTCGATGGCAGACATACTGCATCCATTGCCCAGATGAATGGTAATGATTTTAGATGCCGGCTTTTTTAAATACGCAATCGCCTTTTGTGACACATACTTATGACTTGTGCCATGAAACCCATAGGCCCTAATTGCATGAGCATGGTAAAATTGATCAGGAATTGCAAAACGAAAAGCCTTTGGAGGAATTGTTTGGTGAAATGCCGTATCAAAAACAGCCACTTGCTTTGCTTTCGGAAAAAACTTTTCTGCCACTTCAATTCCCAGAAAGTTGGATGGATTATGCAAAGGCGCCAATGAGCATAATTTTTTAATCGCTTTCTTTACTTCCGCTGAAATAACCATTGTGCCAGCAAAACTTTCCCCACCGTGCACTACCCTATGGCCAACTACTGCAATAGCGGAGGGGTCATTGATCACGCCAATTGCCCCATCCGTCAGCAGTTCAACCACTCGCTGCAAACCTGCTGTATGGTCAGCAATTTCGATATTTTGCGTGATCACCTGCTCCTTTCCGTTCACATAGGTTGTATGAATGACAGTTGATGTAGGCAACCCGATTCTATCAATGGTGCCGATACAAACCACTGCTTTTTCGGGCATTTGAATCAATTGATATTTGATCGAACTACTCCCAGAGTTAATAACAAAAATATTCATAGTAAATGTTCTATAGACTTTATTAAACTGAAAAAAAAGCTTGAATACCCGGAGATTATTGCTGTGCCTGAATGGCGGTAATCACTACGGTATTAAAAATATCATCCACTGTACAGCCCCTGCTTAAATCATTGACTGGTTTATTTAAACCCTGCAACATTGGGCCAATGGCCAATGCGCCTGTTTCACGCTGCACTGCTTTATATGTATTGTTTCCTGTATTAAGGTCTGGAAATATCAACACGCTTGCCTGCCCAGCCACCGAGGAGTTGGGCATTTTTTGTTTGCCTATTTCCGGATCCACTGCAGCATCATATTGGATAGGACCTTCCACTTGTAAGTCGGGGCGGCGCTCACGGATGAGCAAGGTAGCCCGACGTACTTTTTCTACTTCTTCCCCCTGCCCAGAAGTTCCGGATGAGTAGGAAAGCATGGCAATTTTAGGATCAATACCAACCATGCTGCTACTTTCTGCCGAGGAGATAGCAATGTCAGCCAATTGCTCAGAGCTTGGATTGGGATTTACAGCACAATCACCAAATACAGTAACACGGTCAGGCAAACACATAAAAAAAACAGAGGAAACCGTTGATACACCGGGCTTGGTTTTTATAAATTGTAATGCAGGCCGAATGGTATCCTGTGTGGTATTAATGGCTCCGGAAACCATCCCATCTGCATGGCCCTTATAAACCATCATAGTGCCATAATATGCCCCATCTTTCATCAGGTCATTGGCCATTTCCATGGTCATGTTTTTTGCTTTCCGCAACGCATACAAGGTCGTTACATAATCCTGAAAAAAAGAAGACTGCTCCGGATCAATTATTTTGAAAGGAGCAGGGTCAATACTGATATCAAGCCGATGCATGGCAGCTTCGATCTCTTCTTTTTTTCCAAGTACGGTAAGTTCTACCACCTCTTGCTTGATCAATTTCGCAGCAGCAATTAATATCCGGTCATCCTTGCCCTCGGGTAATACAATATGTTTTTTAGCTAACTTGGCACGCTTTACCAATTGGTACTGAAACATTCGAGGAGTAACTCCTTCGGGATGAGCGGTTACAATTCTATCGACGATAGCTTCCCCATCAATATTTTTTTCGAATGTACTGATGGCCAACTCAATTTTTGATTTATTGGCTGCATAAATTCTTGACTGAACAGAACCCACAATATTGACAGTTTCAAAAGTCCCCGTTTCAACCTGAATGATTGGAATAACGGTTTCGAGCCCTTCAATCAATTGAATGATGGGCGCTTCAATTTCGAGCCCTCCCGAAAGAATAATTCCCGCCACCTTCGGATAATTTTTTGAAAGATTGGCCTGCAACATAGCAACAATAATATCCGCCCGATCGCCTGGTGTTACAATCAACGTATTTTCTTTCAGTCGGGTAAGGCAATTACTCAACTGCATCGCTCCAACTATAAAATGATCGACCTGGTTAGTTAAAAGTTGTTGCCCAAATAATAATTTCCCATTCACCGCATCCATAATCTCCTTCATAGTTGGATTACTCAAATCCTTATTAAAAGGGATGACAGCACTCAATACTTTTTTAGGCAAGCGGGTGAGTAATATTTGTTTCAAGGTTGCTACATCAGTGGGGTTAATTCTATTTGCAATCATTGCCAACACCGATACATCTTTATCCCGCAACACTTGGTAGTTAGATAAAATACTGTTGCCTATTTCCTCTGGCGTATTGGTATCACCCCGAGTAATTAGTATCAGTGGGATACCGAGATTTTTCGCAATTTCTATATTTGAATCAAATTCAAAAGAAGCGCCATCCCCATTAAAACCGGTTCCTTCCACCACTACAAAATCGTGACGCTCTTCCAGTTTTTTAAACTTAGCAATGATTGTATCAATAATGTACCCATTATTGCCCTCACTCCGATGCTTTAAAAATTCGTTATAAGTAAAAGCGAAGGTTTCTTCATAGACAACCGGTAAGCCAAATTGAGCCAATACCGTATCAATATGCACATCAATGTTTTTTTCGGCACGCTCATTAATGACGGGTTTGAAATAGGCAATTTTTTTTATTTTTCCTACCAGTATATTTAACAAGCCTAAAGTAATGAGCGACTTGCCGCTATTAGGTTCACAAGAAGCGATGTATATTGCCTTTGACATAAAATGAATTATTTTTGAAACCCTTATATGGTGCCAAAAGTCGTGGAAATATGGATTTTTCAGTATGACATCAATCATACAAATGACTAACATTGATAGCTACCCTAAAAAATAACCAAATTGGGAGATCGGATTACTGTGCTTTTTTTGAAGGCTCATTATCTGTCAAAGGCTATAGTAGCAATATACTTAGCATTTTTCAACGGGCACTTACGAAAAAAAGGGAATCCGCCTATTTTCAATGGCGCTATTTTTTGCCACAAAAAAAGGGCTGTATCAAAATGATACAGCCCTTTCAATAAAAGCCTATTTTTTAAGCAACTTTCAACATGCTGATTTTACTCAAATTAAATTTGCGCTGGGCATATTCTAGCGTAACAGAAAATACTTTTAACTTTTGAGAAGGCAATTCGTACATGGCATCGGTTAAGATACTTTCACAAATGCTTCGCAGCCCACGGGCACCCAATTTGTATTCCAATGCTTTCTCCACCATAAAATCAAAAACTGCTTCGTCAAATTTCAATTCAATTCCTTCAATTTCAAATAAACGGGTAAACTGCTTGATCAGAGCGTTTTTGGGTTCTGTCAATATATTTCGCAGGGTGGGAGCATCTAAAGGATTGAGGTAAGTGATTACCGGCAAGCGACCCAATAACTCGGGTATCAATCCAAACTGTTTCAGATCCACTGCATTCACAAACTGAAGCAAGTTTTTTTGTTGAAACTCCTGTAATTCTTTGTTCACACTAAATCCAATTGCGTGGGTATTTACCCGGCGGGCAATAATTCTGTCCACCCCATCAAATGCGCCACCGCATATAAATAAGATATTGGAAGTATTGACTTTTACTAATTTTTGCTCGGGATGTTTTCGTCCTCCTTGCGGGGGCACCAACACTTCTGTTCCCTCCAATAATTTTAATAAACCTTGTTGCACACCTTCCCCACTTACATCTCTGGTAATGGAAGGATTGTCACTTTTACGGGCCACTTTATCAATTTCGTCAATAAATACGATTCCTTTTTCAGCTGCAGCTACATCATAATTACAAGCCTGTAACAACCTGCTAAGCATGCTTTCCACATCTTCTCCTACATATCCTGCCTCTGTAAATACGGTGGCATCTACAATGGCGAATGGCACGTTCAACATACGGGCAATCGATTTAGCTAAAAGGGTTTTTCCTGTACCCGTTTCGCCTACCATGATGATATTGCTTTTTTCTATTTCTACTTCATTCTCTACTTTTTGATTGAGCCGCTTGTAATGATTGTAGACTGCTACTGCCAAGATTTTTTTTGCATCATCTTGTCCAATTACGTATTCATCCAAAAATTTCTTTATCTCCATCGGCTTTTTTACTGAAAGCTTATTTGAAGCTGTCCCCCCTTGCTTGGAATCCGGAAAAACCGACAGCTCTTGGCCGATAATCTCTTGTGCATGCTCTACGCAATTTTCGCAGATATGACCTTCCTGACCAGCTATTAATATCTTAACCTCCTCGCGGCTTCTGCCACAAAAAGAACAATGTAAGGTTTGTTGTTTTGCCATTATACTTTTTTAATTCGTCCTTCTATCCAAAAAAAGACAGTGTGTAAAGATAAGCAACCATTTGCCAATTGCTACTTTGGAGACAACGCTAATGTAAAAAACGTTGCAGCATGCCCACTTAAAAAAAGCGCACAACTGCATTTTCAGGTGCATTTTCAGCCAACTTAGCCGTTGATTGGACGAAATTTTCACTCAAAAAACGAACTTTTCAAATGCCCCTGCAAACCCTGTTTCAGCTGTTCCTTTACAATGGCTCCCATGGTATTGCAGCAGCTAAACCCTTTCGTTTTAAAATATTCGTTTAATTCACTGCGTAAGAGCCCTATTTTATAATTTTCTGACAGCTCATCCTGAACCATCCTTTTCAACAATTCATTCAACTGCTTTCTAACGCTTTCTATTCTGCTGGCCATAGCTACCAATTCGCCTTTTTGGATTTGCTCAATTTCAGCATTGTCGAGGTTTTTTAGCACCATTGCCACATATGCTGCATTTTCCTTGTAAAGCTGGGGGAAATAAAAGCTACTTCTACCCTCATAGCATTGCTGATCAAAATCAATCGCGCGAATAACATATCTAGTTAGTTCATTTTCGGAAACGCTATTCATCACAAAATTATAGCAGCGCATATCCCCCAGCAAGCGCAGAAAACAACTTTCGCTGAAACGGACAAACGCTTTGGCAATAGCCTTTTCATCAGCCTTTGTCAATGTCCTGTTTTTCTGAAGAAAGATATCACCTAGCACTCCTTCAATATGCTCTTCCACCAGGGTATTTTGATGACATAAAAAATTGATGGGGTGCTCTGTAAGTAGGTGTTCTAATTCTAACCCATACACACGTGATGCGTCTGCCAATTTGATATAAAAAAAATCAAATTGGCCATTAGTTGAATCCGCAATTTTTATTCTAAATGGTATGCTATTCCCATATTCGCAAAAATCAATACGCTCAATTTGATAGTCAGCTTGCAGAACTGCAGCACTTTTATTTTTAATAAGTTGATAGGTTTTAATCAACCCAGCACTAATTGCTTGCAGTTGATCGGGTGCATACACTGCATTTTCCCAATGGGTCCATTTGCCTTTTTTATCTTTTAAAGCATCTGCATAACTATAATTTGTTAGATCGCTATAAAGTATAGGCAATGCGACATCCCTTCCGTATTGCTGCAAATAGGTCCTGAATGGATCACTTATCGGAAATGCGTCCTTCTGCATCATTGGCCGGGGGGAGGGCCGGCTATTGTTTGCATGAATGATATCGGTGAACTGCATTTTACAAAGGTATTCAGTAAATTGAACTGCGCACAAAAAAGCCCCAAATAATTGGGGCCCCTAATAAAATGAAAGATACGCTTTACAATTTATCCAACAAGCCATCCACAATGCCGTATTCAACCGATTCCTTGGCATCCATCCAATAATCACGGTCAAAATCTTTCATCACCTTTTCGAAGGTATGCCCACAATTATCTGCCAAAATACGCGCACCCAATTGCTTTATTTTCATTATTTGAATTGCCATAATTTCCAAATCGG
>JBIKOV010000103.1:0-11430 GCA_044357815.1 Ferruginibacter sp. | reverse complement strand
CAGAAAACAATAGTGTTTTTGTAAGTGCAAGGCAAGTCACCATCGATTCCAGAATTGCAGGGGTGGCTTATGGATTAAATCCGGAAATTGCTTGGAACAAAGGAATAAGTGTGGATCAAAAATTTAGTTTTTTAGGAAATAGTGCAACTTTCGGAATAGATTATTATAGAAATGATTTCAACAATCAAGTAGTAGTTGATTTGGAAAATACAAGATTGGTTCAATTTTATAATTTAAGTGGCAAATCTTATTCCAATAGTTTCCAAGCTGAATTAAACCTAACGCCGCTTAAAAAATTAGATCTAAGATTGGCTTATCGATATTTTGATGTCAAACAAACCTATAATAAACAATTGTTAGAACGTCCTTTTATAGCAAAAAACAGGGCATTTGTAAGTATTGATTATGCAGCAAATACCTGGAAATTGAATTATACAGTTACTTACAATGGCAAAAAGAGAATAACCAATACTACGGATAATCCCTCTATCTATCAGCTTTCAACTTACTCACCCAATTTTGTATTAATGAATGTACAAGTGAGTAAAACTTTTGGCAAACAATATCCAGTGGATATTTATATGGGGGCAGAAAACATAACTAACTACTTTCAGCAAAATAGTATTTTAGCAGCTAACACACCTTTTAGTCCATATTTTGATGCGTCAATGCTTTGGGGTCCAACTACTGGAAGAATGTTTTATTTTGGATGGAGGATAAAAATTAAATAAAGTAAATAGGACTTTACTATTTATGATGTACTTAAGTATCGAATAATCTTTTTGCCCAAGAGATTATTAATTATGATCATAATATAATTCGCGGCTTATAAAACAAAGTTATATATCTTTAAATCAAAGAAATTTATTGGATATACGAAAATTTTGTGAAGCTCTGCTGAAATCACTTGCAGCCAAAGCAGGGAAAAATTCCGATGTAATTATTGGATTCTCGATAAGTTATTTTATTTGTATGCTTTGAAGTAAACTGACACAGACTTTATTTAAATTAAAATACAATGAAACAAAAATGCAGTTTTAAGTTGATACAATTAAGTGTAATTATGAGCTTGCTTATGATTAATAGCTTGAATGTAATTGGTCAGCGTTCAAAAGGCAAAGCTGGCTTTGTGAAAATTTTTGATGGAAAAACCCTTACCGGTTGGGAAGGAGACCCTACTTATTGGCGGGTTGAAAATGGCCACTTGGTTGGTGAAATTACTCCTGCCACCTTATTGAAAACCAATTCTTTTATTATTTGGCAGGGTGGCAGTCCGGCTGATTTTGAAATTAAGCTAGAATTTAAAATAACCCAATCGGGCAATAGTGGAATCAATTATCGTAGTGTACTCTTTACTGGTGTAGCGCATGCATTGAAAGGATATCAAGCCGATATTGATGGCGCTAATCGATATACTGGTCAAAATTATGAAGAAAGAGCAAGAACAACCCTTGCTTATCGAGGCGAAATGGTGACAGTAAATTTATTGAAAAATCCAACCGATGCGCTTAAAGATCATATAATAAACAATGCATGGTTAGAACGCTCGGTAACTGGTTCATTGGGAACAGCCGATGAATTGCTGACAAAAAATAAATCGGACGATTGGAATACCTGCCATATAGTGGCAAAGGGAAATCGTTTACAGCATTATATTAACGGCGTTTTAATGAGTGATGTAACTGACAATGATCCTGTTAATGCAAAATCAGCTGGTTTAATTGGTGTGCAGGTGCATGTGGGGCCTCCAATGAAAGTAGCATACCGCAATATTATGTTAAAGGAAATTAAATAGGGGCTGTGTTGAACTGATAAGTGCATTTTGCCATTTGACCGAGTAGTGCGACCTTTTGGTTACTATGACAAAAAATTACACTCAACTCAGTTTGATACAAAGATATCAGATTGAGGCCTTAGTTAAGGCCGGAATGAAGCAAAAAGTAATATGTTACTCCCCAATCTTAAGATTGGAGTATCAGGCAGGATAGTGCAGGATAGGAGTTTTTATTATTTAACTTTAGTTTGTATAGTTATTTTGTTTGTGCCACACCCAGGAGCTGTCATTCTGATAATGCAAAAAAATCCGGTGATAAAAATCTCTTGCCATTCCTCCGATAACTGATTTATTACCAATATCAGTAAATCCCAATCCTTCCGAGGATAATCCCCCCCAAATGCTTTGCGGGAGAAACTATTATAACAGTTTTGCCTAATTTTTTAGCTTGTACGGCGGCAATAACAGCAGCGGAACTGCCTCCATATATAATTACATCCGCTTTGTATTCCTTTTTATCAGAATTTACTTTGAAGGATAACTGGCTTATCAGAATCCCAATAAGCAAGACTTTGAGCATGATTTTTTTCATAAAGTAATCTAAGTAAATATTTTCATTTGCAACTATTTCTTAGTTAGTGTTACTTGATCTAAAGAAATGTTTTTCTTAAATTTCTGTGGTCGACTTACACCCTTTTTTAAATATAAATTATTTTAATCGAATAGACCATTAGTTTAACAATGTGTAAAAGTTAACCTTCCCGTAACATTACCGTAAACATTTGTTTACAATGGCGTATTAATATTGCATATTGTAATATCAATTTTTTCTATATGGGAAATGTTCATTTTTTATTTCAAAAGATTTCTGCTGCCATATTTATAACCCTTTTTGCTGCGTTTTACCAAGCGTTTAAAATTTACAAAATCCGTTGATGGATAAAGTAAAGAAGAGAAAGTTAGATATATTGGTTCTTTCTGACGTGCATCTCGGCACTTATGGTTGCCATGCCACGGAGCTGCTTCATTATCTAAAAACTGTAAAGCCTAAAGTTGTAATACTCAATGGTGACATCATTGATATATGGCAGTTTAGCAAAAGGTACTGGCCCAAGGCCCATATGAAAGTAATCAAGCAAATTCTGCATTGGATGAGTAAGGGTGTTAAGATCTATTATATCACCGGTAACCATGATGAAATGCTTCGAAAGTTTGTTGGGTTTAAAATGGGGTCCTTACAAATTGTAAACAAAGTAATACTGCAATTAGACAATGGAAAGAAAGCATGGTTTTTTCATGGAGATGTGTTTGATGTAACCATGCAACACAGTAAGTGGCTGGCAAAAATGGGTGCTATGGGGTATGATACATTAATATTGATTAACCGACTTGTAAATTTTATATCTGAAAAGGTATTTAAAAGGGGAAAATTATCCCTTTCAAAGAAAATAAAGAATAGTGTCAAAACTGCGGTAAAATTTATTAACAATTTTGAACAAACCGCTGCTGATATTGCTATTGGAAATCAGTATGATTTTGTAGTCTGTGGTCATATTCATCAGCCCGAAATGCGAGAAATTAGTAACCAACAGGGCAAAACTTTGTACCTTAATAGTGGTGATTGGATTGAAAATTTAACTTCACTAGAGTATGTTAATAATCAATGGAGTATTTACCGTTTTAATGAAAATGAGGTGGACCACAAAGGAGCTTCTGTAGCTGAGGAAGATGATTTTAACGATACTGAGCTATTCGAAAATTTGGTAGAAGAGTTTAACTCAATGCGTCAAAAATGAAAATATTATACGCTATACAGGGAACGGGGAACGGACATTTAAGTAGGGCAAGAGATATTATTCCAATCCTGCAGAAAAAGGGTGAGGTGGATATTTTAGTAAGTGGGATTCAAGCGGATGTGTCCTTGCCTTATCCAATCAAATACTCCTTTAAGGGCCTTAGTTTTATTTTTGGCAAAAATGGTGGCGTCGACTTGATTGCAACGTATAAAAAAAGCAACTTAAAGCAACTGTTTAAAGAAATCAATAGTCTTCCGGTAGAAGAGTATGATTTGGTTATCAATGATTTTGAGCCTGTTAGCGCCTGGGCCTGTAAGATGAAACACAAGGCTTGTATTGGTCTTAGTCACCAGAGTGCGGTGATAAATAAAAAATCGCCCAAGCCCAAAAAAACTGATCCTATTGGAAAAGCGGTGTTGAATAACTATGCACCGGTTACGGATACCTATGGTTTTCATTTTGATAAATTTGATACCAATATTTTCACTCCTATCATACGCGACCAAATAAGAAATGCTATCTCTGAAACAAAAAAACACTATACCGTTTATTTGCCTGCGTATAGTGACGAGCGGATTATAAAGGTATTATCGGCTTTAAAAAATGTTCAGTGGGAGGTCTTCAGCAAACATTCTAAAAAAGAATACCAAGAAAAAAATATTCATATACGACCCATCAATAACGATCGTTTTATTGAGAGTTTGGTAAATTGTAAGGGGATTTTATGTGGTGCAGGTTTTGAGACGCCCGCAGAGGCTTTGTATTTAAAAAAGAAGTTATTGGTGATTCCTATGAAAGGGCAATATGAGCAGCAATGCAATGCTGCGGCTTTAAAAAAAATGGGTGTGCCAGTGATAAAAAGTTTAAAGCAAAAGCATATTTCAATTATCCAGACTTGGTTAGACACGGATCAATTTATACCGGTTGATTATCCAGACGATACAGAAAAAATTATAAACATGGTTTTAAAAAAATATGGTTCAGCGGAAATAAATAAAAAGGCGGTATTGGGAGATTCGATATACTCGGTGAAAAAATTGAAAAATAAAAGTTTGGGAAAAATATTACATCAGCTTGCAGATTAAGTAGAATGAGTTTTACCAAAAATGATTTTGGAGCGGATTTTAATTGGGGTGTTTCTACTGCAGCTTATCAAATAGAAGGGGCCCATAATGTTGATGGAAAGGGTGCTTCAATATGGGATATTTTTTCTCAAAAAAAGCGAAATATCCTACTGGGCGAAAACGGTAATGAATCCTGTAATTTTTATGAAAAATTCGAAACAGATATCGCATTAATTCGTCAACTAAATATTCCTATCTATCGATTTTCAATTTCCTGGAGTCGTATTTTACCAGATGGCTTAGGTACAGCAAATAATAAAGGGATTGATTTTTATAATCGCTTAATCGATTGTTGTCTTGAGGCGGGTGTTACGCCTTGGGTAACTTTATATCATTGGGATTTACCGGAGGCATTACAGCAAAAAGGGGGGTGGGTGAATCGATCAATTGTTCAGTGGTTTAGTTATTTTGTTGATTGTTGTATTAAAAATTTTGGCGACCGGGTTAAGCATTGGATGGTATTAAATGAGCCAATGGTATTTACTGGGGCAGGTTATTTTTTAGGTGTTCATGCTCCTGGAAAAAAGGGCTTAAGTAATTTTTTGGCTGCAGCACATCATGCAGCTTTATGCCAGGCCGAGGGTGGTAGAATTATTAGGTCCCTAAGCCCTAAATCAAAAGTGGGCACTACGTTTTCTTATTCACATGTTGAGCCCTATAGACCAAATCTAGCTAGAGATATTAGGGCAACAGCCAAGGTGGATGTGTTAGTTAACCGAATGTTCATAGAGCCATTGCTAGGAATGGGCTATCCTACAAAAGATCTTGCGATTTTAAAACGAATAGAGCGTTTTATGAAGTCCGATGACGAAGCAAACCTTTCATTTTACATGGATTTCATTGGTCTGCAAATTTATACAAGGGAATTAATTAAATTTTCTCCGCTGGTGCCTTTTGTTAATGCAAAAATCATTAAGGCCAGTAAAAGAAATGTGGAGTATACTCAAATGGATTGGGAAGTTTACCCGCTAAGTATTTACGAAGCCTTACATAGATTCAACAGTTATCCTGCAATAAAAGAAATTATTGTTACAGAAAATGGGGCTGCTTATAAAGACAAGTTGCAAGATGGAAGGATTGAAGATATTGATCGAATTAAATACCTGCAAGATCATATAGCGCAGGTATTACGCGCCAAAATGGATGGGGTAAAAGTGAATGGGTATTTTGTTTGGACACTCATGGATAATTTTGAATGGGCAGAGGGCTTTACTCCTAAATTTGGGCTAGTGCACATCGATTTTAAAACTCAACAAAGAATTGTAAAGGATTCAGGGAAATGGTATGCACATTTTTTGAGTAATGGGCTTTAAGTTATTTAGGTTTTGAAACTTTCAATTTTTTTCTCAACCGATATCTGAAAATCTTCAAACGTCACCGTTGAAACTTTCTGATCATTTGCTTCTCCTGCTAATCCAATATCCATCTTAGCACAACAATCGCTTTAGTCGACGATTTGCCAATCGCTTCAGTATGTTTTCCAGTTCTAACCCAAGGTGGGTTTCGCGCCATCTCAATTACCGGGGCCCAAAATGTTAATGTTGCTTTGGGTACATTGCCGTTCACCCTAGCTCTTACCTTATCCGCCTTTACATTAGCAAGCTTATGGACGTTATTTTATCCTAGCTAGCAGCTTGGGCAATGGGTACTGAAAATATGGTTGCTGTTTTACCAACTGGAACCCCAACACAATGGCCATCACCAGTGCTACTCAAGAGAAATCTAGAAATACCAAGCCGCTTAATTGGAGAAGATATGTGCTAACTCATCTGTAATAATTTCTCTTCCAGTGCCATACGCGACTATAGATCGCTAACCCTTGCTTTAATAGGTTTTATATAATCAAGGTATAGCGGCCATTGATCAGCCGCTTGTGCAAAAGTATTTAGACTCTGCAGGAACACAAAAAAACAATCGCCAATCTTAGTAGAGCTGCCAACTACGCTGTGGATGCGTTAAAAAAAGGGAATTTTGACGGCTTCCAATCAATATTAATCTTGTTCTTAGTAAGGCAAATAATCATAAATTAGCAAATCGTAAGCAAATAGTAGAATTCACTACTTACATCAAAATTGATTTATATGGGTATAAAAGATAATAAAGGGTTAATAGGTGCTTTGGTTTCGATCCTTTTTTTAGCAGTACATTTTATTTCAGATTTTGGTGGAGCTGATGTTATGGGTGCTCAATGGCTCTATGTTTGCATAGTTGATATGTTAGTTTTGTTGTACATCTTTTTAAATAAAGAAAATTATAAAGTTGCAATAATTGAAGTAGTTAAGTTTAAATTTTCAATTGTATATTCATTCCTAATCATTTGGGCAATCGCTTCTTATTTTTATGCAATTAATCCAACTGAAACCTTGGTTACGCTTGTAAGGTTATTCTCCACTTATTTGGCTTTTATTCAAATCTCAATTTTATGTTACAAAAAAGATTTGAATTATATGCTCAATATAATTTCTTTTTCAGTTGCCTTTATATTGCTCTGGGATTCCTTTTATATTTTAAATGGCTTTTCAAGTAATATCGTAGAAAAAAATCTTGATGCTACTATTGTTAGTTTAACAGGAAATCATGGCAACAAAAATGTAATGGCGGCAAGCTTACTAATTAAATTTCCTTTTGTTTTATGGATTATTATCAATCACAAGTCATTCGCTAAAATAATTGGCCTTGTTATATTGGTGATTGGCATGGTGGCTTTGTTTATAATGAATACTAGATCAACTTATGTTGGATTGGGCATTCTTTTTTTAGTTTATTCAATTACTACCATATTATTTATAGGTAAAAGGAATATTAAAAAGGGCTTACTTCAGTTATCTTTTTTCATTGGCCCTATATTAATTGGTTTTATGGTTGCCAACATAATTTTATCTAATGCCGTTGAATTGCAAGATTACCAAGGTGGTTATGGTACTGTTACTAAAAGAATGGGTGATATCACAGTACAAAGTGAACAAGGAAGTAGAATTCATCTTTGGAAAGGCGCCATTGATTACGCCACTAAACATCCTTTCATAGGTGCTGGTTATGGAAATTGGAAATTAGCCTCTATTCCGTACGAGAAAGAGTTTACCAACGACTTGTATGTGCCTTATCATTGTCACAATGATTTTATTGAAATGTTTGCTGATTTAGGGATTTTCGGAGGCATTGCCTTTGGGCTTATGTTTTTAATGGTACCCATTTTTACAATTAGAATTTGGCGCAACAAAGAATTTAAATCATTTTGGTTACCTGCAACCATATCTCTTATGGCAGTCACTTGCTATGCAGTAGATGCCTTATTAAATTTCCCTGCCGAACGTCCTGCCATGCAAATAATGTTGGTAATTTCGGCGGCATTGGTTTTTTTACCAATTAGCCATATTAGTAAGTCAGCTACTGATTATAATCAATTTAACAAATCCATACCGTACTTATTTTTTATCCTTTCACTTGCATTGTTAATTCCATCTATTTATATAGCCCAGCAAACTTTTAAATCTTTAAAAATTCAAAAGTATGTTATGGGTGAAATTGACGCAGATCCTAAAATGGCATTGGATGATGTTAAAAATGGTTTCCCTGCAATTCCGAATTTATCTACGTCAGCGCTTCCAATTAAAGGGCTAATTGCTAGATATGAATTTAGAGATAAACATTATGATGAAGCACTAAGGTTATTGGCCGAAAGTGATAATGACAATCCTTATTTGCACTATAATGATTTTATAAGAACTGCTGTTTATGTTGATAAACAAAAATTTGATAGTGTTGCCATTTTTGCAAAAAAGGCTTTTTATAATTGGCCTAGGGCAACAAGCTATTACAATAACATGATGTTTAGTGCTGCTAAAAGCAAAGATTCAAATGAAATTAAAAAAGTGTATCAACTATATTCAAAATATCGGGCTGGTGCCCAGGCAGATGCAAAATATTTACTTGCGATGTTTGAAGTAAAAGGCTATGCTGATAAGGCTATGATGAATTTATTGGATTCTAGCAAAGTGAAATATCCAAATGACAGTACAATATTAGAAAATGTAAATAATTTTTTTTACAAAGGGGGTACAAGTGTCCAAGGGTCTAGCATTGTTAGTGCCTTTAATAAAAATGGCTTAGATGCTTTTGTTAAGCGGCAATATTCAAAGGCGGCAGGGTTATATATTCAAGCTGCAATGGTTGATTCATCTAATTATACTCATTATGAAAACACGGGCATTTGTTATTATATGAATAAAGATTATGCCAAAGCCCTCCCATATTTTGAAAAGGCGATCCAACATTCAAATGCAAATACAGGGAAATCTGAATTTTACATGGCAATGTCATTTATCTCATTAAGCGAAAATAAGCAAGCTTGCACCGCATTGTTTTCAGCTAAGAAAAAAGGATACCCAGGAGTGGATGAGTATATAAAGAAGTACTGTAAATAATATTTGCAAAGGAAAATGCTATCTAAGCAAATTGCAAGAAATACTGGTTGATTTTGTCAGCTCAAATTCATCAAACTTAATAACAGCGAATTATTGTAACTGTTGAAGTAAGGATTGGGGAATCTTTTTTATAGTAATTGCCATGGCAAACCATCTCATCGAACTGCCAGTTTTATTGATGCTGAATTAGCAAATAGCGGTTAACCCAAAAACAAAATGTATGAGTAGATGTATTCTTTTTATCCTGCTATTCTTCACTCAAGGGTATTTATATGCTGGGCATCTTGATACAACCATCATTCAAGTTCAAACATCCAATAAAAAACTAGAACAAGCTTTCAAATGGGCAGTTGAAATGGCTTTGTCACATGTGCAGACTGGTAAGTCAGGTATTGTTGACCGTTGGGAAAAAGGGGCAGGTTCGGGCAATGTGGCTTATATCCCCTGTTACTGGGGAGGATACAATTCGCGAACTGCATTCTACTCGCGTGATATTTGCCACCAGGTTGCTGGTGGCCATTTATTGAACCTGCAGCTGGAGAATTTTACCATGCTGCGCGAATTTGCAAAAACTTCAACTGCTGAGCGCAAGTGGTTTCCTTTATGGGCTTTGAATTTTGATGGAAGTTCTTTCAAGCTCGACCACCGCAGCGATTTTGATTTTGTACGCGAGGTGCCAGCTGCTTTTGAGCTGGTTGATAAAGCATACCAGCTTTACCTTTGGACAGGTAACAAGAACTATATTACAGACAACTCACTTTGGAATTATTATGTACGCATCGTTGATGATTTTATCACTCTACATGATACCCGTATACCCAATGGTGTGGCAGAAGGCGATGGGTCGGGTGATATTTTCAAAGGGACGGCTACTTTCAATGAAGAGAGTGGTATTCCTCTTGTAGAGGCAGGTGATGGAATTGCTTGCCAGTACCGTGCTTTTGACGCTTTCGCGATGATGGCAAAAGCTCGTGGAAATAAAGCACTGTTCACAAAATACAAAAGCAAAGCGGATGATCTTAAAACCTATTTCAATACAAAATGGGCGGTTAAACCCGATGAGAAAAACCTAGTTCGAGGCTATAATTTGAAGGGGGAAGCACTCACCAACTGGGGAAAAGAAAATTCATGGTTTATGTTGATGAAAGGGATTGCAGCCCCTTCGGAAAGAACCCAAAATTATATCGACTTTGTGGATGCATCTGCCAGTTCGAAAACAGGGAAGCCTTCTAATATCGAAGCTCGATCATACCTTCCCGAAACCTTTTTTATGAACAACCGGATTAAGCAGGGTTGGAAATGGATGGAAGATATTATTAATAATATCGACATCCAATTTCCTGTAAGTAAAACCACCGGCGATGGCAATTATCCCGAAATATCATTTGTGCTGCTGAGCAATGTGGTGGAGGGTTTGATGGGTGTTGAACCAAATGCTCCTGAAAAAATACTGGCTAGCATTTCACGTTTGCCAGAGGCGATACCCGATTTGATGGTAAAAAACGTAAATATTGGCAATGCCCTTTTTACACTCAGCCATTCAGCAGGTAAAAAAACGGTTTTGATATATCAATCAGGGCATAGCAGCTTTACTTGGGAAGTTCGTTTTTATGGCCATTACGATGTAATTAAGGTTAATGGATTGCCAAAAAAGGCTCAAAATAAATTATTGAATGGAGCAAAAATCAGTTTTCTGAAAGTCCAAATAAAGCCAGGAGATACCATTGAAGCAACAGTAGATTAAAATGAGAAGGTGATTTTTTAATCATGATCTACTGTTTGTTTGCTCATATCTGTAGAAAAATCATGAATGTTATGGCTGTATTCATATTTTCCGGAAAGAATGCTAGCTCGACTTACACAATAAATTGTAGTAGTTACCTATGCATTTTTAAAAAGAATGCCTTGATTTGCTATTTTATCCAAATTGGGTGTCTTTAATATTGAATTTTCCATCACTCCCAATGCATCCCATCTTTGATCATCCGTTAAAATAAAAATAATATTGGGCCGATGAGAAATATTGTTATTAAAATCCCCTTGCCCATTTACATTTTTGCAAACAATAAATGAGCAGGTAAATAAAAAAGATATCCGCAATAAATAGGATATGGTATTTAAATTTACACCGTTTGGCTATTTACAATAATCATTTGTAAATAGCGGCTACTTATTTTTTCAAAAAATCGTTTACATTTTCAATGGTAACCAGTTTAAAGGGAATAAACGTCTCTTTCTTATCTGTCGGTTCTTTTTTAATGAGTTTAAGGGCAAAATCAATTGCTCCTGCTCCCTGCCCCTTTGCATCCTGG
>JBIKOV010000161.1:0-7470 GCA_044357815.1 Ferruginibacter sp. | reverse complement strand
TTCCACCTAACAGTCAGGGTTTAGCAGTGCTGCAAATGATGAATATTTTGGAGCAATTCGATATAAAGAGTATGGGGTTTGGAAGTGCTGAATACATGCACCATTTTATTGAAACCAAAAAATTAGTATTTGAAGATAGGGCAGCTTATTACGCTGACCCTCTGTTTTATACACCTCTTTTAAAAAAACTAAACAGCAAAGAATACGCTGTGCAACGAAGCAAATTAATAGATAACAATGCTGCCAGCGACAACGTAGTAGCGGGTAAACCTGCCCCTTTTGGCAATACTATTTATTTAACGGTATCTGACAGCGCCGGGAATATGGTATCGCTTATTCAAAGCAATTTTGCCGGTATGGGATCAGGCATTGTACCATCAGGAAAAGGGTTTAGTCTTCAAAACCGTGGCTGCTCCTTCAACCTTACGCCTGGCTTACCTAACAGCTATGCGCCAGGAAAACGTCCTTTTCACACCCTTATACCAGGTTTTGTAACCCACAAGCAACAACCTTTTTTAAGTTTTGGTGTAATGGGTGCCGATATGCAGCCTCTTGGCCAAGCCCAAGTATTGGTCAACCTTATTGACTTTGGGATGAACCTGCAGGAAGCCTGCGACGCACCCCGCATAAATCACGTTGGCTCATCGAATCCAAACGGAGAGCCTGCAAAAGGCAAAGGCACTGTTTACCTTGAGTTTGGTTTTTCGCCTGCTGCAATTGGTAGTTTGCAAAGAAAAGGTCATGCTATTGGCTCAGACCTTAGGGGGTTTGGCGGATTTCAGGGCATAATGAAAGACAGTACCAATGGCGTATATATTGGTGCTTCTGAATTTAGAAAAGATGGATACGCAGCAGGTTATTAATATCATTAATCAAAAAAATTATATTATGAAAAAAAATGGCTGTCTTATTGTGTTGTTTGCCGCGTTGTTGCTACAGCTACATGCCCAGGTAATTATAACCCCACCTGCTGGCAACCTGACCACAAAAATCAATAAAAACGGAGTTACCATTATACCCAATGGCAGGCTAATACAATCTTACGGCAAGCAAATTGATGTAGCGCCTCACCCGTATGGTATGGTAATAAGCCCCGATGGAAATACCTTGGTCACTGCCAATTCAGGCACCAGTCCACTTTCTATAACAATCATTCGCAACATTACTAGCCCGGCACCGCAAGTGCAGCAAATACCCGAAGGCAACGCAACGCAAAAAGGCGTTTTGGCTTCAGTGTTTATGGGCCTTGCCATTAGCCCCGATAGCAAAATTGTATACGTGTCTGGTGGACAGGAAAACAAAATTTATTTGTTTGAACTGGCTACCGGTAAAAGCATGGGTATTATAGATTGTAGTGCTACAGATAGCGGTATAGATTATACCAATGGTTACATAGGCGACATGGTTTTAAATAAAGCAGGAGACAAATTATACGCGCTAGACCAAATAGGTTTCAGACTAATTGTTATAGACATCCCATCTGGCAAAATAGTGAGCAATACAAAAGTGGGTCGATACCCTTTTGGTATCGCTTTATCGCCCAATGAACAAACCGTATATGTTGCCAATGTGGGAATGTACGAGTATAAATATGTTGAGGATATAGACCCTAAAAACCCTTCGGCAAAAGCACTCGCTTTTCCTCCATACAAATATTTATCTCCTGAGTCAAACAAAGGTATTATTACCGATGGTGTTTCAGTACCAGGCCTTGGCGATCCACAATCACCGGAAGCATTTTCAATATGGGCAGTTCAAATTTCTAATGCTACTAAGCCAGTTGTGACTGCAAAAATAAAAACTGGTTTTCAAATTGGTGAAATGTTAGAAGGTATTCCTGCTGTTGGTGGTTCAAGTCCCAACTCTGTAGTTGCAAATGCTAATTATGTGTTTGTAAGCAATGGCAACAACGATTGTGTTTCTGTTATCGATTTAAATACCTACAAATTGGTAAAAAACATTATGCTTAACCCTGAACCAAAACTTAAAAACCTGCGGGGTATTATTCCTTTTGGGCTGGCCCTCAGCCCCGATGGAAATACATTGTATGTGGCTGAGTCGGGCATTAATGCTGTTGCAGTCATTGATGTGAAAAGTTTACTGGTTGTCGGACATTTTCCAACAGGGTGGTTTCCTTCAAAATTGGCAGTGAGCCCAAATGGCGATAAAATTTATGTAGCCAATGCAAAAGGTTATGGAAGTGGCCCCAATGGTGGTAAAAAGTTTAATCCTGGACCTGAAGGTAGTAACATTGGCCGTCTTATGAAAGGCACCATTTCGCTTTGCGAAACACCTGCCCTCAATGCCTTGCCTGGTTTAACTAAAAAGGTGGTTAACAACAATTTTAAAATACGAGCTGTTTCTGATCCTTCTTTTGCCAGTCGCAAAAAGAACCCCATTGCGTTGTATCCTGGTCAAAAAAAATCGCCAATAAAATACTGGGTTTTTATTACCAAAGAAAACAGAACATTTGATGAAGTATTTGGCCAGTTACCGCATGTAAACGGCGATGCTACCTTAGCACGCTTTGGTGCGAACATACCTGAAATAGTGAATAGTAATAAAACGCTTACTGTCAAAAATGTAACTGTAGCAACTAATCATTTAGCTCTTGCCAAAAAGTTTTCGGTGGCAAATAATTTTTACTGCGATTCAGATCATTCTGCTGATGGACACCGCTGGCTTGTAGGCACCTATCCCAACGAGTGGGTGGAGACAACTACCTCCGCATCTTATGGTGGAAACCGAAATAGAAAGGCTACCTCTGCAGCTCCCGGTAGCTTTTTAATAGTGGGGTCATCAAGCGCCATTTATCCTGAAGATTATAACGAGGCAGGTTCTATTTGGGATCATTTTGATCGTAACCGCGTTTCATATTTCAATTTTGGAATGGGCCTTGGTTTATCATCGCGATTAGATGATATTAAATTTAAACCCTTAAGTGTAAAATACCTCGCCAATTATCCTTTGCCAGGATCGTTATTAGATAATTCCTCCCGTCTATTTCCAGTATACAATACTGCAATCCCGGATCAGTTTAGGGTCGACATGTTTATAAAAGAAGTTGAAGAGCGTTGGAGGATTCCCAAGAAAACTTTGCCATCGGTTTTGGTTGCACGCATACCCAACGACCATGGAGCAGGAGAACGCCCCAATGATGGCTACCCTTTTCGTGAAAGTTATATGGCCGATAATGATTTGGCTATCGGCAGGGTGATTGAGTATTTATCGCACACACCCTATTGGAAAGAGATGGCCGTAGTTATAACTGAAGATGATAGCCAGGGTGGTGTTGACCATGTAGATGCCCACAGGAGTATCTTAATGTTGGTATCTCCATTCGCCAAAAAACAGTACGCAGGAAATGTACATTACAGCTTTGGTAGCATTTTTAAAACCATGTGGAACAGCCTTGGCATTTCTTACTTGAATCAATACGATGCAGCTGCAGCAGATATGGGTGACATGTTTACAGACAAACCAGACTTTACACCATACAATGCTATAAGCTCTGATGTTAGAATATTTAATCCGCAGGATGCATTAAATCCTTTAAATGAAAAGTTTAATTGGAAAGCTTTAGAAACGAATTCTGATGTTGACCATCCAAGCCAGATGATTAAGGATAGCGAAGAGCTGGATCAACAATTGAAGAAAAAGAAAATAAAACAATAGTTTGATTGTTTCTGCGTGAGGTTTGTGTGAGGGTATTGGCAGATTTAGTTTCTAGCCACACAGCGCGTAGGTCTTTTACCACCAATTACTATTTGCAAGGATTTCCAACTATTGATTTAATGAAGATAAGCATACCAAATTTGAGAGTATTTGTATCATTTTATGGTTGGTATAAACTAGTTGGCAGTAACTAAAAAAAAGAACAGATAATGATAGAAAAAAAGATAAATTTATTAATTGTAATATTACTATTTTCTCTAAAAATTAATGCACATGAAAATGAATTTACAAGAAACTCAATTAAGTCGGGAATCGGAATTGGAGCAAATGATGGAATTCAAGAAAGTGGATTGGGTTTTGTATATCCAGTTGGTTATCAAAAAAGTTTTTGGAAAAAAGAAAAATTCAGAATTAATCCTAATTTACTTTATGGTGGTTTTATTTCTAGCGGAATAACTGATACTCCGCAACAATTTTTCAGAATTACTTCAATTGGTATGAATGTAAATTATGATTTGGTTAAATATAAATCAGTTTCATTATTAATAACTTCTGGCGGATTTTTAAATTATTCTAGAGGTTTATTTGGAACTGGTGGCGAAAATTAAATTAGAAATTCAAGATATTTTAATCAACTATATTTTGGAGGAACTGCTGGAATTGGAATTCGAATAAACTCAACCAAAAGTAGATTTGCACATGAAATAAAACCATTAAATGTACAAATTGGAAATAAAGGATTTGAACTTGGTTACATAATGTTTGGAATGGACATCAAAATAAAAAAATAGCTTTTAAATAACGTTTTTGTATATTTTGTAAAAGGTATAGTTAAATCAACTGATGGCGGGATTAATTGGTCAAGCGAAACTGCTCAATTAATTCCTGTATGGAGCACAACTCCAATAAATTAAACAAATTGGTTTGCTGTTGCAGGTAATACTGGGACAATGTATCAAACTATTAATTCTGGTCTCAGTTGGATACAATTGTCAAGCCTTAGCAATGCATCATTAGTGGGAAGACTAACAGCAGCAAAAAATGACACACTTTTTGTTAATCAAATGAAAAATATTTATTGGACTTTAGATGGCAATTCATACAAAATTGTATTGTAGGGGAAAATCACATGGATTTTCCAATCAAGCAATGAATCATAATGTTTTGCTTGTTCTGAGCGAAATTGGTTATTGCAGAAAATGTTAGCTATTCAAATTTTTGGAATTAAGCATTTAAAATATGCTCCAAATCCTTCTTGATTTGGAAAAAAGTAGCGGTATCCATCCCGACATTACTACCTACAAGGCAATCTTGCAAAAGATTGCCTTGTAGGTTTTCCGCTGAAGCTGCTTATTATATTGCAATTGAGCTAAACAAATAATTAATTTTGGTGGTTCGTACCACCCTGTTTTCTTTATCGTACAGCATTCCTTCCGGAAAGAGTAGGTATTGCAATTGCTGCTTGTCATATAAATCTTCTGAAACCCATATCTGGATGATGTTTTGAGCAATTTCAAGACCTTTTTTAACCGATTTTTTGAGGTTCAAAATTATATTGCTGTGTTGCGTGTTTTCTTGATGAATTTTATCAATTTTCTCTTTGTGTTTTTTTGAAAATTTAGTGAATAGTTTACCAGTAATTTCATTTAGTACAAATCTTTCTTCTAAAAACTCATCTGCTTTCTGAACTCATTGGGCTTTATTCCTTTTAATACTTTAAATTGTTTATTAAAATTGGTAAATGTATTAAACCCACTTGCGAAGCAAATTTCTTTTATGCTCATTTTTTTTTCAGCTAATAGTTTACAGGCATATCCTACCCTTAACTCAATGATGAATATTGAAAAACTTTTTCTTGTTCTAGATTTAAAATACCTACAAAAAGAGGTAGTTGCTAGATTGGCAACTGCGGCCACCTCTTTTAGATAAATTTTATTTCTAAAATGCGTTAGCGCATAATTGTAAATAGCATTTAGTCGTTCATTTTCAGAAGAGTCGAATTCAAAAGAATGAGTAGAGGATATATAGTTGTAGGTAGTTGTTTTTGAGATAATGGTTAATAAATGCATTAAATAAACTAATCGCTCAGATCCATTTGAATTTATTAATTTATTTAATGTCGTTTTAGCTTCTGGGGCAGCTTCATCCGATATAATAATCCCCTTTTTTGCTCGTTCAAAAAGTGTTCTAATATTCTGATTTTCAAATAGGTAAAGAAAATCTTCTCCCCAAAAATCTTCACAAAATTGAGTCAATTCTATGAAAGATGGCAAAGGGGTATCTTGTGTATAAGCATCGTCAAAACGCCAATAATGTGGAAGTTGTGAGCCTAATAATATTAAGCTGCCTGCATTAAAACGAATCGTTGTATCACCTGCAAATAAAGTGCCTTCACCTTTTATTACATGTATCAATTCTACTTCTGGGTGATAATGCCAATTGTTACTAACATAAGGTTTTGCATCTTCTCTTGCACTAAAAGATATTGATGGACCTGAAGTTATTTTTAAAAGTTGCGGACGCATAAATGTTTAATTTATAGCCTTTTTGCAAGAAACTTTATTTTAAAAATTAAAGCTAAAACAAAGTCTTCATTAAATAGCATGATCATGTTAAAATAGTTTAAGTATTGGGTAATAATTAGCGCTGTTTGCTTTATATGAAAGCATTTCTTTGTATTAGATTTTAGCCTAGATATTCAATGTTTTACAAATAACGATTGCTATGTTACTTAATAAAAAAGTCATTTTTATTACTGGAGGATCCAAAGGAATTGGGTTAGAGTGCTCAAAAGCTTATGTTAAAGAAGGTGCCTTATTAGCAATTGCCTCTAAAGAAGAACTTGAGTTTGATAGTATAGCTGATGAAATAGGCAGCAGTCATTTATTATTGCCTTGTGACGTTTCAAATGAACAACAAGTGAAATTGGCCATAGAAAAGACGATAGCGCACTTTGGGCAACTTGATGCGGTACATAATAACGCAGCAATTGCATCACCTTCTAAAACGCTGCACGATACATCTACTGAAGAATGGGAAATTTTGATGAACACTAATATAAAAAGTGTGTATTTAACTACTAAGTATGGCTTTGAGCACCTGAAACTTTCAAAAGGATCTATTTTAAATACTAGCAGCTTGGTAGCAGAAATTGGTCAAGAAATTCATGCTGCTTATGCTGCAACAAAAGGTGCCGTAAATACACTCACAAAATCCATGGCATTAGACTATTCAAAATACGGTATACGTGTAAACGCTGTTGCCCCTGCTGGTGTTTGGACGCCAATGCTAAGGAATTGGGCGAATGAGCAACCCAATACAGATGAAATCGAATTGTATCTTAATAAAATTCATCCATTGGGATATTGTCCTTCTGGCGACGTAGTTGCAGATGCATGTGTTTTTTTATTGTCGGAAAAAGCCAGATTTATTACCGGATGTATTTTGCCAGTGAGTGGTGGTGCAGAATTGGGTTACAAAGCGGTTATGTAAAATCGAGAATGAAAATAATTGTTTAGTTAGAAATTTTAAATATATGGTAAAAAAAATAATAATAGAAGATAGGAGATTTCCACTGGGTAATGGAGCTGGTAGTGATGCTATTCACAGAGATCCTGTATACTCATACGCAGTAACTAAGTTGGTAGATGATAGTGGATTAGTAGGTACAGGTTTTGCTTTTACAGTTGGCGAAGGAAATGATTTGGTTTGTAAGGCCGCAGCTTTTTATGCCGAATCGCTAAAGGGTAAAGATATTGAAGAAGTAATGGCAAGTTTTGGATCTTTTTTTAATAA
>JBIKOV010000287.1:0-3951 GCA_044357815.1 Ferruginibacter sp. | reverse complement strand
GTTGGTTAGGTCCGCATAAAGGGGTGGTTCATTTGGGTTTAGCATCGGTAACCAATGCCTGTTTTGATTTGTGGGCAAAGAAAAGAGGTGTGCCGCTTTGGAAATTATTAAATGATCTTACCGCTGAACAAATTGTAAATACCCTTGACTTGAGTTACTTGGAAGATGAAATGACAATTGAACAGGCAATTGCTTTAATCAATTCTCAAAATGGAGGTAAGACTGAACGAAAAGGCATTTTAAGTAAAGGGTATCCTGGGTACGACACTTCTATCGGCTGGTTCAACTATAGTGATGATAAAGTAAGAGAAAATTGTAAGAAAGCGATAGCTGAAGGGTTTACTGCTATGAAATTAAAAGTAGGCTCAAAAGAGTTCGAAAGGGATGTTCGCCGCGCCCATATTGTAAGAGAGGTGGCAGGTGATGATGTAAAGGTGATGCTTGATGCTAACCAACAATGGACTTTGCCGCAGGCATTAGATGTGTGCAAACAATTGCAATCTATGAATCCTTTTTGGATAGAAGAACCAACACATCCTGATGATATATTGGCGCACAAAATATTGGCAGAAGCCATTGCACCAACGAAACTGGCTTTAGGCGAGCATGTGCCTAATAGAGTCATATTTAAAAATTACCTGCAAGTAAAATGTGCAGGATTTATTCAGGTGGATGCTGTGAGGGTTGGTGGAATAAGTGAATTCATTACTGTAAGTCTGCTGTGCAAAAAATACGGTATTCCAGTAGTCCCTCATGTAGGAGATATGGGTCAACTGCATCAGCATCTTGTTTTGTTTAATCATATCACTCTTGGCCACGAAGCCTTGTTTTTAGAACATATTCCTCACTTACAGAAACATTTTTTAAATCCTGTTAAAATTGAAAATGGGGTTTATGTAACACCACAAATTGAAGGTAGTAGCTGCGACTTGAAAGACTAACGAGCCGTATACTAGGAATCATCAACTATAAAAATCTTTATTGATTTATATGAAAACACTACGATATTGCTTTGCGCTTGATTTAATAGACGATGAACGCTTGATAGCCGAATATGTGCATTATCATAAACCAGATATAATATGGCCAGAAATAGTGGAGGGAATTAAGGCATGCAACATTCTTGAAATGAATATCTATTTAGCCGGTAATCGTTTAATGATGATGCTTGAAACAAATGAAGATTTTAACTTAGTAAGAGATTTTGAAAGAATGGGAACGCTATCAAGACAAAAAGATTGGGCAGAATTGATGCTAACTCTTCAAAAACAATTACCCTTTGCCAAACAGAATGAACATTGGGTAAAAATGAATCAGATATTTAATTTAAACGCTTAATTAAAAAAAACACTCAGTGAAACAAAACGAAACGAAACAAACAAGCATCATCGTACCATTACTAATAGTGATGTGTCTAATGTTTTTTTGGAATATGAGCCGTAATATCAACGATATATTAATTCCACATTTAAAAAGGGCTTGCCAACTTACCGATTTACAATCATCATTAGTACAGTCAGCATTTTTTGGTGCTTACTTTATTTTGGCTTTGCCAGCGGGGTTTTTCATACAAAAAAAAGGCTATAAAGCAGGTATGATTGTAGGCTTGTTAATCGCTGCAATTGGTGCAGCACTATTTTATCCGGCCGCACAAGTTCGATACTATCCATTGTTTTTATTGGCACTTTTTGTAATGGCAGCAGGCTTTACGTTTCTAGAGGTAACGGCAACGCCTTATATATCTAAATTAGGTGATTCAAATGCTGCCTCTAGCAGGCTAAGTTTATCAGCAGCAGTAGGTTCGGTAGGTGCAACCCTTGCACCTTATATTGGTTCGTTATTACTGCTTCATGAAAAGGATATTGCTCAAACGACTATTGATGCATTTAATCCTAATCAGCTGCAGATGTTTTTAACAAGCGAAGCAAATCTTGTTAAAATTCCGTATTTAGGCTTGGCAATATTGTTTACAATAATGGCTTTGGTTTTACTTTTTATAAAGATACCAGCCATTAACGAAGAAAAGCAACAGCACTATTCTTTTAAAAATATTTTTAAATTTCCTCAAACAATGCTAGGCATACTCGCTGTATTTTGTTATGTAGGTGCAGAGGTTGGTATTGTAAGTTTTTTGATTCGTTATTCCAAGTCGATGCACTTAGAAGAATTAACTGAACAGAAGTCTGCTTTGTTTATCACGGTTTTTATGGGATTGGTGCTTTTGGGTAGATTATTAGGCACTTTCGTTCTTAAAAGATTTAGGCCGTCTAAAATTTTGATTATATCTGCTTTAGGCGCATTTACACTAGTGTTAATTGCAATAATTACAAACGGGTATCTTTCGCTTTGGTCATTGGCAATTGTGGGTTTATTTACCTCAGTTATATATCCTATTGTATTTACATTAAGTATTAAAGGCTTAGGTGAATATACAAAAACAGCATCCTCATTATTGATTATGGGAATAATAGGCGGGGCCATCATACCACCAATTATGGGGCTGATATCCGATAATGTAGGTATTAAATTTGCATTTTTCGCTCCATTAGTTTGCTATGCATATATATTTTATTATGGTTTTAAAGGTAGCACTAGCAAGATTTAAAATTATGTTGTAAAATATTTTAGTGATACATATTTGAATTATTGTCAGTGTAAACCTTTTGAAGTTGTTTATGAAACAATTTTTTTGTGTACAATTTTTCTTTTGTTTGGTTATTTTTTCTAGCGCTTTAAAAAAGCGCAGCAATTACAGAAAATTGGATGGTGCCAAACAAGTATATGTCATTTTTAAAACTGGTATTTATTATTTCCCAGAAACAGTTCAATTTACCCCAAATGACAATATGCAAAACGGGGTTATTTTTGAACCAGAAAATGAAGGAACGGTAGTTATTAGCGGAGGCAAAAAATGTTTATTGCGAGTTCCAACAGGAATTGACTAATCCATTTTTTTGCTATTGTAATCCATCTTTTCTAATGGGTACTAATTTATTTTTAATCATCTGATTCTTTAAACGGTTCAAATTTTCGCAAATTTTATTATTGGCAATAGGTTCAGATGTAATTTTTGCATATCTTGAACCATTTTAAGTAAATATCATTTTAACAGTCGGTTGTAGGTAATTTACAATTTCCATATCAGATAAATGTTTTAAGTGCCATGGACCAGATAAGCATAAAAGGGAAGGAGGCTTAAGACTAGAGATAACCGATTCAGCATTTGCATCTTTAAAATAAACAAAAAGGACTTTTGCCCTTGTGCCATTTGAGTCGGATGAATCGGAAGTATCCAATCGATTATTGTTTTGCTTGCTATATATGACTGATAAGAAAAATATATTTCGAAATAAAATTTTAAAGGAGCTCTATTTTGAGGATCTTCTTTCTTGTGTATCCCTGAGCGAAAGGATCAACAAAAGTTTTCCCATTACATCTCAACTAATTGAGGATTTGATTGCTAAAAATTTGGTAATCGAATCTGGTTTTGGCCAATCTAAAGGCGGTAGAAGGCCACTTACCTATTCCCTTCAGGCTAATTCAATGTTTCTTGTTTCAGTGGCTATGGACCAGTTTGTTACAAAAATTGCTATCATGGATATGCAAAATAATTTTGTTTCTCCGATTGAAATAATTGCTTTGCCCTTATATGAAAATTCAAAGGCTTTTGAGGTATTGCAAAACAAAATTGAGCAAGTAGTGATTGCATCGGGCATTCCCAAGGATAAATTTGTAGGTATTGGTATTGGTATGCCGGGTTTTGTGGATGTTAAAAAAGGGGTGAATTATTCATTTTTACAATTACCTAATGATAAAAGTATTACCAAAGTTATTGCTGACAAATTGGGTATCCCAGTTTTTATTGACAATGATTCCAGTTTGATTGCTTTGGCAGAATTTCGATTTGGTGCTGCAAAAGGGGAACAAAATGCCATGGTCATTAATATTGGT
>JBIKOV010000332.1:0-3254 GCA_044357815.1 Ferruginibacter sp. | reverse complement strand
GGTGGCAATTTGTGTGGTATTGGTTCCTGGAGCAGCGGTTGGCGCAGTAGGCACACCGGTTAAAGCCGGCGATGCTGCAAGACTGGTTAGGTTTCCAGTACTGGTTACCGCACCGGTTAAATTAGCATTGGTAGTAACGGTTAAGGCATTGGCTGCAGTAACTGCATTGATGGCATAAGGCACGCTCACCAATTGCACCGTTCCGAGGCTTAAATAACTATTGTTGGAGGCAGGGTCAATTTCCACCTGCAAATACTTATCTCCTGAAAGCCAGTTTACACCACCGATGGTTCCCGTAGTGCTAGTAGCACCCGCACTGCCGATCTGTACGGAAAATAAGCCGCCCAGATTGGTTTTGATAACACGCGTTTCTGTATACACCACCGCACCAGCAGTCGAAAGGTTATGCACCGACAAACGAAGGTTCATCGTCTGGTTAGGTAAAGGATTGCCCACCGCATTGCGAGCCACCCCCTGGTAGTTCAATAAATTAGGCGCCTGGGCATAGGCGGAAAAGCTAATGGCAATAAGCGTTAAAATTATAACTGCTTTGGTTTTTAAATGCGATATTAAATGCATGGTTCAGTCGAACTTTATTATTATTGGTTCTTTTTAATTCGAGTTTAGGGTTTAGATGTTTAGGAGTTTAGAGGTTTAGGGGTTTAGACCTATTATCATCTATCCATTATCATCTATCCATTATTCAATTATCCATTATCATCTATCATTGAAGAACTTTCAGTTTTCAGTTAACCAGTTATCAGTTAACCATTATCATCTATCCATTATCAGTTATCCATTTATCAAATAAGAACTTTCAGTTTTCAGTTAACCAGTTATCAGTTAACCATTATCATCTATCCATTATCAACTATCATTGAAGAACTTTCAGTTTTCAGTTAACCAGTTATCAGTTTACTTTAAGTATTTTATAAGCTCTTTTCTTCACCAGCCTTCCGTTAACAGGGTGCATTTGGCGGATGTTTAAAAAATATTGGCCCGCGAGCAGTCCGCTCAGGTTCCAGCTTTCCAGGGCCCCCATTCCGTTATAGACCAATTGAACTTCCTTGATCTTAATACCTTTGGAATCCAATAACTCGATCTGGTGTCTGCCCTTATTGGCATGAAGGATGTTGATTTCTAATATATTCTTTACCGGATTGGGGTAAACCCTTACTTCATTGGGCAAAAAGGAGGCTATCAGATTCGTTTCCGGCTGATTTTCTACATTGTACTGTAATAGTCCGTTGGTAACTAGTAGGTTACTATTGCCCATCGTGGTAATGGCTGCCGATTCCCCTACACTCCATTCAAAATTATAATTAGCCACGGATACTTGGTTGCCTGCAATATTAACAGCATAAGGGCCGGTGGTTTGTGCAGCGGATGCCGTAACAAAAAATAATAGGATGAATGGTAGACAATTTTTTTTACTGAAAAACCAGCTAAGAATCCTATAACGAAACAAGCTTTTGAAAAGCTGCCAGTTTGTTAAAAAAGGGTGGCTAATAGCAGCAGTCCCCAACAGCATGGTTGGAGGAATTAAGGGCATCAACACCCCATTTTTACTGAAAGTAAATGAAGGCAAAGCCGGCAATAGGGTGTCAGGGTTTGGCATAATAATACTGAATGAATGACTGCCTAGACAGCAGATCAATTTTTTAATTTATCTGAAAAATTAACTCAGTAAAAATGGTCTGACAAAAAATGCCGGTAATTGAGGGGATTTCGCTGTACTTTTTTGTAATTCGGTGTATATCAGCTACTTATGGAGTGGATGAATTCCGTTGGACTGCAATTTTTAACTTTTTTAAATGCCAAGTACATGGCTTGTCTGGTGCCTAAACCAGCCATTTCGGCCAATGCATCGAAGGTAAATAGCTGATTGTCCTTAATTTTAAGCAGTTCTACTAGGTAGTTGACCCTACTTTTTTGAAGAAAATCTGGAAAACTTACCGCTTCCTGCTTGGCGACAAAGGATATAATATCTTCTTTGTCAAAATTTAGTGCAATTGCCAAGCCCTCCAAATTGGCCGCTGGATTCAAAAAAAAATGTTCCTCATAAAATACCTGATGAAATTTTTCAATTTCGGCATGTGAAAATTGGTTTCCCTTTCTTGAGAAATTTGCTCCAGATCCATAAAGCAATTGCGGAAAAAAAAGCATAAAAAGGGAAATTAATAGAAAGCCGATATCGCTGAAGAGCCAGATTTTTTTAACTTTTACCAACATTTCAGTTGAGTTGACAGAATTTAAAAAATAGTACAAGCCAGTAAATTGAGAAATTGTCAATACAAATAAAAGTATTGTGAAAAATAATACCCAACGGAAAGTGCTAATAAATTTTAGCTGCCCAATTCTTTGTGCCTTCTTAGGGGAAGGATAAAATCGCCAAATAGTATGAAAGCACAAACTAATACAAATGAAAAACAACAGGGTTCTTGAAAAGATAGTAAAAGCGAATGGGTACAACCAATTAACTGGTAATGAAGGTATCAGTAGCGGGTTTTGGATAATGGATTGGGCCATTTGCAATTTGTGAGAGAAGGGGGTAAACCAGTAAGGAAAAACGCCTACTACAGCGATTAGAAAGGGTAGAAAAAACCAGCCATCTCTACGCTGAATCGTATCTTTTCCGGTAAGGGTTCCTCTTACAAAGAAATAAAGAAATGGGCCCGGCAAAAAAGAGGTAGGAACAAAATTGTTAAAAAGTATTGCCATTCCAAAAATAGAATGATTTTCCATTATGAAATGGGAGATAATTACATTGAGATTCAAAAAAAACAAACTAATGCCCAAGTAGGCTCCACTTTTATTATGGCGAAAGTTATAAGCCAACATTATTATGGCCAATAAAATAGCCGTTATATTAAAATAGAGACCCATTGAAAATAGGAGAATTGGATTTTGGAATATTGAATTTAATGAAAGGTACTAAAATATAAGCAGGTCAACTAAATACTTTAGAGATGACATCTTTTTGGGGGAGATGACATCTCTCAAAAAAAGATGTCATCTCCATTTCAAAAAAGACCTTATTGTACAATTAATTATGGTAATTTATGGTTATTTGTTAAACAACACCCTTAATAAAAATGAATGGACTATCTTTTAGGGAGATGACATCTTTTTTAGGGGAGATGTCATCTCACAAAAAAAGATGTCATCTCCATTTCAAAATAGACTGCCGTGCTGATTGGATTAGGATAATAGGGAGAAATTTCATAAAAACCTGCCTGCTGATACAAATGAAT
>JBIKOV010000331.1:0-3263 GCA_044357815.1 Ferruginibacter sp. | reverse complement strand
GAATGGGAAACTATCCGGTCACAAATTGTGACCGCATCTGAAAATGGGGGTATGCGGTCGCAAAATGTGACCGCATCACAGAACAAAAGAAATACCAATCTAACGCCCTTTGCCTTTACAGAACATGGGGTTACTATGCTAGCAAGTGTATTAAGGAGCAAAAGGGCAGTTGATATGAATATTGCCATTGTAAGGGCATTTATAGCCATACGGCATTTTGTAAATAAACATAAAGACCTCGCAGAACAAATACACGAATTGCGTACAGAGTTGCAAACCCGTGTTGGCGAACATGATGTACAATTGGCCTCCATTTATGATGCCTTAGAAAACTTACTAGATAAAAAAGAAGATGAAAACGAAAAAGTGCAACAATGGAAGGAACGGCAAAGGATAGGGTTTAAAAAATAAGAGGTACAAAAGTTTTTTTGTACCTTATTGTAGAGAAAGCTTATTATTAAGCTAATATGTTTTGATTTTAAGACTAATGGCAGTTAGTTGCCTTTTAGTGCTTTAGAATAAAAGGCAGCGAGCGAATTAAAAAAACTGCCACCTATTCTACCATCGAACAGGCATAAAAAAACCTGAAACATAATATTACGTTTCAGGTTAAAAGGATGCTGTAGGGGGAGAACAGAAACTTATTGATATTGGCTATCATTTTAAGTGATAATAGAAAATTAAAACGTTGATAATCAGTACAAATATATTTTAATTATCATTTTAAATAATAACGAAATATAGTTTTAGTGTCACCTGTAGTGTCACCTAATTAAATATTATTTAGTACCTTCCGAAAAAGGGAAGGAACCATGCCACGCAAATCACAAGTCAACTTTAGATTAAAACCAGAAGATAAGGACGGCCTATCAAATATTGTATTAGACTTCGCTTATCAAAAGCGCAGGTTAAGGTATGAGTTTGGCCAATCGATAAAGCCAATTAATTGGAATGAAAAGAAGCAAAGAGTTAAGAACAAGTTGGCCACAACCAATGATGGGAAATTTGCATTGAATGACATGTTGGATAATTTAGAGTCTACTTGTTTGAGGGCCTATTCAGAAGCGTTAAAGGATGGAATACCAGACATTAATATTTTAAAGCGCACGCTTGACAAACTTATAGACAAGAATCATAACAATGCAGAGGTTTCAAATAAACCAACCCTATTTTCCCTTGCCCAAAGATTTATTAATGGTGAAATCAAATTTAGAGGAAAGGATAAAAGTCAAAGTAGTTTGGACAACTATAGCGCAGTTACTAAACATTTAAAAGCCTACCAAATTTTTTCAAAATTGAGAGTTGATTTTGATACCATTGATTTAGATTTTTTTTACTCGTACGTAAACTACCTGAAGCATAAACAAAAACTTGCCGTTAATACAATAGCCAAGGACATTTCAATTATAAAAGTGTTTATGGGTGAAGCTGTTGATTTAGAGTATACAGATAATATGAAGTTCAGGCATAAAAAATTTGCTTTTAATGAAGAAGAAACAGACAGTGTGTATTTAACGGAGCAAGAATTAGCGAAATTGTATGCATTAAAAATTACCAACCAGAAGTTAGAAGAAGTTAGAGACCTATTTATTTTTGGTTCCTGGGTTGGTTTAAGGTTTTCAGATTTTAGCAATATAAAAACAGAGAACATTATACAAATTGACGACGATTATTTTATTAAGATGATAACCCAGAAAACAAAGGAACTGGTTATTATTCCGTGCAATCCTGTTGTAATGGAAATTTTTGAGAAGTATGCCGACCGACCAAATAAGCTACCCAAAACCATAAGCAATCAAAAATTCAATGACTACATAAAAGATGTTTGTAAGTTGGCAGAGTTTAATGAAAAGGGAAGGGTGAGTTCAAGGCCAAAGGAAATGTTGGCTGATTTAGTTTCCAGCCATACTGCACGTAGGTCTTTTGCCACCAATTACTATTTGCAAGGATTTCCAAATATCGATTTAATGAAGATAACCGGACACAAAACGGAGCGCTCCTTTTTGAAATACATTCGGGTAAGTAAATTAGATACCGCCAAAAGACTGAGTGAGCATATTAAAGCGAATTGGAGTAGGAAGTTGCTTTCGGTGGCTTAGTGGAAAATCCACGAATAATGATCCCTTTGCGCCTAGGCAAATACCACTGTAAAGTAAAACCCGTACGATACCGTCTTATGCCTTGGGGCAAGGGGGCTTATTATTCGTGGATTTTCCAAGCTCAGCTATTATCAATATTAAATGAATTATCAATAGTAGGAAGCAACTGTTTTTGGCTTTTCTAAATCGTTTTATTTTAATACTCAAAAATATATTTTGCCCTACAATATTTCCTTGCCGAATGCAGAAATTTGTTTTTAAGGGATGACTATTTAAAAAAATAAAGTTTATTTCAACAGGATAAAACAGGATAGATTTAAAAAATTAAGTTTCTACATTGCTCTAATATTGTTAAAACAAACGAAGCTTTAAATTATTATAGCTTTAATTTTTAAACTAAAAAAATGCTTGTTATGTGTAAAAAATTATTTGGCTGTTTTCTAAAAAGAAAACAATTTCTAATCCTGCTACTGCCCCTTTTATTTTGTAACCTCATTTTATTTGCTCAACAAAAAGTTACCGTAAGTGGAGCCGTTATTTCCGAAAGAAATATTCCATTGGCAGGAGTGTCAATAAAGGTAAAAGGTAGCACTGGGGCTACAATAACAGATTCTGCAGGAATATTTTCTATTAAGGCGAACAAGAATTCGGTACTTGTTTTTTCTTACGTAGGATTCAATGAAAATGAAGTTAAAATTATTAATGAATCACTCAATCTCAAAGTCCAGCTTACATCAAGTTCTGAAACATTGGGTGATGTAGTTGTAACTGCATTGGGTATTCAGAGAAAATCTAAAGGCATTACTTATGCCGCTCAGAAAGTGCCTGGATCTGAATTAAATAAGGTGCCGCAAACTAATTTTATGAATGCGCTTTCAGGTAGAGTTGCAGGTATCACTATTAACAGTAGTGCGTCCGGTATAGGAGGATCTGTGAAGGTAATTCTGCGTGGAAATAAATCTGCCCAGGGTTCCAACCAACCGCTGTATGTTATTGATGGGGTTCCTTTAAGAAACAACGCTAATGAAAGTCCAAATTCATTTGCAAATATGGATTTTGGTGACGGTATATCTAATTTAAATCCCGAAGACATTGAGAGTGTGACTGTTTTAAAAGGAGCTAGTTCGGCTGCATTATATGGAAGCCAGGCTGCCAATGGAGTTA
>JBIKOV010000011.1:0-33415 GCA_044357815.1 Ferruginibacter sp. | reverse complement strand
TTCTATCATTCTATTGCCATGTCGGATTAGTACTGGCATCACTATAAATGCAGGTTTTTTTGTTTCATAAAATGCAGCAATGGTGCTGAGCCAATTGGTTGGGAAAATACAGTCTGCATCTGAAGTAACAATCAGTTCGCCACTAGATTGTTGTATGGAAATTTCAATGGCCTTTTTTTTATACGAATTGATTTCATTAGCGGTTATAAAATCTTGTAAGGAAATCAACTGCACATTTTGTGCGGCATAACTTTTAATGATTGCTGCCGTGTTATCGGTCGAATGGTCATCTACCACCAGTACTTCAAATAAATGCTTCGGATACGACTGGTTAATGATCGAGTTTAGGCAGTCGGCTATATTTTCTTCCTCGTTTCTAGCAGGGATTATGATGGAAATTTTTGTTTGCAAGTTTGCTTGGCTAGCTGGTTTGAATTCGGGGATGCTGAGCCAGCTTTTTCGGTAGTAAATAAGCAGTGCCGAGTAACTCAGCAGTAATAGCAATGCAATGGTAAGTATAATAGGTTCCATAATGATCTGCTGCAGGCTTTCATTCCGGCAGTTGGGTGTAAAAAATCAATAAAAATAGCATACAATAAAGCCGCCAACGATGCTTTTCAGTGGATGCTTCTGAGTGGTAAAAATAGTTGTAAAAATTGCAAATGAATGATTATCTTTATATAGTTGTTTAAACAACTATATGCCTAAGAACCAATTTAAACGCGGAGAATTATACAGTTTTATCACTGGAAAAGCGAGTACGGCTATTTCTCGTCGGCTGCAGAAAAATTTTAAGCAAGCGGGAGTGGACATTACGATCGAGCAATGGAGTGTATTATATCATTTGTGGAAACAGGATGGGCAGAGCCAGCAGCAATTGTGCGATGCTACTTTTAGGGATAAACCCAGCATTACGCGCTTGGTAGACAATCTGGAAAAGTTGCAACTGGTTATAAGGGTTGCCAATAAAGATGACCGAAGGATCAATCGGATTTATCTTACCCAGCAGGCCGACCTATTGCAAGCGCAAACAATGGAGTTGGCGAATCAAACTTTGAATGAAGCATTGGAAGGGGTTACCAACGAGCAAATAGAAATTGCCAAGGAGGTGCTGCAGAAAGTGTATGATAACCTTTCCCCCTCTGGAACGTTCTAAAACCAACATGAAGCGGAAAATTGCCAAAAGGGATTGTCCAAATGGGCGCTATTGAACAGTATACTTTTAAATTACTTGATACAATTATTTAGATAATCTTTTAAAAAAATCTTCTCTTCCCCGAACCATCGGGATGTTGGAGGAGGCTTTCATTTTATGAATACATCTACAGCAACCCCCTCATCCCTAAAAGGTGGTGAATGGTTAATCAAAGAAAGTAATGCAATAGAAAGTTTTTCACCCGAAGATTTTAATGAGGAGCAATTGATGGTGAAAGAAATGTGTTTGCAGTTTCTGCAAACAGAGGTTCATCCGGTGGCCAATCGGATTGACCAGTTAGAGCCGGGCCTGATGCCTTCTTTAATGGTGAAGGCAGGAGAACAGGGACTGTTGGGCGCTTCAGTACCAGAAGCGTTGGGCGGACTGGGAAAAGATTTTATCACTTCCACCCTAGTAAATGAAGGGCTCGGTGGTGGATATTCGTTCAGCGTGGCGATTGCCGCCCACACAGGAATTGGCACATTGCCCATTTTGTATTTTGGTACCGATGCGCAAAAAGAAAAATATATCCCCAAGCTTGCCAGCGGCGAATGGAAGGGTGCCTACGGACTAACGGAACCCAATAGTGGCAGTGATGCATTGGGTGCAAAAACATCCGCCGTGCTTTCTGCCGATGGAAAAAACTATATTTTAAATGGTCAAAAATGTTGGATTACCAATGGTGGTTTTGCAGATGTATACACCGTGTTTGCAAAGATTGATGGCGATAAATTTTCTACGTTTATCATCGAGCGTGGTTTTGAGGGATTTACCCAAGGTCCAGAAGAGCATAAGATGGGGATCAAAGGATCCTCTACTGTTCAATTGTATTTTCAAGATTGTAAAGTGCCCGTTGAAAATTTGTTGGGCGAGGTAGGGAAGGGGCATATTATTGCATTTAATATTTTAAATATCGGCCGGTTGAAACTTTGTGCAGCTGCATTGGGTGGGTCTAAAATGGCTTTGAATACCACGATCGAATATGCCAAAACAAGGGAACAGTTTAAAACGGCCATTGCCAATTTTGGCGCCATTAAATACAAACTGGCTGAGGCAGGCATAAGAATATTTGCGAGTGAAAGCGCATTGTATCGTACCAGCAAATGGGTAGATGATAAGGAAACAGCATTGGCCAATGACGGCAAACCATTTAATGAAGCGTTGCTCGGTGCAGCGGAAGAATATGCAGTGGAGTGTGCCATTTTAAAAGTGCATGGCAGCGAAGTATTGGATTATGTGGTGGATGAAGGGGTACAGGTTTTTGGCGGAAATGGTTTCAGTGATGAATATAATATCAGTAGGGCTTACCGCGATAGCCGGATCAACCGTATCTATGAGGGTACCAATGAAATCAATCGCTTACTTACGGTAGACATGATTCTAAAAAGGGCCATGAAAGGGAAGTTGGACTTGATGGGACCGGCCATGGCGGTTTCCAAAGAATTAATGAGTATTCCTGATTTTGGAAATGAAGATGAAAGCCCATTTGCGGCAGAGGGAAAATCCATCGTGAATATGAAAAAAAGTATTCTAATGGTGGCAGGTGCGGCAGTACAAAAACTGATGATGAAGATTTCGGATGAACAGGAAATATTGATGAATATTGCAGACATGGCCATTGAAACTTTTGTAGCAGAAAGTACGCTGTTGCGAATTATTAAAATGGTTGATAAGCAAGGTGAAACTGCTAGCAGAGTGCACATCGATATGATGCGTTGTTATTTAAATGATGCCATTGATAAGGTCAATAAAGCGGGTAAGGAAGCGATCAATAGTTTTGCTGAAGGAGATGAGCAGCGGATGATGTTGCTCGGTCTGAAGCGATTTACTAAGTCAACACCCTTCAATAGCAAAGATGCTCGCAGAAGAATTGCCGATCAATTGATCGCTGCCAATAAATATCCATGGTAGTTGATTTCCCATATACCCTAATTCCGGTGAGTCACTGGTTGACCACAGGAATTAGGGTATTTTTTTTGAGCCATCAAAAAAAAATTATCTTACACCGATGAAATTTTTTTATACGCTTATTGTAATGGGCATTTCTGGATGGGCATTTTCTCAGTCAGCTGATAAACCCTTTATCCGCCTTACTAATCCTTACCAAACAAACAATACCATCTCATCCTCTAGACAATTTATCATTGGGTCAACTTGCAAAAAATGTGTGGTAACCATCAATGATAAAACGATCAAGGTATATCCAACGGGGGCATTTGCATATGAATTGAATCTGCACCCGGGAGAAACGGTCGTCAAGCTTCTTGCAGAAGCAGGAAATAAATCTATTACTAAGAAAATCAATTATTCTTATCATTTACCTAGGCCAGCCGAGCCGGTTACAACGCTATCAATAGAAAGTATTAAAACTTTCCCGGAAGGCGATTTGATTTTGAAGCCTGGTGACCTAATTCAATTTCGGGTAAAAGCATTATCTAATTGTGTGGCCAAAGTAATGGGCAATACAAGTTTGTATGAATTGCCATTATCTCCAACCAATGGTATGCCGGGAATTTATCAGGGTGAATATGAGGTGAAAGCATCGGATAGTTTTTCTTTGATAAAAATACCCGTAACACTTACAGAGATAAGTGGAGAAAATATTACAAAGGAAACGGCAGCTCATTTTTCCATTCTTTCTCCTGAGGCACCGGATGTCGCAATCACCAAAGGAAGACTGGCACATTTAGAATACGGATTGGGTTCCGACAGACTGGGTGGAGCCAAAATTGGTTATCTGGATAGCAATATCGTATTGAAAATTATTGGCAAAGTGGGCACACATTATAAAGTCGCTTTAACAAAAACACGGACGGCCTATATTCCTGATGACCTTGTGGAATGGTTGCCCAAAGGAAGTTTTGCTCCAGCATCGCTAACGGATAAATGGATGGTTTATGGAGATGATCAGTATGATTATGTAAAATTGGGAATGTTTCAGCGGCTGCCTTATCAATCCTTTCAGTTGGTGAGTCCTTCCAAAATAGTGGTGGATCTTTTTGGGGCCACCAACAATTCCAATTGGATTAGCCAGTTTGAAACATTGAAAGAAATTAAAAATGTGTCATACGAGCAAAAGGAGGACGATATATTTCGCATAACTATAGAGTTGAAGCATTCACAGCATTGGGGACACCAGATTTATTATGCTGGAAATTCATTGGTCATAAAAGTAAAACATCAACCGGAAATCTTATCCTTACGGCAGTTAACGATTGCCGTTGACGCAGGGCATGGTGGAACCAATACGGGCGCGGTGGGCCCCACTAGTGTAACTGAAAAAGAATTGACATTAGCAGTTGCTTTGCGATTGCAAAAGGCCCTCGAAGCTGAAGGTGCTCGCGTAATCATGACCCGCAGGAAAGAGCAATTTTTTGACAACAAGGAGCGCATTCTTTTTTACAGGGATAGTTTGCCCGACCTGTTAATCAGTTTTCATTTAAACTCTTCCGAAGATCCCATTCGCGTAGGCGGAACAAGTACTTATTACCGGCATGCTGGATTTAGAAATTTGAGTGAAGCTGTTTATAAGCGAATGCTTGAATTGGGGCTAAAGGAATACGGGAATACTGGGTCATTTAATTTTATGCTCAATAGTCCAATCGAATATCCGAATGTATTGGTAGAGGGATTGTTCCTGAGCAACCCCGAAGAGGAAATGAAAATGCTGGATCCTGTATTTCAGCAGCAGGTGGTTAGTAAAATAGTGGCTGGGGTAAAGGATTTTTTAGTGGGGTGTAAGTAGTAACAAGCCGCTTATTGTATATAGATAAAATATATACTAGAACAAGAAAATTGTCAATTCGCAAAAAAATATTGGGTATTCCCGGCTAAGATTCAGTTGGATCCAGTTATTTTTATGAATTCAGGGTCTTATTTATACTTTAACCCTTTCCCAGGTCAATCGGATATTTATTTTTGTTAACTTTACTTCTTTAATATTAATTCATATGAGCGAAACTGCAACAGCTATTCCAACACAGGTATTAACATCAAAAGATTTTGTAACTGACCAAGAGGTACGTTGGTGCCCAGGATGCGGTGATTATTCAATTTTAGCGCAGGTTCAAAAGATCATGCCTACATTGGGAATTCCCAAGGAAAATATTGTAATTGTATCAGGAATTGGTTGCAGCAGCCGTTTCCCTTATTATATGAATACCTATGGCATGCATAGTATTCATGGAAGAGCTACTGCGGTGGCAAGTGGTTTAAAGGCTGCTCGTCCTGAGTTGAGCATTTGGATTGTAACTGGAGATGGCGATGGGTTAAGCATTGGCGGTAACCATACCATTCACTTATTGCGTAGAAATTTTGATGTAAATATTTTATTGTTCAATAACCAGATTTATGGTTTAACAAAAGGGCAATATTCACCTACTTCTGAAGAAAATAAGATTACCAAATCGACTCCTTTTGGTAGTATTGACCATCCATTTAATCCACTGGCATTGGCTATGGGTGCAGATGCGAGTTTTATTGCAAGAACGATGGATAGGGATCCGAAACATTTGCAAGCGATGTTGTTGCGTTCTCAAGCTCACAAAGGAGCTTCATTTTTAGAAATCTATCAAAACTGCAATATTTTTAATGATGGCGCTTTTGAAGTGTTTACTGAAAAAAGCAGCAAGCCAGATGAAGTGTTGTTTTTGGAACAGGGCAAGCCATTGATATTTGGCGCAACACAAAATAAAGGAATTAAACTAGATGGCTTTAAACCCGTTATTGTTGATCTAGGCGAGGGTGGAGCCAGTGCGGATGACCTTTGGATACATGACGACAAAGATTTTTATAAGGCACAGATATTGGTTCGTATGTTCGACGATCCAAAATTAGCTGGACATTTACCAAGGCCTTTTGGCGTATTTTATGAAACCGACCGTGCTTGCTACGAAGATGGCATGACCATGCAGATAGAAGAAGTAATTGCTAAAAGAGGCAAGGGTGATCTGGATAAATTGCTAAGAGGCAGTGAAACCTGGACAATCAATTAATGTAAAAAATGATGGAGCTTGTCAGTAACAAATGCTTCAAAAATAAAAGTTTAAAAAAATGGCCATCTATATTAGGTGGCCATTTTTTATTTTTCTGCAGGGTTATTGATTTACAAAAGTCCCTTGCCCATTAAATATTCTGCAATCTGTACTGCATTGGTGGCAGCGCCCTTGCGCAGGTTGTCGCTTACGATCCAGCAATTGAGTGTATTGGCTTGTGTTTCATCTCTTCTGATCCTGCCAACAAATGTTTCATCTTTTTCATGGGCTGTTAATGGCATTGGATAAATATTGTTGGCAATATCATCCTGCACGATAATACCCGGCGCTTGGCTTAAAATCGCTCTCACCTCATCTAGGTTAAAGTCGTTTTCAAACTCAATGTTCACACTTTCGCTGTGCCCACCCATTACTGGTATGCGCACCGTGGTGGCGGTTAGTTTAATATTTGCATCACCAATAATTTTTACGGTTTCATTGGTCATTTTCATTTCTTCCTTGGTATATCCATTGTCAAGAAATACATCAATTTGTGGAATCGCATTCAGGTCGATTGGGTATTTGTAGGCCATCTCTCCCACAATACCTTTTCTTTCATTCATTAATTGCTCCACAGCTTTTACGCCAGTGCCAGTAACACTTTGATAGGTAGATACTACTACTCTTTTAATTTTATATCGATCATGCAAAGGCTTTAATACTACTACCAGTTGGATCGTGGAGCAATTTGGATTGGCAATGATTTTATCAGTTGCAGTAAGTACAGCTGCATTTACTTCAGGCACCACCAGTTTCTTGGTAGGGTCCATGCGCCATGCACTTGAGTTATCAATAACAGTAATACCCGCAGCCGCAAATAAAGGAGCTAGTTCAAGCGATGTGCCACCACCGGCTGAAAAAATGGCCACATTTGGTTTAGCCGCAATCGCATCGGCATATCCTACGATAGTATATTTTTTCCCTTTAAATTCCACTTCCTTACCGATGGATCTTTCAGAAGCCACTGGAATTAATTCAGATACTGGAAAATTTCTTTCGGCTAATACTTGCAACATTTTGCTGCCTACCAAACCAGTTGCACCTACTACAGCTACTTTCATTGTATGGTTGTTTTGTTGTTGAATGAATAAATTTTGATCTATTTTTTTTATAATTCTGCCCTACATCCTTTACAATTTGATTAGAATGCGGGGTATAACTAAAAAAAGCCTCCCGTTTTTGCGGAAGGCTTTGCATATTGTGTAACAAACAAAATACTAAATGACCTTCCCTGTAAAGGAACGTTTCTTCGTAAAAAATGTATGTTTTATAATCATCATTGAAGTGTAAAAATAACAACATTGGGTTAATTGACCAAACTAAAAAAATAATCTATCCAATTTAGTTTCCATTAAAAATTAAATTATATTATTTTGTTATAGGTTTTGAACCTGCAGTAGGCTGGATGAGTGGGGATGCTTATTTGCAGTAGTAAAATCAAAACCGATCAGCCTATATATGAAAGCAAAATCATTGATCTATTTCGTCTTTTTACTATTTACAGCTTTAATTGCACCAGCCCAGGTTACTGAAAGTTTTTCGGATGGCGATATTGCTACAAATCCCCAATGGCTGGGAATGCCCTCCAATTGGAAGGTAAATACTGCATTGCAATTGCAAAGTAATAATACGGTTGCCAATAGTACGTATTACTTAAGTACTTCCAGCACGTTGGCTACCGCTGCCCAATGGGAGTTCTTTGTGAATCTTCTATTTAACACATCTACTGCCAATTATGCGGATGTTTTTTTGACTGCATCGGCTAGTGATCTTACCGCTGCTACTACAAGTGGTTATTTTGTGCGCATCGGAGGTACCGATGATGAAATCAGTTTATTTCGAAAATCTTCTGGAGGGACCATTACTAAGATAATAGATGGCGCCAATGGAACAACCGCGTCTGTTAATATTGCAGTAAAGATAAAAGTTACGCGGGATACTTTCAACCAATGGACCTTGAGCCACGATGTAACTGGAACTGGTAATTCTTGGTTGACAGAGTCGGTGGTGGTCGATTCGACGTTTAGTAGCTCATTGTTTTTTGGTGTATTCGTTAAGCAAAGTACCGCTAGTTTTTTTCAACGTCATTTTGTGGATGACATTTTGGTAAAGCCTTATTTTCAAGACACCATCCCTCCGCTCATTCAATCGGTTACGGTTACTTCAAATCATTCTGTGGATCTTTTACTGAATAAGTCGTTGGATAAATATAGCAGTCAATTGGAAATGAATTATTTTTCCAATCAATCATTGGGTTTTCCGACTAGCGCTGTATTGGATACCATTAACAGTTCATTGGTTCATTTATTTTTTTTGGACTCTTTCTCCGATGGAATGAATTACCAACTCACGGTAAATGGTGTAAAGGACTTGGCGGGTAATAGTATCGTTAACGGCCTTTGTAATTTTATTTATTTTGCCCCTTATATTCCCCACCAATATGATGTAGTGATCAATGAAATTATGGCGGACCCTTCACCAACAGTGGGCTTGCCTAACCTAGAATGGATTGAATTGAAAAATACTACTTCCCATGCAATTCATTTACAAGGGTGGCGAATTGGTGATGCATCGGGTCTAAGTGGACCGATGCCAAATTTTATTTTGCTGCCGGATAGCTTGTTGATTGTATGCAGCAGTGCTGCCGCCGCTATCATGTCTTTACTGGGACCTGCAATTTCAGTAACCAGTTTTTCATCGCTTGATAATGTTTCGGGGCAGCTGATTTTAAAAAATGCCCAAAATGAAATCATTCATTCGGTAAGTTATTCGGATAGTTGGTACCAGAACCCTTTAAAAAAACAGGGAGGATGGACGCTAGAAATGATGGACGCCCACAATCCCTGCAGTGGAGGAAGCAATTGGAAGGCGAGTAGTGATATGAGTGGTGGCACCCCCGGAAAGAAAAATGCAGTGGAGGCTGTGAATGCAGATAAATGGTCGCCCAGGTTATTGCGTGCATACGCTATCGATAGTCTACAGCTGGTATTGATTTTTGATGAGCCACTTGATAGCACGAAAGCTACTATAAAAGAAAACTATCGCATTGATGGAGGAGTTGGAATTCCTTCTTTTGTTGCAGCAGTAGCTCCAATTTTTGACAGGGTGATGGTAAGATTGAGCAGTCCTTTGGCACGCAATAAAGTGTATACGGTATCGGTAGCATCTGTTACCGATTGCGTTGGCAACGCGATTGGTAGCAGCAATCATACTGCACGAGTTGGATTGTCGGAAGTGGCATCTGCAGTTGATATGGTAATCAATGAAATTTTGTTTAACCCACGGCCTTCCGCAACAGATTATGTAGAAATATACAATCGAAGCAATAAAATATTGGATCTGCGGCAAACCTATATTGCTAACAGAAATGGCAGTGGTGCTATCAATGGGATTGTACCGCTGAGTGCTGATAATAATTTGTTTTTTCCACAGGAATTTAGGGTGATTACGGCAAGTGCTGCAATGGTAAAGGCAAATTATATTGTTCAAAATAAGGATGGATTTATAGAAATCGATGCAATGCCATCTTTAAATGATGACAAGGGGACTGTCATTATTTTAAATGCGCAAGGGGAAATCATCGATGAGTTAACGTATAACGAAAAATGGCATTTTAAGCTGATGGATCAGGTGGAAGGAGTGTCACTGGAAAGGATTGATTACAATGCTACCACCCAATTGGCAGACAATTGGCATTCTGCCGCTACTGCTGTTGGATATGGAACACCCACTTACAAAAATTCACAATACCGAATCAATGATGGATTGATGGGTGAGTTAAAATTGTCTCCAGAAATTTTTTCGCCTGATAATGATGGACAGGATGACTTTGCAACCCTAGATTATCATTTTCCTGAGCCGGGCTATACAGCCAATATCACGATTTTTAATGCATTAGGCAGGCCAGTTAGATATCTACAAAAAAACGCCTTGTGTGGTACCGTAGGAAGTTTCCGATGGGATGGACTGGGAGAAAAAAATCAGCAGCTTGCAGTCGGAGTGTATGTTATCTTTACAGAACTGTTTAATCTAAAAGGAATCAGAAGGCAGTTTAAAAATGAGATTGTTTTGGCAAGGCGAACTTCCTTTTGATGATTTTTTGTGACATAGCTAATTTTTTAATGCTTCAATACAATTAAAGTGAAAACAACTTCCTACCAGTGGCCGCAGAATATTGTCCCCCCAGTTTGTGCCATTCAACCACAGGAATTAAGGGCGCATGATGACACCAGAATTGATAATTATTATTGGCTAAATGATTATTTTAAAAAAGGTCCTGATAGTGAAAAAGTGGTTGCTTACCTCAATGCTGAAAATGCTTACTATGATGTCATGATGGCTGGAACGGAATCATTACAGAATAGCTTGTACAATGAAATGAAGGCAAGGATAAAAGAAGAGGATGAATCGGTTCCCGTGTTTAAAAGAGGTTATTTTTATTATACTCGCCAAGTGACAGGCAAAGATTATTTTATCTATTGCCGTAAAAAGGAAAACTTGGAAGCTAAGGAGGAAATTTTACTCGATGTAAATGCCATGGCAGAAGGCTATACTTATTTTTCTGCCATTGGTTTTTCTATTAGCCCCAACAATAATTTGCTGGCCTATGGAGTGGATACTTTATCAAGAAGGGAGTATACGATTTATATCAAAAACCTAGTAACAGGAGAGACCCTCAGCGATGCCATAACCGGAACCGAAGGTGGGCCTATTTGGGCTAATGATAACCAAACTATTTTTTATACGGCAAAAAATCCGGTGACGCTTTTGTCTGAAAAAATAATGCGACATCTACTTGGAACTGCCCCTGCATTGGACCAGCTGGTGTATGAAGAAAAGGACCCTTCAAATTATATAGGGGTAGGAAAAACAAAATCTGAAAAATATATTACCGTAGTTTCAAAGGCTACCTTGTCTTCGGAAGTAAGTTGGATAAATGCCGATCAGCCAAATGATGCATTGGTTGTTTTCCAGCCTCGTATGAAGGAAGTATTATATAGTGTAGACCATGCAAATGACCGATTTTATATTCGTACCAATCAGCAAGCAAAGAACTTCAAGATTGTTACCTGTGCAGAAGATAACACGGGTGAAAGTAGCTGGAAGGAATTGATTGCTCATCGTCAAGATGTGCTCGTCTCGGGCTTTGAATTGTTTAAAAATTTTATAGCCATCAATGAAAGAAGAAATGGATTGACACAAATTCATATTGTGAATACTCAAAATAATGAAAGTCATTTTCTGCCATTTGATGAGCCAACCTATGTGGCAGGTATTGGTTCTAATCCCGAGTACAATTCGGATACGCTTCGTTTCAATTACACTTCGTTGACTACTCCCAATTCAGTATATGATTACAACATCGTTACGAAAGATAAAAGGCTGATGAAACAGCAGGAGGTATTAGGCGGTTTTGATGCACAGCAATATGAAACGGAACGAATGTTTGCCACTGCAAAAGATGGCATCCAAATACCCATCTCCATTGTATATAAAAAGGGATTTATAAAAGATGGCAATTCTCCGTTGTTGCTATACGCATACGGATCATATGGCATCAGTATGGACGCCTCCTTTAGCAGCGTTCGACTAAGTTTATTAAACCGGGGTTTTGCATTTGCCATTGCTCATATCCGCGGAGGGCAGGAGTTGGGGCGATATTGGTATGAGGATGGCAAGATGATGAATAAGAAAAATACGTTTACTGATTTTATAGATTGCGCTGAATTTTTGATTGCGAAAAAATACAGTTCTTCAAGTCATCTCTATGCTAATGGGGGTAGTGCCGGAGGATTATTGATGGGCGCCATCATAAATATGCGTCCCGATCTTTGGCAAGGCGTAATTGCCGCCGTGCCATTTGTGGATGTAGTAACCACCATGAGCGATTCGTCTATTCCACTTACAACCAATGAATATGATGAATGGGGCAATCCTGCGGATAAGGAAAGCTACGACTACATGAAATCCTATTCTCCCTATGATAATGTAGGCAATCATACCTATCCCAATATGATGGTAATTACCGGTTTGCACGATAGCCAGGTTCAATATTTTGAACCAGCCAAATGGGTGGCAAAAATTAGAGCAATGAAAACCGGCGATCATTTATTATTGATGCATACAGATATGGAAGCCGGACATGGCGGTGCTTCCGGAAGGTATAAGCCTTTGACTGATAAGGCCAGAGAATACGCTTTTCTTTTGTCGCTTGAAGGAATTGTAGTGTAAAAAAGTTTCTAACAATAAGTTTTAAAAAAGGAGTGGATATTCAACTTCTTTTTAATTTGCAGTTGAATATTAAGAAGGGCTATTAACTTATACTAACTCCTTGTTTGAAATTGAAGGACGAAATTATTCAATGATTTTCTCCTCCCTTGTTAATTTTCCAACTTCATTAATTCCTTCAATGGTAACCCGTATTTTTTTGCAAAAATCACTATTAAAAAATGGAATAGTTACCCGCCTTGTATTTTTGTCAAAGTGTAAATTTGGATTCCAATAAAGCGTTGCCCTGTAATCGTTGACATCAGGTTCAGATTTTTTTTCGTAGTCGGGTGAATAAAATTCCTTGATAATTGAATAGCCATTGATAATTACGACAGGCAAACCTTTGATTTGCGAGTTGTCGCTGCCACCCTTTTTCGTATAAATCGCAATAGCTCCTCCAGCACCACCACCAACTGCACCAAAAAATGGTGGTCGAAAAATCTTGATCATCGCTACATCGTTCATGTTAGTATTTTGCAGCCTTGAAACATCTGAAGTAATTTCATTCAAAAAAAAGCTGGTAGCACTTCCGCGCCAGGTGGCACTTCCTTCACCGGTAGTGTTAATTTGCAAACCAGGCACCTTACCTTGTAAATAAGCTAATATACTAATAGCTGATTTTGCAAATGGGTCATCCTCGGTTGTAAAGGTATAGCCGTCGCCACCAGAAAAAAAGCCGGAAGTATACTCCTCATCCAATTTTTGCTTTAGCGACTTTTGTGAACTTCGAATCGTTACTGTTTCAAGGGTTTTTATTCTATTTCGTTCTGTCTGATTGCGAAGCAAGTTGGCCAATGAACTGCTTTTCAGCAAGACAATACTGTCTGTCTTTTCAGGTGAATACAATCCTGAAAGCATTGAAATGGATTGCAGCGGCCCTTTAATAAAATTACTTTTAAATGCAAAACTGGCTGTTGTTGTCAGGGTTTTGTCCTTATCATTATTGAGTTGATAATGCAATTTGGCAGTGTCAAAAAAGTAAAGACCTTCCTGTTTAAATTCCCCCAAGCTATTTACTGGCATGGTGAAAATGTTACTGGATCCATTTTTGGTTTTTAATATGCCGGTTAATTCTTTTTGGAATAGCAATGATTTTGATAGTCCCAAAATTTGACCTTTGATGAAAAGATTGTTCTCTGGAATGGATTTTATTTTAGGCCAATTGCCTGTTAAAATATCATTCCACTTAAATCTTCTCCATCCATTGGTCATCATTACTAGGTCAAGATGCTGCTTTACAGAATCGGCATCTCCTGAAAAATAATAGGCTGCATTGTAAACATATCCTTTTAAATCGCTGCATAATAATAGCTGCGAATAAATACTTTCTTCATTTTTAGAAATTGGATTGAGGTCTGCATCGGTAATAGAGATTGATAAATTAGATATCAAGCTTTCTCCTACATCTATTTGTAGTGAATTGCGGCCACGTTTGGAAAGGTTCTTATCCGCGGAATGTATATCGGTAATGAAATAATAATTATCATGATTGATAAAAACTATGCGTTCGGCAATCGGCTGAAGGGCAGCATTGAATATAGTTAATTGCAAAACGCCATTGGGCAAGCTATCAGTATCTATCTGCGCGGTGATACTCGTCTTTTTTGTCATATTCACCTTGGCACTGTATACCAGCCGTTGGTGCATTTGTGCCTCTATCTGATAGGTTGTATAATCAGCCGCTACACTATCGGGTCTTTTAAGAGTATAATTCAGTTGATTAGCGGTGAGTTCGGTACTCAGCACAACCCCTTGTTTATTTGCATCGGGTAATACAGTTTCGTGCTGCATCCCTTTTTTATCTTTCCAAATAGCACGGTATTTTTCTTTTGCAGTTGGTTGTAGGGTGAGGTATCCCATCCCATCATGGATAGACGAAAAAGAGGTTATTTTTTTTCCTTTGCTATCTACGATATCTCCTTTTACTGCAACAGGGGTTCCCTGGTTGTCGGTAGCTTTGAATGCCACCCTCGACGAAATGCCATTGATCAGGTCACCGCCTTCGGGAAAAAACTGTACGCTGTAAGTGTCAGGGGTGGGAGCCTTTTTAACGACCGGTTTAGTCGGAATTATTTGTATCGTCTTTAAATATAGAAGCGATGAATCAAAATTAAGCATCCAGGTAGTATATGCCCTAATGTAAAGTCGGGTGTAGTTTACCGAATCGGGCAAATCGAAATTGGAAGCAGCACCAGATTGCATTATCGGCATCATTCTTCGTTGCAGCACTATTCCCTTGTCATCCATCAGCTCTGCATATAATGTTTTACTCACAGGCCCTTGAAGGTTGTCTGCACTAAGGTAAGCCTTGAACCATATAGTTTCTCCCGCATTGTAATAAGCCTTATCAACCTGCATATAGATTTTTTCTTGCAGATATTTTGAATCCAATATTTCTAATAGAGAATCAATTTGCTGGGCTTGCAAATTTTTAAAAGATATAGCGAACAACAGTAATGTTGTAATCTTAAGGTAAAGTGTTTTATTTGTCATTCCAGTCAGCTATTTTTATTAGAATTCGAATCTTTGGTTGAAGCTCCCTTTTTTGTCAATGCCTACAGTCGTCGGTTAGATAATTATTTAGTTTCTGGGAGGGTGAAGTTCATCCACTCCAATTCTATTGATGTCATCTTCAAAGAAATCAGGTTTTTTATCTAGCACAAACTTAATGATTAAATACCCTCCAAAGGCACTAATGATTCCTAATGACATTACCCCCATCAGGTTTTCTTCTCCATATAATGTTATTCCAATGATGACACCAACTATTTCAGTCAAAAGCCAGGCTAGTATGGTATACCATTTCCAGGTGCGTGGATTAAGTCCTTTTTGAGCTGCCAGCATTCCATTCCTTTTACAAAGAAAATAAAGTGCAATTATTTCTACCATATATTGTAAAATTTAATGCTACATTAAAAACTGCTTTTCAATTACAAAAGCTTAGTGAAGTATAAAGATAAAAAAACGCTTTTAAATATCGATCATCTGATTCCTATTTCATCTTTATGTTATTTCTAAAAAAAAAGAATAGCCTGTGCATGAATTGCTATTTAGTGGTTCCTCCAATAAAAAACCGAAGTGAATAAGACTTCGGTTAATGACCTTTATTGAGCACCTTACACTAGGTCTATTTCAAAGTTTACGAGCTGTACAAATTCATTTAGTCGCTGATCGATATCTGTTTTAGTAATTTCCTTCATTCTATTAGGTCCAAATTTTTCTACACAAAAACTGGCCAATGCACTACCAACAATAATGGCAGTTTTCATATTCCCAAAACTAATATCCCCGGTTTTGGCAAGGTATCCGATAAATCCTCCTGCAAAAGTATCGCCTGCACCGGTTGGGTCAAACACTTCCTCTAAAGGCAATGCGGGTGCAAAAAAGACATGGTCTTCATGGAATAACAGTGCGCCGTGCTCCCCTTTTTTGATGACCAAAAATTTTGGTCCCATTTCAAGTATCACTTTGGCAGCCTTTACCAAGGAGTATTGTCCACTTAGTTGTCTTGCTTCCGCATCATTGACCATCAAAACATCCACTTTTTTCAATACTGCCTCTAAATCGCTCATTGCAATGTCCATCCAAAAATTCATGGTATCCATGACAATCAGCTTTGGCCTAACTTTCAGCTGGTTGATGATGCTCAATTGTAGATTAGGAGCCAAATTGCCTAGCATCAAGAATTCGGCACCCTGGTAGCTATCTGGCACGATTGGATTAAAGTCGGCTAATACATTTAAATCCGTTACTAAGGTATCGCGGTTATTCATGTCGAGGTGGTATTTGCCACTCCAGAAAAATGATTTTTTATCTGGCACCACTTCTACTCCTTCTAGTTGAACACCTCGTTTTTTTAGTTCTGCCATTTCTTCTTCTGGAAAATCGAATCCGACAATGGAAATTTGCTTGATGGTACTAACAAAATTGCTTGCTGCATAGGCTACATAGGTACCTGAGCCACCTACAATTTGATTTACTTTTCCGAAAGGCGTTTCAATGGCATCAAAAGCCATGGTTCCAACTGAGATTAAAGACATAATTATTTTATTTAATTTCACCAGCGGAAAAGCCGCGGCGGGGTGTTTAAAGTTGTCACAAAAGTAGTACTTTACCCTTTGTTAAACGCGCCCACCCCCTTTTTTCTATTAAATCCCCTAAATTTCATTTTTGGAAAGATTAATTAAAATATTCGGAGGCATTCTTTCCTGGTTTCATTTGCCTTAGAATCTATTTTGGCAAATAGGCTTTTCACAATGATGGGTTTATTTAGAAAATAATTTTCATTCATTCTGCAAGTTGTTTACCTTACTATCTTAAAGGGAGCGTATAAATAAACCTGCGGAAAAAATCCCTGAAATAGATCAGTCATACTAAGGACTTAATTGATAACTATGCTATTACAAATACATCCCGAAAATCCCCAGCCAAGATTAATTAAGCAGGTAATCGAATGCTTAAAAGATGGGGGTGTAATAATATATCCAACAGACACCATTTATGGTCTTGGATGTGATATCATGCAGCATAAGGCGATTGAAAAAATTTGCCAAATAAAAAATATCGACCATCAAAAGGCACAGCTATCTTTTATCTGCAGCGACTTGAGCCATCTGAGTGATTATACTAAAAGCATTGATACGCCACTTTATCGGATGTTGAAAAGTTATTTACCTGGCCCTTATACTTTCATTTTGCCTGCTAGTAAACAGGTGCCAAAAATATTGCAGAGTAAAAAAAGCACCATTGGGCTTCGTGTACCCCATAATGTTATCTGTCAACAAATTTTGACTGCGCTAGGCAATCCCATTTTGAGTACTTCTTTGCCCGGCGAAATGGTAGAAGATTATACGGACCCTGAAATCATTCATGAAAAATTTGAGTACCTAGTTGATTTTGTAATTGATGGGGGCATTGGCGGAATGACACCTTCTACCATAGTTGATTGCACTACTGATGATTGGACTATTCTCCGACAAGGGTTGGGTGATTGGGCAGGGTAAATTTCACTGATTCGATTTTTTTAATGAATGTTTTGACATGAAAAAGATGCGGCATTTCATTTTTTGTGCCAGCAGTAATGGGAATACGCTGAAATGGAATAGGTACAAGAAGGAAAAGGAAAGCAGGATACCAATCGTATTACGAATTAGTAGGATTAATATTAAAACTTATACGGTGATATTTACAAAGGCCCTTTTTTTCAATTGCCTTGCGATGAATTGCAGTACCATAAGCTTTATTTTTATCCCAGCCATAATAGGGGAATTCCTTATGTAGCTGTTGCATGTGTTCATCCCGATATGTTTTTGCTAAAATGCTGGCAGCTGCAATCGATGCATATTTTCCATCCCCTTTTATTATGCAGGTATAGGGTATTTTTTTATAGGGTTTAAATCGATTTCCGTCAATGAGCAATTGGCCAGGTTTTACTGTTAAGTGGGCAATTGAAAGATGCATGGCTTTGTAGGATGCCTGCAAAATATTGATGACATCTATTTCATCATTGTCGATTGAAGCCACCGCAAAAGCAACGCTTTCCTTTTCGATGATGGGCCTTAGTAAATCCCGTTGTTTTTCCTTAAGCTGCTTACTGTCGTTGAGTAGGGGATGATGAAAATCAACCGGTAAAATAACCGCCGCCGCAAATACAGGCCCAGCATAGCAACCTCTTCCGGCCTCATCCAGACCAGCCTCGAGTACTATATTTTGAAAGTAAGGGAGCAACATGTGTTTAACAAAAAGCTGATTTAATTATTAAAATTACGACTGATTGAGGAGAATCAACTTTTGCTGAGCTAACTTTGTGATCGCTATGGCCAAAATATTAAAAAATGATAGTATAGATAGCCGCGCTGCTAGGGCAGTCGCTAGCTGGTTATTAATAGGGGTTGGAATGATAATGATTCAGATTCTGCTGGGGGGGATTACCCGTTTGACAGAATCGGGCCTTTCCATTACCGAGTGGAAACCAGTCACCGGCACACTGCCTCCGTTGGATTTAATTGCTTGGCAGGCAGAGTTTGATAAGTATAAGGGGACAGATCAGTTTAAATACGTACACCAGAATTTTACTTTATCCGAGTTTAAATCGATTTTTTTTTGGGAATGGTTTCATCGGGTTTGGGCAAGAATGATGGGAATGGTTTTTTTAATCGGCTTCATTTATTTTCTCCTTAAAAGAAAATTTAAAAAAGAAATGCTGCTTCCCATGATCATTCTTTTTATATTAGGCGCTTTGCAGGGAGCCATTGGCTGGATGATGGTAAAAAGTGGCTTGGTGCCCGAGAAATATTTTGTTGGACATGTTGAACTCGCTACGCACTTTATTGCAGCGATAGTTTTATTGAGTTATACCGGATGGTTTGCCTTGCGGTTGATTATTTCACCCGAACAACAAGTAGCCAATTCATCCTTACGAAATATATTATTATCCGTAGCAATAGTGCTCTTTTTTCAGCTCATCTATGGAGCATTAATGGCCGGATTAAGGGCAGGGATATTGGCACCTACCTGGCCTGACATTAATGGGGTATTGATTCCTGCAACTTTGTTTAAAGAGATGCCTTTAGCAACAAATTTTGTTTACAATCCTATTGCCATCCATTTTATTCATAGGGGATTGGCATACCTTCTGTTTGGTTTAATTATTACCTGGTTTTGGAAGGCTCGTATCGTACGGGAAAATCGCCTTTTCTCCCAACTTCGGATAACATTGCTGCTGCTGGTATGCATTCAGGTTATACTAGGTATCTTAACGGTGCTTAATGCTACCTATTCTAGCCGACTTGTTTGGCTAGGGGTTGCACATCAATTTACTGCCATGTTACTAGTAATGGTGGTAGTAGGTTTATTGTATGTGGTTAGGGCTCCTCAAAGGAACTAAGGCCTTTTAGCAATCATACATATTAAAACGCTAATTTTATCGTTGTATATTTAGTAAAACGATCTAAATGCGCCTACTTCTCAAAAATATTTTTTATTCTTTTCCCATTCAGCTGATAATATTGCATTTTCGCAAGTACCAAATATTGTTGCTCTTTTGGGCAATATTAACGAGTACGCTCAACAGTGGATTATTGAAAAATTTTGGTGCTGATTCCCTATTCTTCGTTCCTGAATATATGGGCAAAGTAAATGTTGTAAGCACTGCATTGATAGGTGTCACGATGGGCGTATTTTTTATGAGCTGGAATATCACCACTTTCATTTTGCATACCAAACGATTTAAATTTTTAGCTACTACTTCCAAACCATTTCTAAAATATTGCATTAACAATGCTATCCTGCCGCTGCTCTTCCTCTCTTTTTATCTCTCCAAAGCGGTGCAGTTTAATTTGTACAAAGAATTGATCGGCATTTCGGAGGTGCTGGTTTTAGTCATTGGATTTTTAGGAGGACTTATATTGTGTATTGCTTTTTCTTTTGTATTTTTTTTTAGTGCTGATAGAACTATTTTACGCACCATTACTCCTGTTATCTCCAATCCGGATGAATTTAAAAAAAGCTATCAACCTGCAGAGCAATCCCAACCTGATGGTTTTGGAATGAAGGTGACTTATTTTATTTCTAGTCGCTTTAAATTTAAGAAGGTAAGGCCGGTGGTTCATTACAGTCAAGAGTTCTTGGATACTATTTTCAAGCGCCATCATTTTGCTGCCATGTTGGGAATTATTGTTGCCTTTATATTTTTAATCTCCGTGGGTTTCTTTTTGGATATTAAATTTTTTCAAGCCCCTGCTGCAGCGAGTATTTTTATATTTTTTGCAATTATGGTTGCCGCAATTGGAGCACTTACTTATTTTTTACAGAGTTGGAGTGTATTGTTTTTGCTTGGGCTGATTTTGGGATTTAATTTCCTTTTTAAGAATGAAATTATTGATCCTCGCAATAAGGCGTATGGACTTAATTACAGTCAAAAATCAGAACGCCCTATCTACGACAAACAATCGCTTCAACAATTGTGTTCGCCGGAATTCATTAGTCGAGATAAGGCTAACATGGTAAATATCCTAGATAGCTGGAAGCAAAAGCAGTCTTCTGAGAAACCAGTTATGATTTTCATGAACGTTAGTGGAGGAGGATTGCGAAGTGCGACTTTTGTGATGAGTGTTTTACAGCAGCTAGATCGAATTACCAGCGGGAAACTGATGCAGCAAACATTTTTAATTAGTGGGGCAAGTGGCGGAATGTTATCCGCCACCTACTTTAGGGAATTATATGCTGAAAGAAAAAAATCAAATTCCATCAATTTACAAGCTACTGAGTATATTGAAAATATTTCAGAAGACCTGTTAAACCCAATATTTTCATCGATGGTGAGCCGTGATCTTTTTGCGCCTGCTCAAAAATTTTCTATTGGAGCCAATCAGTATGTAAAGGATCGAGGATATGCATTTGAGGAAAAATTGAATCTAAACACGGGTGGTATTTTGAATAAACAATTGAGGGATTATGTTGCAGATGAAAAGGCTGCTAATATCCCGCTGATTATATACAATTCAGTTATCACGCTCGACGGCCGAAAAATGATGATTGGAACACAGCCACTTAGTTTTATGATGAAGCCTTCGGCATTTTCGTCCGATAAGAGGCATGCACCAGATGCGGTGGATTTTACCTCTTTGTTTGCGAGGCAAGATCCTGGTAGTATTCGACTGCTTACCGCTTTAAGGATGAATGCTACTTTCCCTTACGTATTGCCCAATGTTTGGTTACCTACAAGTCCGGTTATTGATGTAATGGATGCGGGGATAAAAGATAATTTTGGACAGGAAACTTCGTTTCGTTTTATCGATCATTTCAAAGAATGGATCATCAACAATACTTCTGGGGTAATCGTGTTGCAGATAAGAGACAGGGTGAGTGATTACTGGAAGCCAACCAGTGAAACGGGCTCAATGGTGGATATGATAACCAAACCAGCTACTATCTTGGAACATAGTTGGCATAATTTTCAGGATTTTAATCAATCAGACGAATTCAATTATTTAGAAAATTTATTCGGAGACAAGCTACATCGCCTTACTTTTATTTATGAGCCCAAGAAGGAAGACCAGAGTGCAGCGTTAAATTTCCATTTAACCACTTCTGAAAAAAAGGACGTGATTGCTTCTTTTACTTCAGATGCTAACCAAAAAGTATTGGCTGTACTTTTAGCATTGCTTGGAAAATAAATTAATCGATTCAGTAATTCTTATCCCCCCCCATTTCAGTAAAATTAAACAGGATGGTTCAAACAGCTAAACAGCAGGTTGTAATAATTTGAAAGCATTGGGAATTATTTCTATTTTAAATTCGCTCGATGTGGTGCAAGGGTCACCATCTATGTGGAACGGAGCTGCTGCTGGGTTTTGTATAATTAGCTGGTCGGTTTGAAAGTACAATACTTCTTCTTTATGAAAGGAGCTTTCATCATAATCTTTCAATTTTCCATTCAGCACCTGTTTTAATACAGACCATAAAAATCGATACTTCGGCATTTTTTTTACCACAACAATATCCAGTAAACCATCAGCGAGACTAGCCTTGGGTGCAATGGTGAACTGGTTGCCAAACTGGTTACTATTTGCTATGCTGATAAAGTAGGCCGAAGTAGTAAATGATTGTCCTTTATTGGTAATTTCAAAAGTCCATGGACGAACCCTGATGAAATTAATGATTGTTTGTTTAATGTACGTTATCAGTCCTCTAGATGTTTCCCTCGAAAAATCATGTGCTACTTGTGCATCAAATCCCAGCCCGCAGAGCATACAACTAAAACTTCCATTGATAATAAAAGAGTCGATATAAGCAGCGTTACCTTTGAAAATTATAGCTAGCGCCGAGTCTATTTTTGTAGGAATTTTTGCTGCCAAGGCCAGGCCATTACCAGAGCCCATGGGGATCACACCGATGTTTACATTTTCTTTCAGCAAGGATCCGGCTACCTTACTTATGGTACCATCGCCACCGCAGATTACAATATCAGTAATTTGCTCCAGGAGAATTTTTTCATTTAAAAATTGATAATCACCCTTGGCATTGGTATATACTATCTCAAATGGGATACCCTGCAGCGTTGTTTTTTCTTCAATTTTTTTTATTAAATTCTCCTTTCCACGGGTGCCGGAAATGGGATTTACGAAATAGAGTATTCTACGTTTCATTACTTGTAATTACTTACAAAGGTAGCTCAATGTTGGATTTCCTTTTTAAATAACTGATCTCAATAAGTAAAATTAACTGCTACCATCTAATCATCGCACTTGCCCATGAAAATCCGCTTCCGAACGCTGCTAGGCAAACCAGGTCACCCTCTTTAATTTTGCCCTGTTCCCATGCTTCACATAGGGCAATAGGTATGGAAGCGGCCGTAGTATTACCATATTGCTGAATATTATTGAATACCTGATGGTCCTGCAGTTCCAGTTTTTGTTGTACAAATTGACTAATGCGCAAATTAGCTTGGTGCGGAATGAGTAGATTTAAATTGGCAATGGTTAGTCCATTGGCATTTAAGGCTTCTTTGATTACTTCCGGAAATTTTACAATCGCTTTTTTAAATACAGCCGGCCCATCCATAAAAGGAAAATTTTGTGCCTGATCAATCATCTCTTTGCTCATGAACATATCACCTATTTCAGCATCTGAGTAATTCGCTATTTTTTCTTTCACCCAATGATTGGCATGCGTTCCTGGGTTGTACATGGCCAGTAATTCTGCACTTGCACCATCACTGTGAAGGTGGGTACTTAATATACCTTGGTTTGTTTTTTGAGTTGGCTGAAGTACAACTGCACCAGCACCATCACCAAATATTACGGAAATATTTCTTCCTCTGGTGGAGAAGTCTAATCCAAAAGAATGTTTTTCGCTGCCTATCACCAGGATATTTTTATACATTCCTGTTTGTATAAATTGGTCGGCTATCGATAAGGCGTAAACGAATCCACTGCATTGATTCCGGATATCTAAAGCGCCAATTTCATTCATCTGCAAGGCTCTTTGAACTAGTACTCCGCATCCCGGAAAATAATAGTCGGGGCTAAGGGTCGCAAAAATAATAAAGTCAATTTCTTTGGCCGTGGTGCCGGCTCTTTCGATGGCAATTTTTGCGGCTGCTACACCCATGGTAGTAGTAGTTTCTTCGGTTCGATGCGCATAATGCCTTTCTTGAATACCGGTTCGTTCTTGGATCCATTCGTCACTGGTATCCATATATTTCTTCAGATCTTCATTGGTGGTGGTATTTTCTGGGATATACTTCCCGATACCGGCAATTTTGCTCTTAAACATGCAACCATCTTTTTGTGAAATAGCAAATTACAATATTGTGAAGGAATAGCAACTTTTTCATGGTCAACCTTTGGAAAATCATTTTTTTAGTCGAATCTTAGAAGTAAGTAAGGGGTAGTATTTTTTCAATTATAGTGTCTGCAAACGACAGTCATTTGCAGTTGTTGGCATTCTTTAAATAAAAAAAACCGCTACTAGGTAGCAGTTTTTCGATTGTATTTTTTAAATTTCTTTAGGTGGAGCATTCAAAGTTTTCCAAAGTAGGTCTTTCAATTCCGGAAGACCTTGACCAGTAATGGAGGAAATAAAAATATGTGGAATTTTTTGAGGTAGCTCTTTTGCAATAGCAGCCCTTAACTCATCGTCCAGCATATCGTTTTTACTGATGGCGATTACAAAATCCTTTTGCAGCATTTCGGCATTGTATTCTTTTAATTCATTTACCAATATTTCAAATTCTTTTTTGTGATCCGTACAATCTGCTGGAATCAAAAACAGTAAAATTGAGTTGCGTTCAATGTGCCGTAAAAATCGATGTCCCAATCCCTTGCCTTCAGCGGCTCCTTCAATGATGCCGGGAAGATCTGCAATACAAAAACTTTTTCCATCTCGGTAATCCACCATCCCTAACTGCGGAACTAGGGTGGTAAATGCATAATCTGCAATTTTTGGTTTAGCAGCGGTGATTACAGAAAGCAGGGTAGACTTGCCTGCATTGGGAAATCCTACGAGTCCTACATCTGCCAATACTTTGAGTTCTAGCACTTTCCATCCTTCGCTGCCATCTTCGCCTGGTTGTGCATATTCGGGTGCCTGGTTAGTGGCAGTTTTGAAATTACTGTTGCCTAAACCACCTCGGCCGCCCTTTACTAAAATGATTTCTTGGCCGTCTTCTAGTATTTCAGCTTCTATTTGGCCCGTTATTTCATCACGGGCAATGGTACCCAACGGTACTTCAATGATAATATCCTTTCCAAATTTGCCGGTACTATTATTTTTGCTGCCACTTTCCCCATCTTCGGCTAGTACATTTTTATAATAGCGAAGGTGCAAAAGGGTCCAAAGTTGCGTGCTACCTCTTAAAATGATATGCGCCCCTCGTCCCCCATCGCCCCCATCCGGCCCTGCCATGGCATTGTATTTGGTTCGCATAAAATGCCTACTTCCAGGGCCTCCATGGCCGCTGCGGCAAAAAATTCTGATGTAATCTATAAAGTTTGACTTTTCCATTGCGGTTGCAAAGGTCGGCTTTTTTGCCGGCTTAGCCTTAGAAACTAATCTTGCGCTTATTGAGATCGATTAAAAATCGACTTCCCTTTTGCGGATTTTTTTGTTGGAAAGGATATTTTTTTTGAGAAGAAAATGCAATCATTTGGAAAATGGTAGGCAGAAAAATGGATTAAAAAAAACTTTAAATATTATTTAAAAATATTATATAAAATAAAAATAAAACTGTACATTTACTCTCTGCTCTGTTTTTTATTTTTCTTCGATCTCAATGAAAGCCTTCTCCAATTCTTTTCTATTTTTTATTTAATTAATTGTAATTATTTCATTTGTAAAAAAATATTTCTAACTTTTTTTCTTGTGGTTTCAGAGGTAAGCAAGGCTGGAGATTTTTATCTCTGGCCACTCTTTTTTAAATGAGTTATTCTACTGCCTGGTTTAAAAAATCGATCATTGGTTTCATAGCATTAAAAGTAGCGACAATATCTTTTATCAATGTTTTACTTTGCAAGGCTGTATCCGTGAATGGTTTGCTAACAATGAAATGTTTCATTTTTAGGTACTGGATGGCAGGGTTATTTTCATCATAGCCTTTGGGAGGCCTTACTAGAGAAGCTATTCCATCAACCCCTGCTGGAAAATATTTTTTAAAGGTTTTGTTAGAGAGAATTTTTTTCCAGTCATCTAAACTATAATCTATTTCCTGTCTGATTTTGGAAAGTTCTGCAGGCTGAGGACTGTAAAAACCGCCTGCAGCATAACTTTTTCCAGGTTCCAAGTGAAAGTAATAACCGGCTACGGATGCCTTTTTTCCACCGCTGCTGAAATAGGCGGACATATTGGTTTTGTAGGGACTTTTATTTTTACTGAAGCGTACATCTCGGTTAATCCGAAAGGTACAATCTTTCACAACTAACTGTCCAATAGGAGGATCGAATGCGGCAATGGCAGGAATTAAGGCTGCCACCATTGCCTGGATATCAGCTTTTGCGACTTCGTACCTTGAACGGTTGGTATCAAACCAGGTTTTATTATTATGCTTTGCTAAGTCTTTTAAAAATTGCAGGGTACTGCTGGCTGGCATATGGAATATTTTATTTAAGGTAAACCAAAAAAAAAGGAATTGGTTCAAATGACCAATTCCTTTTGTAAAAAATACTTATTTTTCATTTCACTCTTTTCCAGTTTTCTCCACTCTTGATTCGGTACATCGTCATTTCACTTACATGGTATTTCATAGCCATTTGTTTGAAAGTGAGTTTTCGTTTGGGATTATTGATGGTTTCCTTAATATGTCTAACCTGTGAAATATTTAATTTTAACCCTATTGTTTTATTCGCCTGGCGGTTTTTGTAGGCAATTTTTTGAGGACTGTCCTGCTGGTGAATTCCCACTTCTTCGAGCGTTGCCCATTTAAGATTACTGAAATGGTTGTCATCTTTTTTGTGATTAAGATGAATTACATACTTAAATCTTGGAGAAGTTTTTTTACAAAAAAACTTCGCAATTTCTCTATGCAGGTAGAATGTTCCGTTGCCCGAGTCTAAGTGAAGGTTTAACGTTCGGTAGCCCGAGGTAATAGACCCATTTAATATTTTCCCATCCTCATTAAGGTCTTTGGTATAGCTTGCTGCTCGCCCCATAGACGATACCGCATATTTTCTGCGAAGGGATTTGTAGCCAGCAAATTGTAGTTGTTTCCATTTTTCGCCTTGAATGTTTTTTATCATAACGAGTAATTTAAAGGGGTGCTTTGCGGGCAAGCCATATTGCTTGCGGGCAGATTTTTACTTACGAAAGCCACACCTATAAATATATGAAAAAAAAAGGACTATTTAGGAAGCATTTTTATAAAATCTTCCTCATTGATTATTTTGATGGATTGGATTTTCTTAGCTTTTTCTAGTTTGCTACCAGCATCTTCGCCTACCACGAGGTAGTTTAATTTGCTACTCACACCACTTACTATTTTCCCTCCATTTTTTTCTACCATTTCCTCTGCATCCGTTCTTTTTAATTGCATCAAACTGCCCGTGAATAAAAACGTTTGCCCAGCGAGCGCATCATTATCGGCTACTTGTTTTTTTTGATTCTTCAGTGAAATACCCAATCCTTCCAGTTGTTGCAGCATGGCCAAGTTATCGTCATCATGAAAAAAGCGGTGGATGCTTCCGGCAACTTTTACCCCCACATCTTCCAGTTCAAGCAGCTGCTCTTCACTGAAGTTTTTAAAATCAAGTAGGTGGGTAACCGAATTAGCCAAGGTTTTGGCGGTGGTTTCACCAACATAGCGAATTCCCAGACCAAAGATCAGCCGGTGCAATGGTTGTGATTTGGACTGTTCAATGGCAGACTGTAAATTATCAATTGACTTTTTTCCAAATCCTTCCATTTTACCAATCTTGTCAAAATCCAGTCGGTAAATATCAGGGATATCTTTTAGCAGCCCCGAATCATAAAATTTTCGAACATTTGCCTCTCCAAAATTTTTAATGTCCATTGCGTCCTTGCTTACAAAATGTATGATTCTTTCTACCACCTGGGCGGTGCAGTTGATATTGATACAGCGCCAAACGGCCTCTTCTGCAGGCTTAAAGAGTGGGTGGTTACAAATAGGGCAATTTTTAGGGAACTGAATGTTGGTTTCCTCACCGGTTCTTAATTCGGCAAATGATTTCACTATTTGCGGAATTACATCGCCACTGCGTTCTATTAAAATAGTATCTCCGAGCATCAGTTCTTTTTCCTTGATGTATTCTTCATTGTGGATGGAGATACTGGTAACCGTTACACCACCAACTAATACCGCGGCTATCTTGGCAACAGGGGTTACGGCACCCGTTCTGCCTACCTGAAATTCTACTGAAAGTAATTTACTGGTTGCCTGTCGGGCTTTAAATTTGAAAGCAATTGCCCACCTAGGATGGTGCGATGTCATGCCAAGTTTTTCCTGGAGTTGCAGGTCGTTTACTTTTATCACCATCCCATCTATTTCGTAGGGCAGCCCATCTCTTTTTTCCTCAAACGCTTCAATGTATTTTATTACACCATTGATTCCCCTGACCACCTTCATTTCATTTTTTGGACTTCTGAAACCTAGCTCCCATAGCATTTCCAGCATTTCTGAGTGAGATTTGGGTTGTTTAGCATCGTCGCTAGTTTTGGAATGTGGTGCTGCGCTGGTGGAAAAGCTGACATGGTATAAAAAAACCTCTAGGTTTCTTTTGCCGACTACAAGCGTGTCTTTGATTCGCAAGGAGCCTGCGGCGGCATTCCTTGGATTGGCAAAGGGTGGAATTCCCTCTTCCATTAGCTTTTCGTTGTAGGCCTTAAAATTTTTTTTATTGATCAACACCTCACCTCTTATTTCAATTTGCTCAATTCCATAGCTGCTGAATTTTGCAGAGAGTGGAACGGATTTTATTTGTTTTGTATTGAGTGTGATGTCGTCACCTACAGTACCATCTCCGCGGGTAGCGGATCGGGAGAGTAGGTCGTTTTCATAAATTAATGAAATGCTGGCTCCGTCAAATTTAGGTTCTACACAATATTCAATACTGTCTAGCGCGGATAATTCTAAGGCCTTTCTTTCCCAATCCAGCAGGTCAGCAGCATTATAGGAGTTCTCCAATGACAGCATCGGCACTAGGTGTTCAACTTTGGCAAAATCATTAGCTAATCCAACGCCTACTCGCTGTGTGGGTGAGTCAGGTGTAATTATTTCAGGATGTTCGAATTCAAATTTTTGTAAAATTGAAAATAAGCTATCATATTCAGTATCACTGATTAATGGATCATTTTGAACATAATACCGGTATTCATGCCATCGTAAAATATCCCGGAGGAGTTCGATGTTGGATAAATCAATGGAGCCTGGCGTTGATAGCCATTTTGCTGTTTGCTGCTGTAGTTCTTTCGTGCGATGCGGTTGATTCATAATTGCTTTGCTGCATCAAAGTTAAAAATTAAAATTGCAGCATCGTACTATTTTAGCGGTTGGTGCTGGAAATAAACTGCCGGTTGCCGATTTTAGTTTAAAATAGGGAGCTAAGCGTTTTTAATTCCTCTGTGGAGTTGCAGAACTGGTTTATATAAAGTTGATAAAACTGGTTGCAATCACTATTCAAATAGACTGCTCTTGTGATTTGCTGGAAGCCATGAAGTTGCCTGAGGTTTTAAAAATACCCCGCCCCCTTTTTTTGCAATGTCGAACAATGTTTTTACTTTACACAGTAAATGATGCTGGATAATCAATAATTTGTAATATAGCCGGAAAGTCAAAATGGATAGGGCTTACAATCAGTTGTATAGTAAATAAAGAAATGCAGATGGGAGTTAAAATTGAGTGAAAGGGTAAGGGGGTATTAAACTAATATAAGTAAGCATTCATTTTTTGCAGGAATTAAACAATCTCTTTTCGGTTAAGGATGTAATATAATCTATGGCTTCAAAGGAAAACAATAATGGAATGCAGCAATTAAAATCAAGGCAAGTCACTCTGTCAGGATTTGAAAAGAACTATGGGATTGAATTATCAGTGGATTGCATCATATTTGGTTTTGATGAGCAAAAATTAAAAGTGTTACTTATAAGAAGTGACCTGAAGAAATATTCAGGTAAATGGTCATTGTTGGGAGATTTGGTTTTTCCGAGTGAGGATCTAGATGCTGCGGCCTATCGCGTTTTGAAACAAAGAACCGGGTTGAGTGATGTATACCTTGAACAAGTAAGCACGTTTGGAACAGTGAGCAGGCACCCTGCCGGAAGGGTAGTTACGGTGGCTTATTGCTCGCTGATTAATGTCCAGCACCATAAGTTGAATATATTAGACAATGAATTGCACTGGCATGATGTCAAGAGTGTATCAGACCTAGCTTTTGATCACCAACAAATATTTGACACCTGTTTTAAGCAATTGCAAAAGAGGGTACAGGAGCACCCATTGGGCTTTAATTTGCTTCCTAAAAAGTTCTCTTTGCGCGACCTTCAGAATTTATATGAAGCCATCTTAGATGTAACATTGGACCGGCGCAATTTTAGAAAAAAATTCTTTTCCATGGATTTACTGATTGATCTCGATGAGATGGAACAGGACGTTCCCCACCGTCCGGGTAAATTGTATAAGTTCAATTTTGAAAAATACGGCAAAAAGAAGAAAAGCTGGGTGGGAATCGATTTTTAGGCGAAGCGGCAGCTATTAAAATGGCCACAATTAGCGTATCCGTCATTTTGGGATTGAATTTTATCGGCTTTAGCCAAATAAGCATTAATTCAATTTCACCCATCAATTACAATCCTTTTACTAATAATGTAAGTATTCTCTTCCTAGCTATTAAAATATTTAGTCAAAATTATTATTGAAAATCAGTTAGTTATAAAGGTGCGCTAAAAAATATTGATTCAATTAGTAGGAAAATCACCTGTACCCACTTACCTTCGCCGTCCATTTAAAAAAGCCTACGGGATAGCGAAGGCATCACTTAAAAATAAATACAATGAGTAAACTACATTTCACCACCAAACATGCGAACGAGGCTACCGTTATACACAGCTGGTATGTGGTTGATGGTACTAATCAAACCGTTGGACGTATGTGTTCTAGGATTGCGGCAATTCTTCGCGGTAAGAATAAAGCCTATTACACACCTCACGTTGATTGCGGAGATTTTGTAATTGTAACCAATTGCGACAAAATCAAATTTACCGGCAACAAACTGAATGAAAAAATTTATGACAATTTCAGTGGTTACCCAGGTGGCCGTAAAGAAGAAGTTGCGAAAGATCTTTTAAAGCGCAGGCCTGAAGTGATCATCGAAAGAGCAATCAAAGGAATGTTGCCTAAAAATCGTTTGGGACGTAAAATGTACAAAAAGTTATTTGTATATGTAGGTACTGCGCATCCACATGGTGCACAAAAACCAGTAGAACTTAAATTTTAATCACAAATGAATTGAAATGGACGTTTCTAATAGAATTTTAAACGTTCAAATTTTCAAATTTTCAAATTGAAATAATGGAAAAGCAAAAAAACGCAGTTGGTCGTCGTAAAGAAGCTGTAACCCGTGTGTTCTTAAGCAAGGGAGACGGTAAAATAACGGTCAATGGCAAAGATTACAAAAATTACTTCTCGCTGATTTACTTACAAAATCAGGTAGAGGCACCCCTTAAAACGGTAGAATCTTCCGACAAATTTGACATTATTGTCAATGCGCAGGGTGGAGGTATCAAGGGCCAAGCAGAAGCAACCAAATTGGGTATTGCGCGTGCATTGCTCGAAGTAAGTGCAGACTATCGCCCGGCTTTAAAGGCTGCTGGATTATTGAAAAGAGATCCACGTGCTGTAGAGCGTAAAAAACCAGGACGTAAGAAAGCTAGAAAGAGCTTCCAGTTCAGCAAACGGTAAGTCTTTGTCTCCGCTGTGGTGGAGCGCAATGGCAGTTTGTTTTCAAATTTTCAAATTTTCAAATTTTCAAATAACTATAATGGAAAATAATACTTCCTTACAACAGCAACTTCTTGAAGCAGGCGTACACTTTGGTCACTTGAAAAAGAAGTGGAATCCTAAAATGTTGCCTTACATTTTTGCTGAGAAAAAAGGTATCCACATCATTGACCTGAATAAAACCGTAGAAGGTTTACAGGAAACTGCTGCTGCATTGAAATCAATCGCAAAAAGCGGAAAGAAAATAATGTTTGTAGCTACCAAAAAACAAGCAAAAGAAATCGTTTCTGATTGTGCAAAGCGCATCAATATGCCTTTCGTAACAGAGCGTTGGTTAGGCGGTATGCTTACCAATTTTAACACAGTTCGTAAAAGTGTTAAAAAAATGCAGAGCATCGAAAAAATGCTGAACGATGGCAGTATTGATAATTTAACTAAAAAAGAGCGCTTAACACTTACCCGTGATAAGGATAAAATGGAAAAAGTGTTGGGTGGTATTGCTCAAATTAGCCGCGTTCCAGCCGCCTTATTTTTGGTAGACATAGGACATGAGCACATTGCATTGGCAGAAGCCAAGCGTTTGAATATTACCACATTTGGTATGGTAGATACCAATTGCGATCCTAACAAAGTTGAATTTGCTATTCCTGCAAATGATGATGCAACCAAGTCAATCGCTATCATTGTAAACTATATTGCAGCCGCTATAGCCGAAGGTTTGGCAGAGCGTCAAGCAGAAAAGGATGAAGATGACAGTAGCAGTGATAGTGAAGAAAGTGCAGAAGCGAAAGCAGCCCGTTTTGAACAAAAAGCAGATGGTGGAGATGATAGAAATAAAAGGGCAAAAGGTGGCGCACCGACTAAACGTCGTATTGCAGGTCCTGGTGCAGGCGGAAGAAAGCCAGCTGGCGGCGGAGCTGCCGGACCAAGGTAGTAGGTGAATCAACAATGCTTTCGTTACTGGTAGCTTACCGGTATATTGAGCAGGATGTTCACGATTGATCTTTTAGTTCTTACATTATCAATTTTATAATTCAGCAAAAATTCATTTGTGTAACTACAAATGAATTTTTGTATTTAAAAATATTATTATGAGTGCAACTATAACAGCAGCAGATATTAATAAATTACGTCAATCAACGGGTGCAGGTATGTTGGATTGCCGTAAAGCATTGACGGAAAGTAACGGTGATTTTGAAGCAGCCATTGATTGGTTGCGCAAACAGGGACAGAAAGTAGCTGCTAAGCGCAGTGACCGTGAAGCAAAGGAAGGTGTTATACTAGCAAAAACCACTGCGGATAACAAAACTGGTATGATTGTTTGTATCAGTTGCGAAACTGATTTTGTGAGTAAAAATGCTGAGTTTGTGGCATTTTCTCAAAGTATTATGGATGCAGCCATTGCCAATAATGTAAGTTCCGCAGAGGCATTGAATGAAGTTGAAATCAATGGAACAAAAGTAGCAGAGCTGATCAATGATAAATTGGCTGCTATTGGAGAAAAGATTGCTATTAAATTTGAACGTGTTGAAGCAGCTTATGTAGCCTCTTATATTCATGGAGCCAATCGCATGGGTGTATTGGTTGGTTTTAATAAGGAAGCTGGAGATGCTGGTAAGGATGTAGCCATGCAGATTGCTGCGATGAATCCACTGGCAGTTGATGAAACATCTATTGCTCCCGAAACAATTGCTAGGGAAAGAGATATTGCCATTGAGCAAATTAAAGCAGAAGGCAAGCCAGCAGAAATGGCCGAGAAGATTGCTGTGGGAAAAGTGAATAAGTTCTTTAAGGATAATACCTTGATGGCACAGGCCTTTGTAAAAGATAATAGCAAAAGTGTTGCTGATTATCTAAAAAGTATTGATGCTGATTTAAAAGTAACCGAATTTAAGCGGGTAGCCCTAGGCTAATTTAGATAATAGTATTCAAAAAGGCGAAACGAAAGTTTCGCCTTTTTTTATGCCCTCA
>JBIKOV010000330.1:0-3272 GCA_044357815.1 Ferruginibacter sp. | reverse complement strand
CTTACGGTATGCCTGAAAAATATTTTTCTAAGGAATTTTTGGACCTAAGTTGTGGCATTATTCAAAATGCCCGTTCAAAGGGTGTGGCAGTGGGCGGACATACTGGATATCGAGATAGCCTTGATTTGCAAATGCAGTGGGCGAAAGCGGGTGCTACTATGTTACTTCATTGCTCTGATGCTTTTTTGTCGGCCAACCAGTTGAATAATGATTTAAATCAAATAAAAAAACTATTAGGTACTGCTGAACATATCAATAAGAGTTCCGAGAGCATTTAGTAAAATCTATCCTCTTCTATGAAAGATATTGCATGGCTTTTTTGCTTTTTCTTTTGTTCTTTCAATTTTGAAATACAGGCTCAGTCTTTTGATTTTTCAAAAGCAAGTATAAGTGTTTCTGCTAGTATTGCTTCTGCTTTTGCGCGTTGATGGGGAGCGAATTGTGCCTACGCTTTACAACAAGGGTAGGAGGAATTCAAAGAGTTTCAATTAAGTCCTAAGTACGTCAGTGATGGAAAAATTCCGATTACTTTTGACGAACCAGAGGAATCTAATTTGAATTGGCGCCAGCATTCTAAGGTTTTTGATATTTGGCTTCTAAAAAAATAAATTAGTTTCTGTATTTATTGAGATTGAACCTTAATTAATTTTATTTATATAGGTGATTTTAAAAGGACCGTACTGCCCTTACTGCATTGGCGTAAGCTTCTGAATTACTGATATGCTGAAGTCCGTTTCCGAAATTTTGGGTCCATACACTATTCGATTGATACTCGTTGGAACTCCAATAGTTGCTGTTTGTAAAACCTCCCACTTTGGCTTTTTGATGATACAGTAAGTCTAGTTCAAATTTAGATGGTAAGAACCAATCAGCATAGGTGGTTTTGCCAACCGTTACTGTATAATCGGCACAAGTCTTTGCAGCAAAACTTCCATTTTCATCATCTGGTAGCAGCTTCTTTAGGATGAGTTCGGTATTAATGGCACCTGCGCCAAGTCCATCCGAAAGTGGACCCACCAGCCGGGTTAAGCCATTGTACCAAGGTATACCAGGATTTTGGTCAGTGGTAGCGGCAATCAATCCATGCTGTCCTTTTTCATCCACATAAAAAACAATTCCTCCTCCAAAGCGCTCCCCTATAAAGTGACTAGCGGAGTGGGAAGACATTTTGCCTTTATGAGTTAGTTGGGTAAAATGATCGAAACCTTTAACAGTGGAAATTCCTGCAAAAGACAGGCAAAGGCATAATAAAAATTGAAGTATATTCATTGTTGACAATTTTATTTCAATTCCAAAAGTAATCAAATATTGTGGATGAAATACGGCATATGCCAGTTGCCTAGATTCCTTTTGTATAAGGAAAACTACGCAAGTAGCTATTGATAAGGGGTTTAAATAATCCCATTGAAGATTACTGGAAAAAATTACATCATATTTTGACAAGTTAGCATCACCTAAATAAATAGAGGAAGTCTATTTTTATTTAGCTTGTAAATGTTGTCAGTGGAATGTTGATTTGAAAAAAAAATTTTTCCGGATTGATATATTCTCACATGGAAAATTTAACTTGTAAGTGTATTCGATGGTAGGGCAAAACGCAATATCAAATCAACCCAACTATCGATTAAGCGCATTGTCCGTTATTTTGAATAAAGGCTTGAAATGTTTTGAATTTGAAATCAGCAAGCTGGTTGGATCTTATTCATTTAGCTTTTGCAGCTAGTTATAAAGGCCATTCATTTTTTTGATCGGCATTGTTTATGAAGTAAGAAATGTTGGGCACTATATTTTAAGATTTACTTGCAATTGTTTTTACTACTCATTTTCTCTAGGAAAAAAAATAAAATATAAATACGTGAAAAAAAGCAAAGTCATTACCAAAAAAAATACAACTAGTCGCGGTAATTTCATTAAAAATGCTGCATTGGCATCCACTGGATTTTTTATCTTGCCCAGATTTGTTTTGGGCGGAAAAGGATTTGTAGCACCCAGTGATAAATTGTACATCGCTGCGATCGGTTGCGGTGGTGAGGGAGTGAACGATATTCGACATTTTGCTACTGCGCCCAACAAGAATGCACAGATTGCATTTTTGTGTGATGTGGATGACCGGGAAGCCGCAGATCGCAGAAAAGAATTTCCAAAAGCAAAGTATTACAATGACTGGCGCGAAATGTATGATAAAGAGAGCAAACATTTTGATGCAGTAACGGTAGCCATACCTGACCATAACCATGCGGTGGTAGGTCTTGGTGCGATGCAATTGAATAAGCATTTATACCTTCAAAAACCATTGACCCATGATATTTATGAGGCGCGAATTTTAACAGAGGCTGCTAAAAAATACAAGGTGGTTACACAAATGGGTGACCAAGGTGCTTCAAGCAATGGTATTAGAACCATGCGGGAATGGTTTGAAGCAGGCGTGATCGGCGATATTGAAAAAGTATACTGTTGGACCGACCGGCCGGTATGGCCTCAAGGAATACCTTGGCCAAAAACAAAGCCTCCCATTCCAAAAGGACTTCATTGGGATCTTTTTTTGGGTACCGCCAAGCAAACTAATTATATTGACAATCTGACTCCATTTAATTGGCGAGGTTGGTGGGAGTTTGGTACAGGTGCTTTGGGTGATATGGGCTGTCACATTATAGGTCCTCCATTTAGACTATTGGGCTTGGGTTATCCTACTGAAATTTCTGGTAGTGCCAGCACTGTTTACAGTGGAGTTTTTCAAGAGGTTGTTTCCCCACAGAGTGGGCCGGTATCAAGTTCATTAAAGTTTTCATTTAAAAAACCCAATGGCAAGCCGCTGGATTTGTATTGGATGGATGGAGGCATTACTCCAGAACGCATCGCTGAGTTGGATCCCGATGCTAATTTTAATCATGCGCTGGGTGACTGGCCAAATGAATTTGATTTTGAGGGAGGCACCTTATTTGTTGGCACCAAAGGAAAAGTGTCTTGTGGTTGGGGTGGAAATAATCCGAGACTGTTACCCCAGTCGCTTCAAAACTCAGTGCAAATTGCAGAAAAATATCCTCGAGTGTATGGCGGAATGGATGGTCACTGGTGGCAGTGGGTAGATGCCAGCATAGCAGGGCTTGGGAAGATGGAAGTGGATTCCCCATTCGTTGGATATGCGGGACCACTTACCGAAACGGTACTGTTGGGGAATCTATTGTTGCGTAGTTTCAATATTCGGGAAAAAATTCAAAAAAATGATCCGGTGTATGGTAATGCAGAGGGGTATAAATTTAGTGGAAGATACC
>JBIKOV010000206.1:0-5884 GCA_044357815.1 Ferruginibacter sp. | reverse complement strand
TAAATTGCAATTATGAAACCTACTAATTTGAAAGTTTGGCTTTTGGCCTTTTGCTTTCTATTTTCTGCGTCTTCCTGGGCGCAAACCAAAAAAATAACCGGTAAAATACTTTCTGAGGGTGATGGTCAATCACTGCAGGGAGTGAGCGTTATCGTAAAGGGGAAAGCAATGGGAACTCAAACTGCTGCCGACGGAACATTTAGTCTGGATGCTTCACCTTCCGATATATTGATTTTTTCATTTACAGGGTATACCTCTGTTCAAATGAAGGCGGGAAGCTCCACCCAAATTACGCTTACATTGAAAGTGATGGAAGCCGCTAAACTTGACGAAGTGGTGGTAGTTGGTTACGGAACAATCAAGCGATCAAAATTAACGGCCTCCGTTTCCAAACTGGATAAGAAATTTTTGGAAACAGGTGTTCGTGCCAATCCTGCTCAAGCATTGGCAGGTACCATAGCTGGCTTAAGGGTTTCAACTGCCACCGGAAGACCGGGTTCCTTGCCTGCTATCATTTTGCGTGGAGGAACCAATTTTGATGGTAGTGGTAGTCCCTTAGTGATTATGGATGGTCAACTTCGCGGATCACTCAGTGATATCAATCCGGAAGAGATTGAAAGTATAGAAGTGTTGAAAGATGCATCTGCAACAGCTATTTATGGTGCAAGAGCAAGTAACGGTGTTATTTTAATTACCTCTAAAAGAGGTAAAGCAGGTGTTTCGGCGGTGAGTTTTAAAGTAAATAGAGGAACCAATTATCTGAATGTTCCGTATAAATTTTTAGGAGCAGCTGATTATATTAAATGGGCAAGATTAGGTGCTGAACAGGCGATTTTAAATGGAGTATTGGCTGCCCCTAATTTGGCTGGTGTAGGCCCAAGGGGTACTGGTAACGTATATAAAGATCCTTTAACAGGTCTTGTTCTCGATGGTAATTATGATTCTAAGGCTATCTGGAGTGTAATGCGCTTAGATAATATCAATCAGGAGTTATTGGCTAAGCCAGGTTGGTTGACTATGAAAGATCCTGTTAAAACCAATGCGGCAGGTAACTATGATGCAGCAGGAACCTATGCGGATTTGATTTATAAAGATTTCAATTATGGTGACTATGGTTTAAATAAAGTGGCACTTACACAAGATTATAACCTTGGTATGACGGGCGGAAATGATAAGGGCAAATATTTTGCCAATTTGGGCTATTACGATGAAGGAGGTTTATCGCTAGCAACTTTTTATAAGAGGTTAAATTTTACCTTCAATGGCGATTACAATATTAACAAGTGGTTTAAATCTGAAAGTAGTTTTCAATATGCAAAGGCCAACTGGAGAGATGAGTCCCTCACAAATGGTGAATCCAACTATTGGGCACGTATGCTTTCAGCACCTCCAACAATGCGGGGAACCAATATGAAGGGAGAATTACTATTGGGTAGAGATGCAAGTGATGGTAATCCGGCAATTAATATTGATAAGTACAAAAGAAATAACCAATCGGATAAATTTACCCTCAATCAAGCTTTCAGAGCTGATATTACAAAGGACCTATATCTTAAAGTAAGTGGGTTGGTTATGTACGATGAATCGTTCACCGAAGCCTTTAACCAAGATTTCCGATCTGGTATATTGAGTTTAACTAATCCAAATACTGGCTGGAACAGAACTAGGAGTTCTACTTCCAATTTTGACAGAACCATTCGGCAAACCTATAATGCAATTGCGAATTACCAAAAAACCTTATGGAGTAAACACAATGTAAATGCAATGGCAGGTTTTGAATATTTCGATTCATATGCAAAAGGACTTTCTGCCGGTGGTTCACTCGCTCCAACTGCAGATTTTCAGGATCTAGCTTTAACACAGAATAATTTAGAACAGCAAACAAGAACTACAGATTCGTACCATTCTAGAGAAAGAATTATGTCTGGATTTGGACGATTCAATTATGATTATGATGGAAAATACCTTGCCTCCTTCACCATTCGACGAGATGGGTATTCTAGATTGTTGGGGGATAATCAATATGGAACTTTCCCAGCTTTTTCAGTAGGCTGGTTGGCACATAAAGAAAATTTCATGCAATCAACAAAAGACTGGTTGTCCTTTTTGAAATTAAGAGGAAGTTGGGGTAAAAATGGTAACGTAGGAGGAATTGGTACTTATGAGTTGCAGGGTGCATTTGGATCACAAACAGCTTATGCTGGAACCATTGGATTTCTTCAATCTAGTATTGCCAATCCTTCTTTGCGCTGGGAGAAATCCAATACCATTGAAATTGGTGCCGATATGGGATTCCTGAAAAACCGTATCAATGCATCCATTGCTTATTATGATAGAACTACTTCGGATAAAATTGCGAGTGTATTATTACCTACCTCTTCTGGCGTTTCGGGAGTGAAAACCAATAATGGTTCAATGAAAAATAAGGGACTTGAATTAGAGGCTTCTGTTAAGATTATTCAAAATAAGGCATTGACCTGGCAGGTGGGTGCCAATGCTGCTTGGAATAAAAATACCGTATTGAAATTACCTTACAATGGAATTGCAAACAATAGGCAAGGTGGTCAGCAAATTTATGATCCAGTTTCTGGAAAAGTTATCTGGGTAGGTGGCTATCAGGAAGGCCAGGAGTGGGGTGAAGTATTTGGTTATGTAAGTGATGGCATTATCAGAAATGCAACTGATCTTACCGGCTATAATAAAATTGATTTGGCTGCAGGTCAGGTTCAGTATGGAGGTTCTGCAGGTAAGCGGGTAGCTAGTAGCTCACTGCTTACGCAAAGAGGATTAACCCTTGCTGCAGGATGGATCTCAACACAGCTGGGCGATATGAAGTGGAAAGATATTGACAAGAACGATACCATCGATTACAGGGACCAGGTTTCTCTTGGAAAACAAATTCCAAGTTGGACAGGTGGCTTAAATACTAGTTTATCCTACAAGGGTTTTTCACTTTTTGTTAGGGTTGATTTTGCAATGGGCCATATCCAACAAGATTTTATGCAAATGTGGTCATTGGGTTGCATGCAAGGAGAGTTTAATCCAACGGATTTGGTTATGGACACTTGGACACCTCAAAATGTAAATGCAAAATATCCAAGGTACGCCTGGGCCGATCAGTTGAACACAAAAAACTTTGACAGACCTAGCAGTATGTTTTGGGTGAAGTCAAATTATTTAAATTTCAGAGAAGTTTCGCTAAGCTATTCTTTACCGACTTCCTTATTGAAAAAAGCGAAAATTAACGGATTGAAATTTACTGCAACAGGGCAAAATCTAGGGTATATCACCAATAAATTATTGAATTTTCCTGAGCGTACAGGAAATCAAAATGGTGCCTACATCATACCAACGCAGTTTGTTTTTGGAGCTAACCTAACTTTTTAATTATATCAGAAAAAAATAATTTATCATGAATAAGTTTACATATATAGTAGCTGTGGTGATGATAGCGTTGGCTTTCACATCCTGTAAAAAGACGTTGGAACTTGCCCCCGAGGATTATTTTGGCGATGGCAACTTTTGGCAAAATGAAGCCCAGGTAACCAATTTTATGGTGGGTATTCATAAACAATTTAGAGACAACCAGTTTTCGTTTCTCCGATTGGGAGAAATGCGTAGTGGGAATTATAGTAATGTTGATCGTCAGAGTACTTCCCTCAATGAGTTGCAAATTATTGAACAAAGAATTGACGAAAATTCTACTGGCGTAGGCAGTTGGGCTGGTTTTTATAGCCCTATTTTACAGCTTAACCTCTTTATTCAGCGAGTAGAAGCGATTACCTTTTTGGCTGATGCAAAAAAGAAGTATTTTCTTGGGCAGGCTTATGGGTTAAGAGCCTATTACTATTTTCATTTACTTCGTACCTACGGAGGAGTTCCCCTCAGAATGGAGCCGGAAGTATTGAATGGCAATACGGATCCTGTTAAACTTCGAAAAGCAAGGGCTTCAGAAGCGGAGGTGTTAACTTCAATTAAAACTGATATCGGAAAGTCGATAACCGCATTTGGCGCTTCGGCTAGTCCAACTGAAAAAAGCCAGTGGAGTCCAAAGGCTTCGCTCATGTTGAAAGGGGAAACCTTTTTGTGGTCAGCAAAACTATATGGTACAACAGCTGATTTGACAGAAGCAAAAAATGCCTTGAATTCAATTTCCGGAAATGTTTTACAGATAAGTTTCGCCAATGCTTTTGCCTATGCTCAAAAAAATAATAACGAAATCATTTTTGCAATCCGTTATTTGGTAGGGGAGGCAGAGATGGGGAATGTTGCCACTTATACTTATTCCACTTTTAATTTTGACAATTTACATTATAAAGACTCTTTGGCAAGTGGTGCTTTACTGGTTGATCCATTGGTATTGGCAGCACCCAACGCTCAACAGGTTATTCAGCGATATGGGTATACGTTTGCTTTGTTTCAGTCCTATTCTGTTAAGGATAAGAGAAGGGATGCAACTTTTTACGATTATTATAAAGTAACAAAATCAGGCACTCCTCCTTATGCCATTACAATAAGGAACACCGCGCTAGTTAAATTTCTAGGTACGATTAGTGCCAATAAAAGATATTTTACTGACGATTGGCCTATTTATCGCGAAGCAGACAGACTGTTGATGATGGCAGAAATTGCGAATGCCGAAGGAGCTGATCCATCAAGTTATATAAAGCTAATTCGCGACCGTGCATTTGCTCCATTGGCGGATCCTACTCCTTTTGTTAGCTCTACCAAAGATGCCAATGAACTGGCTATTTTTGCAGAAAGAAATAAGGAATTTGTATATGAAGGAAAGGCATGGTATGATTTGCGTCGTATGAAATTGGGTACCGACCCGCTCGTATTCAAAGCAGCAGGCAATCCTTATGGTGTTTTGGACAAGGCTACCCAGGGTTTTAAAGCCTTGTGGCCAATAGAGCCGGCAATTTGGACGAATGACCCATTGGTAAATCAAACACCTGGTTATCCAACCGCTAAGCCATAAATAAAAAATATACTTTAATACTTATTTCCAATGTTGTTTACAGTATATCGGTTATTTTTTTACCCGATATACTGTAAATAGCCGGAGGTAAAAAATTTAAAAAATAACTCTCCAGCCTCATACCAATTGCAATTATTCAAGATGGTTTTATTGTTGAATAATTAAAGTATTGGCCATTGGTAAATAAATCACTCACTCATTTTTTTTAGATGAAACATTTGGAAGGATTAATCGCAGCACCGTTTACACCAATGAATAAAGATGGTTCATTGAATTTATCTATTATTCCGGCTTATTATGAAATGTTGGTATCCAATGGGGTTACTGGCGCATTCATTTGCGGTTCTACCGGAGAAGGAGCTTCTCTGAGCATTACAGAAAAAATGGCCGTGACAGCGGCATGGGCTGCTTGCACAAATCAGGCTGCCAATTTTAAAATTATGTTACTGTTGGGCGGCAATAGCCTGAACGAATGTAAGGAGCTTGCCGTGTATGCAAAGCAGCAAGGTTTGTATTCCGTTGCCTTAACATCACCTTCCTATTTCAAACCCGCAAATGTAGAAATACTCGCGAAGTGTTGTATAGACGTCGCTTCAGCGGTGCCCGACATGCCATTCTATTATTATCATGTGCCGGTACTTACCGGTGTCGAATTCTCGATGCATGATTTGTTAGGTGTAATTGATGGGAAAATTCCCAATTTTGCAGGGATTAAATATACCCATGAAGATTTTATGGACTTTCTTTCTTGTCTTCATTTTAAAAATGGAAAATATGATATGCTTTGGGGCAGGGATGAAAATATGTTGTCAGCATTGCCATTGGGTACCAAAGCTTCTGTAGGCAGTACATTTAACTATGCCCCCGCTCTCTATTATAATTTGATGGAGGCCTTTAATAATA
>JBIKOV010000207.1:0-5875 GCA_044357815.1 Ferruginibacter sp. | reverse complement strand
CTTCCAAAGGCACAGGCATTGCAGCAGTTATCCATTGATATGATCCGTCTATTAGGGAAATATGGAGGTATTGCTACCGGTAAAGCGTATATGAAAATTATTGGATTGGATTGCGGTGAGTTTCGCCTACCTGTTAAAAATATGACCGCAGCACAATTCGAATCATTTAAAAATGAGGTAGAACAAATAAATTTCAGTAGCTTTTGCTCTAAGATTCCTTTCCGGTAAATACCTAGGGTAAATGAAAACGTCATCAATACTTGTTTTATTTATGGGCATGTTAAGTAACAATGCAATGACCGCTCAAAACAAACCATTTAATTCCATTCAGTGGAAAATAGCAGCAGAACTGCCAACTACTGGTGGACATCCAAAAGCATTGGGCCTTGCTGGTGCTGTTTGCGGAGTTCACCAAAATGTAATGATCATTGCAGGAGGTGCCAACTTTCCCGATGCGATGCCTTGGGTAGGAGGTAAAAAAAAATATTGTCATGAGGTGTATGTTTATGAAAAAATAAATAACCAGGCTACCCTTTTTCCTAAAACGTTTACCCTTCCCAATTCTGTTGCCTATGCGGCAAGTTGTTCTACTCCAAAAGGAATTGTCTATGCAGGTGGCGAAAATGAACAGGGTATCACGGATAAAGTAGTAATGTTACAATGGGATCCCGTTGAAAAAATTGTGGTCAGCAAAGATTTACCCAACCTTCCTATTCCCGTTACCAATGCAGTAGCTACCTATTATGAAAATAGCTTGTATTTGGCAGGGGGTGAAAATGAACTAACCTCCTCGGACCATTTTTATAAACTGGATATGAAAAATACCCATCTTGGTTGGCAGCCATTACCTTCTATTCCAAAGCCGGTTTCTCATGCTGTGCTGGCTGTACAGTCCAATGAAAAAAATTATTCTATTTATTTATTGGGTGGGCGAAATAAAAACACTAACGGAATCAGTGATTTTCATTCTTCTGTTTACGCATTCGATGTAAAGGGAGAAATATGGATTGAAAAAAAATCGATGCCTTATCGTTTATGTGCTGGAACTGGTATAGCAGCAGGGGAAGGTGATATTTTGATGTTTGGAGGGGATAAGGGAGAAACATTTTATCAAGTAGAAAAGTTGATTGCGGCGATTGCTGCTGAAAAATCAATTGATAAAAAACAAATCCTTACTGAACAAAAAAGTAAATTACAATCTTCACATCCGGGGTTTAGTAATGAAATACTGAAATACAATTCAACAAAAGATGAATGGACCATAGCGGGAAATATTCCATTTGCCGTTCCAGTTACAACCACTGCCGTGCAATGGGCTGACTGGATTGTTCTACCTAGCGGTGAAATTAAAGCAGGTGTTCGCACTGCTCAAATATTATCTGCCCAACTTTATTTAAAATGAGCTATTCGAAAAAATATCCCTGGATTGTTGTAGGCCTTCTATGGGTAGTGGCATTATTGAATTATATGGATAGGCAGATGCTATCCACGATGAAACCGTCCATGCAGGTTGATATCCAGGAGTTGCAATTGGCTACCAACTTTGGCTACCTGATGGCAATATTTCTTTGGATTTATGGATTCATGAGTCCTTTATCAGGAATGATTGCGGATAGGTTGAGTAGAAAATGGTTGATTGTAGGAAGTTTGTTTGTGTGGTCGGGGGTTACTTTTTCAATGGGCTATGCTACTTCTTTTAATCAACTATATTGGTTGAGGGCCATTATGGGGGTGAGTGAAGCATTGTATATTCCAGCAGCCTTGTCATTGATAGCCAATTTTCATACTTCCAAAACCAGGTCGTTGGCAATCGGTATCCATATGACGGGTTTTTATATGGGTCAGGCGATTGGCGGTTTTGGTGCTACAGTTGCCGCTAACTGGTCATGGCAGTTAACATTTCATTGTTTTGGAATTATTGGAATTGCCTATTCGGCAATCTTAATTTTCTTTTTAAAAGACAAAAAAGATACTGCTGCGACGAGCGATTTGGATCAGTTGTCAAATAAATCGAATGCCGGATTATTCAAAGGGGTAGCTTTATTATTTACTAATATTTCATTCTGGGTTATTCTTTTTTATTTTGCCATCCCTAGCTTACCGGGTTGGGCAATTAAAAACTGGCTCCCCACTCTTTTTTCCCAAAATTTATCGATACCTATGTCAAAGGCGGGACCTTTATCAACAATCACCATTGCGCTTTCTTCATTTATAGGTGTTTTAGTCGGTGGGATTTTGTCGGATAAGTGGGTTCAAAATAATAACAAGGGAAGAGTATATACTAGTGCCATCGGCCTTTCATTTACTATTCCCGCTTTGTTATTTATCGGCTTTGGTCATTCGCTTTTTTTTGTAGTAGGAGCAGCTATTTTATTTGGTATTGGTTACGGAATGTTTGATGCTAATAATATGCCGATTCTTTGTCAGTTTGTTTCGGTTAAATATAGAGCAACAGCTTATGGATTAATGAATATGGTGGGGGTTTTCGCCGGGGCGTTTATTACCAGTTTATTAGGTAAATTTACGGATGCCGGTGGCCTGGGAAAAGGGTTCTCAATGTTGGCTGCCATTGTATTGGTTGCACTCATTATTCAACTCTATTTTCTCAGACCTACAGTGAATGATTTTACAGACTGAACTGGATTGTAAAAGTAGTAATCGCATGGTTGGTAATCTTAGCAAACAGCAGCATTACTAGTACTGTTCTACCATATGAAGTAAATTCGGCCAGTCGCAAAGCCAACCGATGAGGCCATCAAAAAATAAATTTAGCTATATGAAATTATTTGCAGCAACAATTACGGTGTGGTTAGTTTTGATTTCTTTTTCTGGAAATGGGCAGCAAGCATCCGTTGGAACTTTATCGGAGACCATTCAAATTTCTTCTGAAGTGCCAATCCTTCCAGTTATAAAAGGGTTGACTGTTAACCCATTGCTCTGCATTAAAATATATATCCCGGGCCAAGTGAATGCTGGAAAATTTCGTGCAATCAAATGTACTTTAAATAAGGAGGGGATAAGCGCCATTGAAAAACTAGAATTGTATTTCACTGATTTGGAACCGCTGTTTTCAACTGGTCAACTGCTCAGTTCCGTTACCGATTGTAGATCCAATTTCTCCATTCCTGTTCAGCTTGACTTGAAGCCAGGCTGGCATTATATCTGGTTGAGTGCAAAATTAAAACAGGCGGCGGATATCACTAAAAAAATTGAGTTACATATCAGCGGATTGGTAGACGCAGCTAGCAAAACGTTATTGGTAAAAGAGCAGGCTACGGGCTATAAAAAATATATAGGCGTTGCTGTTAGAAAAGCAAACGACGACAATGTAAATACCTATCGCATTCCAGGAATCATCACTACCAATCAGGGTACTTTAATTGGTGTATATGATATTCGATATAAAAATAGTACCGACTTGCCCGGCAATATTGATGTAGGAATGAGTCGGAGTATTGATGGAGGCAATACCTGGCAGCCAATGAAAATAATTATCGACATGGGCACACCTCATGAAAACAATGGTGTGGGTGACCCGGCTATTTTGTTTGACCCTGTAACAAAAAAAATATGGGTAGCTGCCCTATGGAGTAAGGGTAATCGATCTATTGCTGGTTCGAAGCCTGGCTTATCACCCGATACAACTGGCCAGTTGGTGGTGGTAAGTTCTGATGACGATGGACTTACTTGGTCCAAACCAAAAAGTATTACCGAGCAGGTTAAAAATCCAATTTGGCACTTGTTTTTTAACGGGCCGGGCAATGGCATTGCTATGAAGGACGGTAAAATTGTGTTTGCGGCTCAATATTGGGATGAAAATAAGATGCCCTGGTCCACACTTATTTATAGTGCCGACCATGGTGTTAGCTGGAAGGGAAAACTGGCAGGGCCAAAGTCAAATACCACAGAGAGTCAACTGGTAGAAACTACTTCTGGCAAATTGATGTTGAATATGCGTGATAATCGGGGAGGATTTAGAAGTGTAGCCACCAGTTCCAATATGGGTAGTGATTGGGTGGAGCATTTTTCTTCTTACAATATGTTGCCCGATCCTGTTTGTATGGGCAGTTTGATTAAAGCAAAAGTAAATTTGAAAGGGCAAAAGAAGGAAATATTGTTCTTTAGTAATCCAAATACACCCTATGGTCGTTTTGATATTACCATTAAGGCAAGTCTTGATTTTGGAGAAAGCTGGAAGTCGGTCAATCAATTATTAATAGATCAAAGAAAATGCTTTGGCTATTCAGCATTGACATCAATCAATGACGGCACCATCGGTATCTTATACGAAGGGTCGAGAGATTTGTATTTTGTTCGGATACCTATCACGGATATTATTAAATAAGTAACGGTGTTAAAAAAAGTTCCCCTCATAAGTTTTGTTTTTTACCTGTTTGTGCAGGCAGGGGTAGATGCACAAACTAAACCACTCAAGCTAGCCTGTATTGGAAATTCAGTTACGGCAGGAATGGGGCTTGCAGACCCATTGAAGGATGCGTATCCTGCCCAGTTGCAAGGATTACTAGGTAATCAATATGTCGTTAAGAATTTTGGATACAGCGGCGCCACCCTTTTAAAGAAAGGGCATAAGCCCTATTACAAAACCACCCAATTTGCGGATGCTATTTCATTCAAACCGGATATTGTTATTATTCATTTAGGCTTAAATGATACAGATCCCAGAAATTGGCCAAATTACAAGAATGAATTTGAAGCTGATTTTTCATGGCTTTTGGATACGTTAAAAAAAAACAATCCTACTGTTCAATTATTTATCTGTCGACTTACACCCATTTTTAATGAGCATCCCCGTTTTAAATCGGGTACACGTGATTGGTACTGGCAAATTCAAGCATGTATCCCGCGGATAACCAAAGCCAATCATGTTGGCATCATTGATTTACACGAAAAATTATACCATCGCCCAGATCTTTTTCCAGATGCCATTCATCCGATAAAGGAAGGTGCTGCCATTATTGCTCAAACTGTTTATGAAAGCATTACCCAATATTTTGGCGGGTTAAAGCTGCCCGTTTTTTTTACAGAAAATATGGTATTGCAGCGGAAGAAGCCCATTGCAATTTTCGGGACTGCTAATGGGGGCGACAAGGTTTCCATTCTTTTTCATCATCAGCAAGTAACGACTACTGCTAATCAAATGGGTCAATGGAAAGTAGTTTTTCCCGCTATGAATGCCGGCGGGCCCTATCAACTGAAAGTATCTACCGAAAAACAGACCATTGAAATTAAAAATATTTTGATGGGGGATGTATGGTTCTGTTCCGGACAATCGAATATGGCTTTTCCATTAATCAACTCTTGTCAGGGCGTCGAAGAACTAAAAAAGGCGGCTAACAATACGACCCTTCGTTTATTCAATTTTAAACCCTTGAGTGAAACAGGCAGTAGCCCCTGGGATTCGGCGGTTTTACGCAAAACAAATCAACTTGATTTTTTCTCAGGGAGCTGGGCGGTTTGTGATTCCACGAGTGCTGCAGCATTCTCAGCCATTGCCTATTACTTTGGTAAAGAAATTGTAAGAGAACAACATGTACCCATTGGTTTGATTGAACTTGCAGTTGGTGGATCACCCATTGAGTCGTGGATTGACAGGCATACTTTGGAACAGGATGACAAGGTGGTGGATCTATTAACGAATTGGCGAAAATCTGATTTTATAATGCCCTGGGTAAGGGAGCGAGCAGCTATTAATTTGAAAAATGCTATAAATAGTAAGCAACGGCATCCTTACGAACCCTGTTATAATTTTGAAGCGGGAGTAGCGCTGTTTACTAAATTTCCCATCAAGGGGGTAATCTGGTACCAGGGGGAGAGCAATGCCCATAATATTGAATTGTATGAATATTTATTTCCA
>JBIKOV010000100.1:0-11779 GCA_044357815.1 Ferruginibacter sp. | reverse complement strand
CACAAGAGGGGTGGTTAACGGAATAGAACAGAACAAAAAGAACCCTATCCTTAATGGTGTTTCGGATATCTGGGCTCCCACCGATGTTTATACAGTAAGAGACCTTGGGAATGCCAATGTGCTTATATATGGTCAAAGCTCAAGTGGCATGACACCAGAATCTCCTATAAATCTAAAAAAATCGATCATGCCGGTTGCATGGACAAAATCATATACAGGTTCTAACGGAGTAATAGGGCGTGTCTTTTCTACAACAATGGGAGCATCGATCGATCTACTAAATGAAGACTTGCGCAGGTTAATTGTTAATGGATGTTTTTGGGCCATTGGAATGGAAATGCAGATACCTGTAAAAGCTGATGTAGATTTTATAAGTGATTATAATCCTAAAATGTTTGGGTATGGGCTTTTTAAAAAGGGAATGGTTCCTTCAAATTTTGAATTAAAATAAGGATCTTAAAGAGAAGCGATTAAATGAACAAAAACAGAATGAATGAAACATTTAATTAGTCAATTTTCAAAATAACTTATCATTGCTGTCCGAGATAATTCTGTAACAGCTATATTTTACAAGGTTTACAATACAAATTAATTTAAAATAGTTCATTTCTGCAAGGCAGGGTGTCACCCATCAAACAATTTCAGTTCTTGGGACATTATTTCTTGATAATGCTTCATCGGATTCTTTAAAAAGAGTTCAGATGGATGTAATTAAATAGATGCAACCTTATTACACTAGCTAGATTAGAAAAGGCCCAGACTTTCGCTTTAATTTTTCCTTTGCAGCACAGTTAGCAACAGATTCCAGATCAGTGCGCACCATATTTGTATATTAATAGCATTTACATTGTCACCCAAAAAATCGCTTAAGGATTGGTTTTGCTTTGACTGTTTGTGCAGTGTTTCTATTTGCCACCTAGATTTATAAATGAGCGTAATTTGGTCAGCGGATAAGTCATAAATATTACTGATAAATTCATAGTAAACTTGATGTATGTAAGTAGCTAATTTTATTGTTACTTGATCGTAATTAATTTCTATAAGTTTAAGTGTTTAGTTGATTGGGAGCATAATGACATCCTGATTTTTTTCGTTCACTAAATCAATCAATATTTTTATTGGCCGACATTCATTTAAATGTTAAATATCGAAATTTAAAAAACAGTTTATGAACAAATCAAATGCTTTTTCAGTGCTTTTGCTTGTAACGTTAAATATGGCTCTTATGGCTCAGTCATTGGCACAAAAGCCCAATGTGATTTTTATTCTTACCGACGACCAGGGATACGGAGATTTGGCTTGTCATGGTAATCCTTGGATCAAAACGCCGAATATTGATAATTTACATTCTGAAGGTGTCAGGTTTACCAACTTCCACACAGGCACATCCTGCGCCCCAAGCCGATCCGGTATTATGACCGGAAAATACTGCAACAAAGTTGGGGTTTGGCATACCATTAATGGTCGTGAAATACTTGCTGCTGAAGAAACAACTTTGGCACAAACGATGAAAGGTACTGGATATAAAACTGCAATTTTCGGAAAATGGCATCTTGGAGACAGCTATCCGTTTCGCCCACAGGACAGAGGTTTCGACGAAGTATTGATACATGGAGGGGGCGGCGTTGGCCAGCAGCCCGATTACTGGGGCAACGACTATTTCGACGACACTTATTTCAGAAATGGGAAACCGGAAAAATTCATTGGTTACTGTACTGATATCTGGTTTTCTGAGGCCATTAAATTCATTGAAAAAAACAAACATAAGCCTTTTTTTTGCTACCTCTCAACCAATGCCCCGCATGGTCCCTACAATGTTGAAGGTAAATACAGTAAGCCTTATCAAGGAAATCTCCGGATACCGAATCCCGACTTCTATGGGATGATTACAAACCTGGACGAGAATGTGGGAAAATTACGGGAGAAACTTAAAATGCTTGGTATTGCTGAAAATACAATACTGATTTTTATGACAGACAATGGAACGGCTTGTGGCGTAAATTTTGACAATAACGGAGCGGTAATTTCTGGTTACAATGCGGCAATGCGAGGTATTAAAGGATCTCCTTATGATGGTGGGCACAGGGTTCCCTTTTTTATTAGCTGGCCTGATGGGGGAATTTCAGGAGGGAAGGATATCTCAAATCTTACTGCTTACATTGACGTCATGCCTACTTTACTCGATTTGTGTGGCGTTAAGCCCGAATCTAAGATGGATGGAATCAGCCTGAAACCACTTCTATATGGAAAATCACAGAACTGGCCTGAGCGCATCCTTTTTACGGATACACAGCGTGAGGAATTCCTTGTTAAAGGCAAGGCGTTTGCGGCCATGACTGACCGCTGGAGGTTGGTTGGAAAGGATGAACTATATGAAATGACTTTAGATCCAGGGCAGAAAACGAATGTGGCGGCACAACATCCGGAAGTAGTTGAAAAGCTACTTGCTGAATATGAAAGATGGTGGAACGATGTATCCCAAAATAAGGATAAATATGCCTGTATAAAAATTGGAACAACTAAGGAGAATCCGGTTTGTTTGCATAGTCATGATTTTCATACTGAAAAAGGAATGCCAACCTGGTCGCAGGATAGGGTGAGAGCAGCCGAGGGTGTCAATGGTTTTTGGGCAATTGAAGTGGCAAAAACCGGAACTTACGAAATTGAACTTTTCCGCTGGCCCAAAGAGAGCGGTTTACGAATGAACGATAAAGCTCCATCCGGAGAAAAAATCCCTGGCGTTAAACCCTTCGCGGAAGGTAAAGCTTTAAATATAAGAGAAGCCCATATAGAAATTGGTGACCAGGACAAAACTGTGCAGGTTTTGCCTGAAGAGACATCAGTAAAATTCACGCTGAAACTTAAAGCAGGGAAAACTACTTTAAAGACTTGGCTCAAAGATGACGAGGGAATTGATCGGGGAGCCTATTATGCATATATCACGAAGAAATAAAACAAAAATGAAACACACACTAAAATGCTACATCGGCCTGCTACTAACTGTCGGTCTTGTTAGCAGTGTCATCGCACAAACCCCAAAGACCAGCTAATCTAAATAATTTAAATAGAAGTTTAACCGCATTTATTAAAATGAGGGTATAAACTTCGTTTGCGAGTTTCTAATCATTAATTGTAATTGAACCCATTTCAAAAACCAATAGAATAGGTTATTGGTGTAAATGTTAGCTATTCAAATTTTAGTTTTAAGCATTTAAAATATGTTCCAAATCCTTCATGATTTGGTAAGAACTAGGGGTATGTATCTCGACATTACTACTTAAAAGGCAATCTTGTAAAAGATTGCCTTTTTTTCCGCTGAAGCTCCAGATTTGATTGCAATTGAGCTAAACAAATAATTAATTTTGGTGGTTCGAACTACCCCGTTTTCTTTATCGTACAGCATTGCTTTCGAAAAGAGGGGTATTGCAATTTCTGCTTGTCAAAGAAATCTCCTGAAACCCAAATCTGGCTTATATTTTCAGTAATTGTTAAACTTTTTCAATAGCTTTATTAACATAAGTTGCAATTTGCCTAAAATGAATGACAAGCAAAGTTTGTGTTTTGTTTTCTAAGGCAAAGGAAAGAAGTTGCTTTTGTTTGATTCATTTTTATTCAGCTGATCAACATTTTATAAGATAAAATTTTTTAAAGCAACCTTGAAACAAACTAAATACTATTGTAGCCTATTTCGATTTCTAAAAAAATAATAAAAATGAATAGTAAACACATTTTAGTCATTTTATTGACTTGTTTAATTGGATGTTCATCAGCTTATTCTCAACAAAAAATATTGTATAAGCAAATTGAAGACACTAAATTATACATGGAAATATACAACCCTGAATCAATGGATTCAGCAAAAAAATACCCTATAATCGTTTTCTTTTTTGGAGGTGGATGGATCGGAGGAAGCATCAGTCAATTTGAGCTACATGCAAAGTATTTTTCTCAAAGAGGAATAGTTTGTGCGCTTGTTGATTACAGAACAAAAAACATAAAGCAAGCCACACCATTTGAGTCATTAAAAGATGCAAAATCTTCTATTAGGTTTTTAAGGGAGCATGCAGATAAATTCCATATAGATACTTCAAGAATTATTGCAGCTGGTGGTTCTGCGGGAGGGCATCTTGCAGCAGCCACTGCTTTAATTAATGATTACAATGAAAATTCAGATAACAAATCAATAAGCGCTGTCCCGAACGCTTTGGTGCTTTTTAACCCTGTTATTGATAATGGACCAGGCGGCTATGGGTATGAAAGGATTGGAGATGCCTATAAGAATTTTTCACCGCTTCACAATATCAAAGCTGGTATGCCCCCCGCCATTATATTTTTGGGAACCAATGATGAACTAATACCAGTAGAAACTGCTAAATACTTTCAAAAAGTAATGGAGAAAGTTAAAAGCCAATGTGTCCTTAAATTATATGAAGGGCAAGGGCATGGTTTTTTCAATTACAAAAACTTCGAATATTACAAAAAAACAGTTTTTGAAGCGGATGAGTTTCTTCAGTCACTTGGATATTTAAAGAAGTTACCCATAGTTGAAATTAAATAATACAAAGGAGTAATGCATTAACCCCCTTAAAGACTACAAATAAAATCAATAAAATAGTACTGATAGGCAATTCAATTACCCATCACTGGGGAGGCAAACCAAATGCCCCAAGTACTGAATTCTGGTAGAAATACCTTGCTCCTTGGGGGGCTTGAAAATAAACCACGTACACAAAAATGTTGTTGGTTTTTTATGCCCCTGACAGGTTTTGAATTTTTAAATTGAAAACAGGGGGTGAACTGTGGGAAATCTATTGAAGTAATAGAAGCTGTTTTTCTGCACATTAATTTATCCGTCTTATTCGATAATTAACAGGAGAAATCCCCATGACCTTAGTAAACATTCTGGAAAAATAATAGGGGTCTTCTATCCCAATTTTTTCTGCTATTTCTTTCATTCTTAATTCAGTAAGAAGTAAGTACTGGCAGGCCTTTTGTACTTTTAGATGATTGAAATATTCGATTGGAGAAAAACCTGTTTTCTTTTTGAATAAATATGAAAAATGTGAGGGAGATAAATTTACAGATTGGGCGATTTTTCCAATTGGCAATGTTTTGTCCAAATTATTTTGCATATAAATGATAGAGCTATTAATTTGATCTAGGTTTTGTTTCTTACTGAAAATCGAGTAATTATCATTATAAATAAAAGATGATAAAAAGTGAACAAAACATAAGCTAACATAGCTTAAATTATCATTACTGTATCCCATTTCAAGATTAAAATAAATATCTTCAAATAATTTAATTCTACTTTCTTGAAAATTTACAATGCTTTTTAATGAACCACATTTATTTTTAAGAATTTCAATGATTTTGTTAGTAGTTTCTCCTCTAAAATGGATCCAATAAATTGTCCATGGGGTTGTTTCATGAGCAGAATATTTGTGCGGCATACCATTAGGGATTATTATAAATTCACTAGGATTTAATTCATAAACATCATTTTTTATTTGCACTTTCCCTTTGCCCTCTATACAATAAATTAATATGTGTTGTTCGCTTCCAGAAATTCTTTCTCGGAAGTGGTATTTAGCTTTTGGGAAATAACCTATGTCTGTAACACAGGCATTTGAAATCAGCGGATTGGCTGTGCAATACTTTTTTATAATTTTTCTTGGTATTACAATTGCTTGCTGGCCTTCGAAGCCTTCTTTCTTCTTTTCCATGATACAAACGTAAGATAATCTATCATTATAATAAATTTATCCATTAATTACGCCATCCTACTTTAATAATTTTGCATTACTTACAAACGATCTAAAAATATGTGTACCGATGTTGTTGCCTGGTGTGAGAAGATTATTATTCCAACTTACGAAGTGGGTCTACCTGAAAAAAATCCTATTTTTTCTGAAAATAGAATATATCAAGGAAGCAGTGGAGTTGTCTATCCCCATCCTGTTATAGAAAAAATAGACGATCATAAAATTGACAAAGAATACACAGCTGTTTTTATTGAAAATGAGTTTATTAAAATAATGGTTCTTCCTGAATTAGGTGGCAGAATTCAAAGAGCGTATGATAAAATACGGAATAGAGATTTCGTATATTATAACCAAGTAATTAAGCCTGCATTAGTTGGTTTAACAGGTCCTTGGATTAGTGGCGGCATTGAATTTAATTGGCCCCAACATCATCGCCCTTCTACTTTTCAACCAATTGATTATACAATTGAGGAGAATTCAGATGGCAGTAAAACTATTTGGGTAAACGAAGTTGAAAAAATGTTTCGTACTAAAGGAATGGCAGGCTTTACTTTATACCCTGACAAGGCATATCTTGAAATAAAAGTGAGGTTTCATAATCGCACTTCTTTACCTCAAACATTTTTATGGTGGGCAAATCCTGCTGTTAAAGTTAATGATCACGCTCAATCTGTATTTCCTCCTGATGTTCATGCTGTATTTGACCATGGGAAAAGAGATGTAATAGATTTCCCTATTGCAACTGGCACATATTATAAAGTTAATTATGCACCTGGTACAGATATTTCTAAGTACAAAAATATTCCTGTACCTACTTCGTATATGGCAGTACAGTCAAAGTACGATTTTATAGGTTGTTATGAGCACGATACTCAAGCTGGCATGCTTCATGTGGCTGACAATCATATTTCAACCGGCAAAAAACAATGGACTTGGGGCAACGGAGATTTTGGTCAAGCATGGGATAGAAATCTTACAGATGATGATGGTCCGTATATTGAAATAATGTGTGGGGCATATACTGACAATCAACCTGACTTCAGTTGGATTCAACCAAACGAGTTGAAAAGTTTTGAAGAATATTTTTTCCCATATGCAGGAATTGGGATTGTAAAAAATGCTACAAAAGAAGCTGCCCTAAATCTTGAATTTATAGATGGAGAAATTTGCTTAAAAGTGTATGCTACAGCAAATTATAAAAATGCCAAACTGCTCTTTTTTCTTAATGAAGTATTAATCAACCAATTAGAAACTGATTTATCTCCAAGCGAAATATATGAAGTAAAATTTCAACCAAATTGTGAATATTTGCCTGAAGATATATTGGTTTTGATACAAGACAACATTGGTAACCCACTTGTTAAATACCAGCAAGATGTTAAAACAGATATTGTAATACCATCACCCGCAAAAGCAGCTTTAGAGCCTGAGAAAATAGAAACTACTGAATTGTTATATTTAAACGGGTTACATCTCGAACAATATAGGCATGCCACTTTTTCCGCTGAAGATTATTATCAGGAAGCTTTAAAAAGAGATCCAGAAGATTTCCGAAATAACAATGCAATGGGGCTGTTGTTCTTAAGAAAAGGAAAGTACGAATTAGCTAAACCCTATTTTCGAAGAGCGATTAAAAGAAGTACAGAGCGTAATCCTAATCCTTATGATGGCGAGGCTTATTATAATTTAGGGGTTTGTCTTGCTTTGCAAAATGATACAGGGGAAGCATATGACCTCTTATATAAAGCCAGCTGGAATGATTCGTTGCAACATAGTTCATTTCTGCAATTAGCAAGGATTGCATGTAAAAGGAATGATTATAATGGAGCACTTTATTTAGTTGAAAAATCCATTATCCGGAATTATCACAGTCATACATCTAGACATTTAAAAGTTGCATTACTTAGGAAATTAGGGAAACTTAATAGTGCAATTGATTTGATCAATGAATCAGTTTTGATAGACCAATTCAATTATGGATGTTTTTTTGAGAAATGTTTACTTGCAAAACAAATTGGTGATGATGCTCAGTTGAATGAAAATATTGTTTCATTAAAGTTTATTATTCGAAACAACTTTAATACTTATCAGGAGTATGCTATTGACTATATACATGCCGGTATGTATGAAGAAGCATCCGATTTAATAAATTTATTTGATTCTGAAAGTGAACAAAACAATCCATTGCTCTACTATTACAAAGCATGGATATATAATAAATTAAATAATCTAGACCGAGTCAATCATTTTTTAAAAGTAGCGGCTGATGCTATTCCGGATTATTGTTTTCCAAATAAAATGGAAGATGTTTTTGTTTTAGAATTTGCAATTGCAAATAATCCAACTGATTCAAAAGCTCATTATTATTTAGGAAATTATTGGTATTCTAAAAGGGAATATACAGATGCTATAAAATGTTGGGAGCAATCAATAGCTATTAATAGTAACTACGCAACTGTTAATCGAAATCTTTCACTTGCATATTTTAATAAAATAAAAAATTCCAGCAAAAGTTTGACTTTTTTAGAAAGAGCTTTTGAATTAAATACAACTGATGCAAGGGTGTTGATGGAGCTTGATCAATTGTATAAAATTCTTCAATCTACTCATAGTCAGCGATTAATATTATTGGAAAAACATCTTGAACTGGTTGAACAAAGGGATGATTTGTATTTAGAAAGAATTACGCTTTATAATGATTTAGGTCAATATGAGTATGCCCAACAACTAATTTCTACAAGACTGTTTCATCCGTGGGAAGGAGGTGAAGGGAAAGTGATTTTACAATTTTTGCTTTGTCATATTGAACTTGCTAAAGCCGCTCTTTTAGAAGGTAAATATCAAAATGCATTGGATTTATTATATTCTACAGATACCTATCCATGGAATCTAGGAGAAGGTAAATTATTTGGTACACAAGATAATGACATATTTTATTTAAAAGGTTGTGCATATCAAGGACTAGGTCAGGCTCAAAAAGCATTTGACAAATATACTACTGCTACAGTGGGTATTAGTGAAGCAAGTCAAGCCATATTTTATAACGATCAGCAGCCGGACAAGATTTTTTATCAAGGCTTAGCTTGGAAAAAATTAGGAAATCACGAAAGAGCTCAGCAGCTTTTTGAAAAGCTAATTGAATTTGGATCAAATCATATCAATGATAATATTGAAATTGACTATTTCGCAGTTTCATTGCCTGATTTACTCGTTTTTGAACAGGATCTAAATGTAAAAAATACCATTCATTGTAATTATTTAATCGGTTTAGGATTGCTTGGTATGGAGCAAATTTCAGAAGCTAAGCATTCATTTAATAAAGTGTTGGAAAAAGACATGAATCATCAAGGTGCTGCAATACATCTAGGAATGATTGGATTTTTATTAAAACAGAATCAACCCATTTAGAATAGTAGAAAAAAAAGCAGTCTGATTCTGTACCCAATATTTATTCTTTAAAATCTTAAAACTATACATACCATGAAGTTTACAAAAGAACACCTAGAAACCTACCACCGTGATGGGTACGTAGTAGTTCGTAATTTCTTCACCCAAGAGGAGGTGGATTTGTTGTACAAAATTGCTATTGATGACGACTTAATGAGTAAAAAAAGTTTTGACCGCACAGATGCTTCGGGTCTTAAAACAAAATTGGCCCTCTGGTATTCATTGGATGATAGTCTGTACAGTAAGTTTGCTCGTTCGGAGCGCATCATACATGGTGTATCACAAATTTTGGATGGGAAAGCAGCGCATTACCATTCAAAGCTGATGCAGAAAGAGCCTAAAACGGGCGGTGCTTGGGAGTGGCATCAGGATTATGGGTATTGGTACAAAAACAACGGCTTTCTATTTCCTGATATGCTTAGTGTGCTGACCGCCCTTACCCCTGCCACTAAGGAAAATGGTTGCTTGCAGATGATTCGTGGATCGCACAAAATGGGTAGAGTTGAGCATGGATTTTCGGGCGACCAAGTAGGGGCAGAAAAGGAAAAAGTTAATGAAGCCCTTAAAATCATGCCCCTGGACTATTTGGAGATGGCAGCAGGAGATACGGCTTTTTTTCATTGCAACACCCTGCACGCTTCGGCGGCCAACCTATCTGACAATCCTCGCTGGTCAATTATTACGGCGTACAATTTGGCCAGTAATAAACCCTACAAAGACCTTCATACCAGCAGCTGCATTCCGATTGAGCCTTTTACAGGCGATTTATTGACTCAAGAGGCGATAAGTATTACGGACGATGCAGAATTTTTGGTAAAATAGATTGAATATTTTTAGCAGACTTGCGAAGGTATTTGCTGAAATTAAATGAGCCCAACTATAAAAAACAATCAACCATTCCAAATGGATGGGACTGAGAAGAGCGAAGCCGTGTTTTGAACGGATAACTGATAATTGATAACTGATAATTGATAACTGATAATTGATAACTGATAATTGAAAACGGATATTGTGCTGGTCAGGTTTGCATTGTGCTTCAGAAAGAGCAAAATGATCGAACTTTCACCATTCACCATTCACCATTCACCATTCACCATTCACCCTTCACCCTTCACCATTCACCATTCACCATTCACCATTCACCCTTCACCACTCACCATTGGCAATTGACCAAATCGTGCACCAGACCACTGCCTATGCCGCTATCATTTTAAGCGGATAAAGGACGTATAAATTAAAGTGCTTTTACCGATTTTATGGAATTTATAGTATTAAGATTCCTGATAACGGAATCTTGGTTTTTACTTTAATGGGATACTAGTCACTTGTGGTGCTACTTGATTATTGAGTAATTTAGCAGATAAATTCATCATTTCCTTTCAATTTCAATTAAAACGATTCTTTGAAATTTTCTTAAATTAAACAACTGCTATTCTTTTTGTAGAATCCCTTATAATCAGGTTTCCTTTTACTGTTACATTTTTTGAGCTGATATTTTGATCAATGATCCTGTCCAATAAAAGTTTTGCAGCTGTTTCACCAAACAATGCCATACGCACATCAAAAGTGGTTAACTGCGGTTCGATGATTTCACTTGTATATTCATTGCCCATTCCTGCCACACTAATTGTTTGCGGAACTTTGATATTGAGTTTTTTTAAATACTGAATCGTTTGTACTGCACCGTAGTCAGAAATAGAAAATATGGCATCAATAGCAGGGGTTAATTGCAACAAATTGTCTATGGAAGACTGCACGGACTTAATACTGAAATTAATATAAGCTAACAGTTTTGGATCAAAGGGGATTTTGAATTTATTCAAGGCTTTTTTGTAGCCCTGTAATCTTTTTTTTGAAATCAATAAATGTGGTGGTCCCAACAATATTGCAATTCGCTTGCAGCCCATTTCAAGCAGATGTTCCGTAACTTGGAAAGCGCCATTTTCGTCCTCGCTGAAAACCCTGGGTGTATCTACTTCCATGGTTACCCTGTAAAATTGAACAATTGGAATACCTCTCTTCAGCTGAATCTTTAAATGATCAAATTTGGAAGTCTCCATCGAATGACAGAGTAATAATCCATCAATCATATTGTTCATCAATGCATGAAAATTGGCAACTTCGGTTTGGTGAAGATCATCTGATTGGCAAATTACTACTCGGTATCCTGCTTGGGATGCCACATGCTGAATACCGCTTAACATCGTTGCAAAAAAGGTAGTCTGCAAATTTGGAATGATTACACCCAATGTATGCGTTGACCTTGTAACTAGACTTTGGGCAAGCGCATTGGGTTCATATGACAATTCTTTAGCAATGTTCTTTACGGCGATTTTTGTTTTTTCGCTGATATCAGCATGGTTATTCAGTGCGCGCGATACCGTTGAAACAGATACGCCCACTGCTTTCGCAATATCCAATAAAGAGGTTTGCCCTCCTGAATTGGCCTTTTGTTTTCTTCTTGTTTTTTCGATTTCATGATGTATGGTAAAATGATAATTACAAAGTTTACAATAGAAACGTTGCTTTTTGCGAACGATACCTGATTTTTGAATGTTTTCCGCTTT
>JBIKOV010000328.1:0-3285 GCA_044357815.1 Ferruginibacter sp. | reverse complement strand
ACTTCTTGTAAAAAAGATTTTATAAATCTTGCACCCGAAAGCTTAGTTACCTCTGGTAATTTCTACAAAACACAAGCTCACTTTAATCAAGCTCTAGTTGGAGCGTATCAATCCTTAAGAGGTGCAAAGGGTTCGTTAAATTCATGGGCAATGGGAGAATTTAGGTCTGACAATACACATTACAAGTATAACCCTGGTAATCGAGGAAGTTTTACCCTAGAGGCAATTGATCTTTTTGTCGATGATCAGAACACTCCGGTGACTCAGTCCATGTATAATGCATCCTATTCTGGTATAGCAAGAGCGAATATTATACTCTCCAGGTTGGAAACTGTAGATTTAGATCAAGCCTTTGAGAATTCAATTATTGGAGAAGCTAAGTTTATTAGAGCATTATTGTATTTTGATTTGGTTAGATATTTTGGGGGTGTACCGCTTTACCTAAAAGAAGTCGATGATGTTACTAATGCTTATTTACCAAGATCATCTGTTTCAGTAGTATACAATGCTATTGAATCTGACTTGAAAGATGCAATTGATAAATTACCAGCTACGACCGCAAATCAGAATGGTAGAGCTACCAAATCATCAGCGAAAATGTTATTAGCAGATGTTTACTTAACTCAGAAAAAATATACCTTGTCAGAAGCGGAACTGCTGGGAATTATTAATTTCGGGGTTCATAGTCTATTGACTGATTATAGTACTGCATTTAATCCCTCCAATAAAAATAGTAAAGAATCCATTTTTGAAATACAATTTCGCCAGGGAACCACTGGGCAACAGAGTGATTTTGTCTATAGCTTTCTTCCGCTTTCAACCAACCTAAGCCCGATAGTGGGATTTCCTGCAAATTTGACCACTAGTGGCATGTTTAACACTCCCACTGAAGATTTAATGTCAACTTACGAACCAAATGATGCTAGGTTCAACTATTCGATTGGCATTGCCGAAGGGACTGGTCCCGTAGGGAATATGGTAATTGAATCGGTTAAGGACCCGCAAGGATATGTTAAACCCGCAAACAAGCGAGCAGACCCCTTTATTAGAAAGTATTTACATCCCCATAGTGCAGTGTTTAATACCGATAATAATTTTCCAATTTACAGATATTCGGATGTGTTATTAACTTTAGCTGAGGTTCTAAACGAACAGAATAAATCAACACAGGCAATACCTTATCTAAATTTAGTTCGGCTACGGGCAAGATTACTTCCTTCCAACGAAACTAATCAAACACGGTTAAGAGATATTATCGCTAATGAAAGACGTGTTGAATTTGCTTTTGAAAACAAGAGGTGGCTTGATTTAGTCCGAACAGGTAAGGCAATTGATATAATGAATTTACATGGAGCACAAATTAAAATCATTCATGCATCCGAAGCATATTTGCCTGCCAACAGTTATAATGTGACTCAAAACAGGTTGATATTTCCTATTCCTTTAAGGGAAGTCCAAGTAGGTGGTTTGCAACAGAATCAAGGGTATTAGTATTTTTTATTAAATAAGTAGATTCTTAAATTATTTACTTAATATATTGGGATTTGATTTGTAATTATTAAAAGGTTTTCTAAAATAGTTAAAGGCTAAATAGTTATCCTCTCAAAGTGAGTGCCTAATTACCCAAGTAGTTAATTATAAATTGATTACTTGGGTAATGGTTAGGCAGTTAATGTTGTCCGGTTACTCTTGATTAGTGTTGGCCGAACTAAAATATATAGGTTGCGTGGATCTAATATTTTGCCAATAGCAAAGTCCAAATATTTGTTTTAGATTTCCATTGAGAGGTAATGCTGATATTAGAAGGGTTAATTTATGTTTGTACTAGGGCTATTTGAAACCTGATAATGAATTGGATAAATTTTAAATGGCAAAATTTAATTATTAAATGGCATTTTTATAGTGAAAGCTAATTGATTATTAATCCTGCAACAACAGGTGTTACGGACTGATACTACATTAATATAGTGTATATCAAAATTATTTTATTATTAAAATACTTAGCTATGAACAATAGAATAAAAGCTGGAATTTTAATCCTTTTGTCAATTCTATTATTTAGGCTTGAGGGAAATTCGCAAGAAAAATTTAGGATTGCCACTTGCCAGTTTTCAGTGTCTGGAAGTATATCGGAGAATTCGAAAAATATTCAAAGTATTATTAAGGAAGCTGCGCTAAATGGCGCAGATTTAATTCAATTTCCTGAGCAAGCACTCAGTGGGTATCCTCCCGTCGATTTTAAGTCATTTGAGAACTACAATTGGAATCTACTTAGAGCAGAAACAGCAGCCATACTTGCAGCTGCCAAAGAAAATAATATTTGGGTAGTACTGGGATCTTCTCATTTTATATGCGAAAATGAAAAGCCATTAAATTCCTTATATATTATTTCAAATGAGGGAAAGATCGTTGATCGTTACGATAAGTCTATGTTAACCTTAAGTGATTTAAGTTACTTCACAGCAGGCAATCATACAGTTATTTTGAAAATAAAAGGGTTTAAATTAGGTTTTTTGATTTGTTTTGACTCCTGTTTCCCGGAAATGTATAACATCTACAGGCATCAAAATGTTGATATAGTGATTCATTCATTTTACAATGCCCATCATAAAGGGAAAACTATTTTAGATGAGGTAATTCCAGCCGAAATTAGGGTGCGGGCATCTGACAACAGAGTTTGGGTTATAGCAAGTAATTCATCTGGTGAATATTCTTCCTGGCCTACATGTATAGCAAGACCAGATGGATCCCTCGAGACTTTGAAAAGAGGTGAACCAGGAATACTTTATCGGGATTTCCCTGATCAAAACATTACTTCTCAATTCCCAAGTTGGAACCATAATAATAAGCCCATGGTTTTGCCCAAGGGGGAGGTTTACCATAATGGTATTCCTTCAAAACATCCAAGATCCGTTAATAGGAGGGCATTGCCTTAGCGTAGAACTTAAACATTTTATTTTCAATTTATTTGATAAATAAATGTTGAAAAGGAATTTGGGTTTTACCGGTTGGATAATTTTTAAATAGTTGACTTACCTGCTTTTTTTAAATTGCTTGTGATATGGAAAATTTATTTGCTGGACATGAAGTTCGCTTAAGTGTTGGATTTTGAAATGCAATCTTTTTAATTAAAATATTATAAACTGGTTATTAATGAAGCGGTTTCATATTTGGATAGGGTTTTTCGTTTTAAGTATTTTGACCTTAATCTGTTTTTATATTAGTTTGGTGAGGGGTATAGCATTAAATAAAGTTGGTACGGAAGGTGATGGAAAAGCATTTGAA
>JBIKOV010000327.1:0-3301 GCA_044357815.1 Ferruginibacter sp. | reverse complement strand
AAGCCCGGCGAACACCCCGACCCTTCCAAAATGGACGGACAAGTTCCTTTATGGCTGGGACTAGCCAGTATTGTAGCACTTTATGGCCTATTCACTTTCTTCAACAAAGTAAGTGAAAATGAAATTGACCAGCCGGGAGAAGAAGTGCTTATTCCTGGAGTAGCGCCTAATGATAACCCATTTAATTAAACTGTTCCATTATTTTGGATGATGCTTCGTTTATTAATTAACCGCTTTTACGCTCACTAACAAAAACAACTGATGGCAATCAATTTGGATACCCTAAAAACCCGTTCATTAACCGCTTTAATCTTTGTAGTAGTTATGCTAGGTGGATTGCTCTGGAATGAATGGAGTTTTTTGGCATTATTCACATTGATTCATTTTGGTTGTTGGTTTGAGTTTATTAAATTATTGAAAAAAATATATAACGAAAACTATCTTCCCTACCTTTTTTTCGGATTGCCCTATATCAGCTTGCCAATATGCTTGTTGATATACATCAGAATGAATTGGAGTGGTTTTGATGGATCCGCCTTTACTGGCATCATCCTACCATTGCTAATTATTTTCAGCATTTGGATCAACGATACCATGGCTTACCTGGTAGGGTCATTGATTGGAAAAACGCCTTTCTCGCCCATCTCCCCCAAGAAAACCTGGGAAGGAACAATTGGAGGCGCCCTACTCTGTATGCTACTGATTGGATTTGGATTCCCGGTAGTAGCTGAACATTTTTTTCACCCCATCCAACACCAAAACTATTTCATCATTGCATCGCTCTGCGCAATTTTTGGCACTTTGGGCGATTTGCTGGAAAGTAAATTAAAACGGATGGCTGATATCAAAGATAGCGGTTCCATTATGCCCGGGCATGGTGGTTTTTTAGATCGATTCGATTCCTTATTAATCGCCACTCCATTTGTATGGTTGTATTTAAAATTATTTTTATAACCAATAGGCTTGTAGCCTAAGGCAGGAGGCTTATATTTGCCATTCAATTTAATGAAGCATGACAATTCACAGAGAAGGTTACAAAAGCATCGCCATTGGCACGATCGTTTTTTTTATTTTGAATTTCATTTTTTTTTATTTTTTTAGCGCTTCGCTGCCGATACTTGCCGGCACAGCTTTTTTTTTAACGCTTGGCCTATTGCTTTTTTTGATTTCATTTTTCCGGATACCCAATCGTGTGCTCACACTGAATGAAAATGCCATCGTAGCACCCGCCGATGGAAAGGTGGTCGTAATTGAAGAGGTGATAGATCCCGAATATTTTCAAAATAAACGTTTACAGGTATCTATTTTTATGAGTCCCGCCAATGTGCACGTTAATAGAAATCCCATCAGTGGAGAAGTGGTCTATAACCAATACCATAAAGGTAAATACCTGGTAGCCTGGCACCCAAAATCATCCACTGAAAATGAACGACATTCTGTAGTCATCAGAAAAGGAAATGTAGATATTTTGGTAAAGCAGATTGCCGGAGCACTTGCAAAACGTATTGTAAATTATTTGCAGGTTGGACAGCAGGTGAACCAGACAGCCGAAATGGGATTCATCAAATTTGGTAGCCGGGTAGATCTTCTATTGCCTATAGGTACAAAAATAAATGTGGCGCTAAACCAATCGGTACAAGGCGGGGTTACCATCATTGCTACTATGCAGCCTGAGGGCTAATTCCGACGATATTTACTGCAAATACAAGCTTACATTAGTTCCACCTAGTTTGCGGTATTGACCCATTGCCAGAGTTGATTCACCATGAGTGCAATCAACAGGTAAAGGTTATTTAAAATATATTTTCCAGCTGTTTTAGATGGGTAATCGTAAAAGTAGGTTGTAATTCAGTAGCTACCTGCAAGTGATTCACAAAAATAGAATCCATTCCAAAATTGATGGCTCCCTGAATATCAGCATCTAAATTATCTCCCAGCATAATGCTTTCGTCAACTAAAGCGCCCGCCTTTTGAAGTGCAAAATTAAAAATCTCCTTTCTTGGTTTCAAGCTATTGCTCGCCTCTGATGTGATCACGTGCTGGAAATACCGATTTAAGCCACTGTTATTCAATTTACTCCACTGCACCTTTTCAAATCCGTTGGTGATTAGGTGGAGCTGGTATTTTTTTTCGGTCAAATAATCAAGTATCTCAAATGTATGCGGAAATACACCCTTTTGCACGGGCAATGTTTCTAAAAATTTTTCGCTGATTTCCCTTGCTAGCTTTTCATCGCCAATTTTAAACTCAAGCAAAGTGCGCCACATCCGTCGCCATTTCAACTCTTCTGAGTTTATGAAACCCTTGTGATAGCGGTCCCATAAAATTTGATTGTGATGTAAATAATGCCGATAAAATGATTCAAAAGGCTCTACCTGCAATAATTTCAAATTAAAAAAAGAATACATTTCTGTAAGTGCTATTTTTGCGTTGGCATCAAAGTCCCATAGTGTATGGTCTAAATCAAAAAAAAGATGTTTGTATTTCATAAGTCTATTCGAGTAAATTGCCTTCATTAATCAAACGCAAAATTAGGGGTTGGTATTTTATTAATCCCCAAACACTTGAGATCATATTTTTGGGATTGCATTGTACATTTGTAAAAGTTAACTTAATTTTTGAATATGAATGTAATTATCACAGGGGCTTCAAAAGGAATTGGTAAAGCAATTGCTGCTGGCTTTGCGGCGGAAGGCGCCACCCTCTTCCTTTGTGCCCGAAACGAAGTGACGCTCTATAACACAGTGGCGGAGCTACAGACAAAATATCCCGCATGCAATATCAAAGCCAAGGCCATCGACCTGTCGGTGAAGGAGCAAACACAGGCTTTTGGAGCTTGGATGTTGGCCGGACTTGCTGATACCCCTACTGGAAAAATGGATGTATTGGTAAATAATGCAGGCAATTTTACACCTGGAACGATCTCCCAAGAAGACGAAGAAGTTTTAGAAAAAATGATGGCGATTAATTTATACAGCGCTTACCACCTTACCAGGGCATTGCTGCCAACCATGGTGCAAGCCAAACAGGGATTGATTGTAAACATGTGTTCCATTGCAGCGCTAGCTGCATATCCCAATGGCGGCAGCTACAGTATTTCAAAATATGCGTTGATGGGTTTTACCAAAAATCTACGGGAAGAACTTAAATCCTCCCTAATAAAAGTGATGGGAGTATATCCAGGCGCAGTAATGACCGATTCCTGGGGCGATTTTGATAATAGCAGCCAGCGTATCATGGAAGCAAGTGATATTGCGAATATGGTGCTTGCTGCTAGCAAATTATCCCCACAGGCGGTAGT
>JBIKOV010000099.1:0-11857 GCA_044357815.1 Ferruginibacter sp. | reverse complement strand
GGTAGGTAAATTTATAAGAAGAACAAGTTTGGATGAATTCCCTCAATTTATAAATGTACTCAAGGGTGAAATGAGTTTGGTCGGCCCAAGGCCTCATATGGTAAAACACACTTCTGATTATTCAAAAATTGTTGACAATTTTATGATACGGCAATTTTTAAAACCCGGTATCACTGGTTGGGCGCAAATAAATGGTTTTAGGGGTCAGATCACTGACAATCAACAACTAAAATCCAGGGTTACCAGTGATTTATGGTATCTCGAAAATTGGACCATCTGGTTGGATATTCGCATTTTATTTTTGACGATCTATAAAATTGTCAAAGGTGATGAAAATGCATTTTAATTCTTCCGATATATTTTTTAGTAACAAGGGTTGCCTTCTAATTTAAAAGTAGTTTTTTGGAATTATTTCCTCATATTTTTATAGGCATTCACCAGACCATTGGTAGATGAGTCATGTGATTGTATAGGTGCGTCTGTGTTCAGCTCTGGTAATATTTTGTTTGCTAATACCTTTCCCAATTCAACACCCCATTGGTCAAAGCTATAGATATTCCAAATTACGCCCTGCACAAAAATTTTGTGTTCATAAAAGGCAATAAGTTTACCCAATGTAAATGGCGTGATTTGAGATATCAGAAAAGAATTGCTAGGGCGGTTTCCTTTAAAAATTCTAAAAGGGTTCTCATTGTCTGTACCATTCATTAAAGCTTCAGTTTGTGCGAAAAAATTACTCATTAGTATAGGGTGATGTTCGCCCAATGGATTGTGTGAAATAGCCGGTGCTATAAAATCGCAAGGTATTATCTGAGTACCTTGATGAAGCAATTGGTAAAAAGCATGTTGCCCATTGGTGCCCGGCTCTCCCCAGATAACAGGTCCTGTTGCATAACTCACTTCGTTTTCATTGCGATCTACATATTTGCCGTTGCTTTCCATATTTCCTTGTTGAAAATAGGCCGCAAACCGATGCAGGTATTGATCATATGGCAAAATGGCTTCAGAACTAGTGCCAAAAAAATTGGTATACCAAATCCCTAGCAAAGCCATTATTACTGGTATGTTTTGATCGTAGGAATTATTTGAAAAATGAACATCCGCTTCGTGCGCCCCTTTCAAAAGTTGTTCAAAATTAGTGTAACCAATTGTTAAGGCGATTGATAATCCAATAGCACTCCACAAACTATATCTTCCACCCACCCAATCCCAAAAAACAAACATATTTTCAGCTGCGATGCCAAACTTAACTACAGCCGCCTCATTGGTACTAAGGGCAACAAAATGCAGGGGTATATGAGATGCTTCCTTGGCTTGTGTTAAGAACCAATCCCTTGCAGTATGCGCATTGGTCATCGTTTCAAGTGTGGTAAAAGTTTTGGAGGCAATTAAGAAAAGCGTCTCCTCCGCATTTACCCGCTTAAGGGTTTCGGCAATATGGGTACCATCCACGTTACTTACAAAATAAGTTTGTATCCCTTCCACCCAATAAGGCTTCAGCGCTTCGGTAACCATTACTGGCCCAAGGTCACTACCACCAATGCCGATATTGACAATGTATTTTATTTTTTTTCCGCTATATCCTTTCCATTCTCCAGAGTGAATTTTTTGGCAAAAGCTTTCCATTTGTTGCAAAACGACTTTCACATCTGGCATTACATCCTTGCCTTCAAATAAAACGGGGTTATTTGAAAAATTCCTTAATGCAGTATGTAAAACGGCCCTTTTTTCGGAATCATTGATTTTTTCTCCTGCAAACATTGCCTTGATTGCCTCGGGTAACTGGCATTCAGTTGCAAGCGTACCTAAAAGCTGCATCGTTTTATCAGTTATAATGTTTTTTGAAAAATCAAAAACGAATTGGTCAGTTTGTATACAATAGGACTGAAATCTGTTTTCATCAGTAGCAAACAGCGACTTCATGTGCACGGTTTTCATCTCTTCAAAATGTGCTTGTAAATTATTCCAGGCAAGGGTAGTAGAAGGGTTAATTTTTGGAAACATAATTTTATTTATATTGTATTGAAACGAAGTTAATTTGTTTTTTACTGGTAATAAATGGATGATTTCAATTAAAGCGATTCAATGATCGAAATCAGTTGATTTACCATTTCCGAAGTGACATCCAAATGGGTTACCATTCTAAGTTGAGTAGCAGAAATTGCTATAGTAAGGATACCAAGTTTAGCTAATTCTATTTCAAAGCTTTTGGCAGTAAAACGTCCTGTTAATTCAAAAATGAGAATATTGGTTTCTACTGGCATCACCTCTGCTACAAAATCCTTTTGGGACAATGCGGCTGCAATTTGTTTTGCGTGCTGGTGATCTTGCTCCAATCGACTAATGTTATTTTCTAAAGCATAGATACCAGCGGCCGCCAAATAACCAGCTTGTCGCATCCCCCCTCCAAAAACCTTTCGAATCCTTCTGGCTTTTTGGATGAAATTCTTTTTTCCCAGTAGCAAGCTGCCTACTGGTGTTCCCAATCCTTTACTTAAACAAATGGAAATGCTGTCAAAAACTTCACCATATTGCTTAGTTGTTTCGCCTTTAGCAACTATTGCATTCCATAACCGGGCTCCATCCAAATGTAGGGGGAGGTTATTTTGTAAACAGCATTCCCGGATTTTTACTATTTCATTAAAATCGTAACAGCTACCGCCGCCTCGATTGGCTGTATTTTCTAAACTAACAAGACCAGTCCTTGCTTTATGAATATCATTGGGATTAATCCCTTCCAAAATATCATTGGCTGTAATTCTACCCCTATTACCCTCAATTGTTTTTACCTGACAGCTACTGTTGAATGCAATTCCTCCGCCTTCATAAATATAGACATGACTTAATTTATCGCAAATAATTTCTTCACCGGGTTGGGTGTGGCATTTAATGGCAATTTGGTTCGTCATGGTGCCACTGGGGCAAAATACAGCTGCTTCCATTTGGAACATACGTGCTGCCATCAACTCAAGTTGGTTAACCGATGGATCTTCACCAAAAACATCATCACCCACACGGGCTGAAAACATTGCTTCCAGCATTGCTGGGGAAGGTTTGGTAAAAGTATCAGACCGTAAATCAGTTGTCATGTTGCAAATATACTATGAAAATGGAAGTGGTTTAGTTGATGTTTGATTCGTTAATTGAACCTGAGGTATTGTTTGTTGGATTTAAACAATTTTCAATTATTATATATTATAAATTTAGTATATAAAAATGGTTGATTCGGCAATTTTCGCCTTTTTACAACAACTCTGTAAAATGTAAGATTAGATTTGTAACTTTGCAACATGTTTTAGTATTATTTGTATTATAATTGGTTGATACAATATTTTACTAATTGGAACCGTTTTAAAATTACGATATTCTGAATTTAATTTTTTACAATGAGGCAACTTAAGATAGCAACGCAAATTACCAACCGTGATTCCCAAGCGGTGGAAAAATACCTGCAGGAAATTTCTAAAATTTCCATGATAACTCCAGAAGAGGAAACCATTTTGGCACAAAAAATTAAAATGGGCGACCAACGTGCGCTGGATAAATTGGTTCAGGCGAATCTTCGTTTTGTGGTTTCTGTTGCCAAACAATATCAGCATCAGGGTCTTTCTTTAAGTGATTTAATTAATGAGGGTAACCTTGGACTGATTAAAGCTGCCCAACGTTTTGATGAAACCAAAGGATTCAAATTTATTTCTTATGCAGTTTGGTGGATTCGTCAATCCATCTTGCAGGCATTGGCTGAGCAGGGTAGGTTGGTTCGTTTACCTCAAAACAAAATTGGTACCTATAACAAGGCCAACAAGGCTTATATGGCTTTTGAGCAAGAGCATGAGCGGGAGCCTTCTACCGAAGAATTGGCAGAATTATTGGAAATGAGCGAAACGGAGATCAATAATATTTTTCAAAGTAATACTAGGCATACTTCTTTGGATGCTCCAGTGCACGAAGCAGAAGATGTGGCAATGGGAGATTTGTTGCAAGGTGGCGATGATACCGATGAGGATGTGATGCATGATTCTCTGAGAAACGAAATTCGCAGGGTGTTAAAATCACTTAGTCCGCGCGAAGCTGAAATCGTAAATGCTTATTTTGGTTTGGATGGCGAAAACGGTGTTACCATTGAACAAATTGGTCAGAAATACGATCTAACGAAAGAGCGTATACGCCAGATAAAGGAAAGAGCAATTAAGCGCTTGCAAAAAGCCAGGTACATCGGTGCTTTGAAGGCTTATTTGGGATAATCGGATTCTTCTATTCTAGGGTTGTTATTACTTGGTTTAGTGGTTTAGAGGTTTAGAGGGTTAGGGGTTTAGGGTTTAGAGGTTTAGAAGTTTAGTTTGCAGTTTTTCGAATGCTACAATTTTTTATATTAATAAATCCCTCCGTTTCATTTCGGAGGGATTTTTTTATTGGTCAAAAGATAACTACGCTCACCTTTTGTATCAACCATTGATTGATTATCGGGTAATTTTGTCAGTCGATTTAGGAATTTTGGATTTGTAAAAGCAGGCGCCTACTTTACACCATTGGGCGTAAGTGGCACACCACATTGCCTTTTATACAATTGGACTGTATTTTCTAGTCCTAGATAAATGGCATCGCAAATCAGTGCGTGTCCGATGGATACTTCTAGTAATGCCGGAATGTGTTGGGTAAAATAAAGAAGGTTTTGTAAATCTAGATCATGCCCCGCATTGATGCCCAGTGAACATTCATTGGCTTTATGAGCGGCCTTCACAAAAGGGTCGATGGCAGCTTGTTTTTGTCCTTCTGCATACAGTTTTGCATAGGATTCGGTGTACAATTCAATTCGGTCGGTACCGGTTGCTGCAGCTCCTTCAATCATTTCTGATATAGGGTCAACAAAAATGGAAGTTCGGATACCTGCATTTTTAAAAATCCGAATCATTTCAATCAAGTAGTCCTTGTGTTCAATGGTATCCCATCCGTGATTGGAAGTGAGTTGTCCCAAAGAATCAGGAACCAGCGTTACCTGAGCTGGTTGATTGTTCAATACCAGTTGTACAAATTTATCTTCGGTACAATTGCCTTCAATATTAAGTTCTGTGTGAACTGCTTTTTTTAAGTCGTAGACGTCTGCATAGCGAATATGTCGCTCGTCTGGACGAGGGTGAACAGTGATTCCATTGGCTCCAAAACGTTCGATATCTAAAGCCGTAGCTACTAGATCCGGATTGTTGCCCCCACGGCTATTTCTCAGGGTGGCAATTTTATTGATATTTACTGAAAGGGAGGCCATAGACGGTTTTAATTTATATTCAAAGTTAAGTGGTTTTCGTTTTTGCTTTTCGGTGTTCACCCAGCAATGAATCCATTCATCAAAAAATCATTACAAAATAGCATATTGTACGTAATTTTATACTCTAGTGAACGTAAGATTGTTAATACAAACAGTTCCGATTACTCATCTTTCAATATATCTGTAGAATGGTTAAGAAAATCATCCCTTTATTACTTAGTAGCCTATGGTTATTAGGGATAACTAGTTGCGCATTTAAAAGTGTTTCCCGAACCAAGGATATCACTTATTTAGCTGCAGACAGCTCTCATAATATTGCTGCCCAAGAATTAAATGTTTTTGCTCCGCGAAAGCATGGAAAGTTAAAGGAGGTATTCATCTTTGTATATGGAGGGACCTGGAATTCAGGTCATAAATCATTATATAACTTTTTAGGAAATCGGATGGCCAGAAAAAATGTGGTTACCGTAATACTAGATTATCCAAAAAGCCCAGGTGCAAATTATGATCAAATGGCAACTGATGTAGCCAAATCAGTGAAGTGGGTGAAGGAAAATATTGAACAATATGGTGGTGATCCAAACAAAATTTATATTTCGGGGCATTCGGCAGGTGGTCATCTTGCAGCACTCATTACGGTTCGAAATGATTATTTTGACAAATTAGGCCTCGATAATCCAATCAAGGGGGCAATTTTGATCGATGCCGCTGGATTGGATATGTATACCTATTTGATGGAATCTAAATTTACGGGGGATAATACCTACTTGCAAACCTTCACCAATAATCCGGTATCTTGGAAGGAAGCTTCCCCATTGTATTATGTTCACAAAGGAATGGCACCGATGCTGATTTATGTGGGTGGTAAAACTTATCCTTCTATTGCCATCGGAAACGAAAAATTGGTTTCAGCCATGCGTGGGTTGAATGAGGAACCAATTTACTATACGTTGGAAGGTAAAAAGCATAAGCCAATGATTACCCAGTTTCTCAATTCAGGCAACCCTCGGTATAAGGAAATACTTGATTTTATGCGCAATAAAAAGGACAAAAAGAAACAATAGTAGATTGAAAAATTTTTTTCTATTAACTATTTCTTTTAGTTTGAATAATTATAAATTTAGTAGTCTCTATATTCATTGTATATCAATTGATTATATAGTTTAATTTAAATTTTAATCTATGTCAATACGTATTTTCATTACAGGTGGTACTTTTGATAAGGAATACAATGAACTCAATGGTCAGTTGTATTTTAAGGATACGCATTTGCACGACCTATTGGATATGGGGCGAAATAAGGTTTCAGTGGAAATAAGAACGCTCATGATGATTGACAGTCTGCAAATGTCTGATGAAGATCGTGAATTGATTGTTCATCAATGTAAGCATTGCAATGAAAACCAGATTGTAATCACCCATGGTACTGATACAATGGAGGATACGGCCAAGGTACTGGCATTGGCAATGTTAAATAAAACAATTATTCTTACAGGTGCCATGATTCCTATTAAATTTGGCAGTTCGGATGGTTTATTTAATCTTGGAAGTGCACTTGCTTTTGCACAATCATTGCCTTTAGGTGTATATGTAGCCATGAATGGACGTTTTTTTAACTGGGATAATGTACGCAAAAATAAACTTACAGGGATTTTCGAAGAACTAAAATAATCGCTTGTTTTGCTTTTAAATACTTGTACAAAAATTTAGATAAAATATATTACATATTGATTATCAATTAATTAAATAAAATAATATAATTTGTCAATTTTCAAAAGAGTAGGTAAGTTTTATCAATCCCTTTCATTCGGAAATTGGAAATTTTTGATAGGTGGTCTGCTATTTTCAATTTTGTGGTCCTCCGCATCTACTGCAACGAAGCTAGGTTTGACATCGGTACAGCCTTTCGTAATAGCCACCTCGCGTTTTTGTATTGCGGGGCTGATTATGTTATTCATTTCCCATGTTGTATTAGGAAATAGGTTGCCAACAAAAGGTGAATGGCGATCAATTATGCTGTATGGGTTACTTAATATTTCTATTTATCTGGGATTGTATGTTATCGCTATGCAACAGGTTTCTGCTGGTTTGGGTAGCTTGGCTGTAGCAATTAACCCTGTATTTATATCGCTGATAGCAGTCAGTTTGATTTCACATAGAATTACCAAGCGGCATTTGTTAAGTCTATTGTTGTGTATGGTGGGGGTAACACTGGCCGCATATCCATTAATTCAACATAGTTATGCCACTCCAGCAGGCATAGGGATTTTAATAGCCAGTATGATAGCCTATTCATTGGGGACCATTTATTATTCCCGGGTTCAATGGAACGGTTTACATCTGTTAACCATCAATGGTTGGCAAACTATTTTGGGAGGCATATTTTTAGTCCCTTTATTAGTATTTACTTATCAGCCGAATAAAAATTTATATGATGCCAATTTTTGGAAGTCGGTCGGTTGGTTGGCAATACCTGTCTCCATTGGAGCAGTTCAACTTTGGTTATATCTGATTCGGCATAATCCAATTAAGGCATCCTTTTGGTTATTTCTTTGCCCGATATTCGGGTTTGTTATTGCCAGGATACTATTGAATGAGCCGATTAGCTGGTTTACTTTTATAGGTGTAGTATTGGTATTGTCCGGTCTTTATTTGGTTCAACGGCTGAATAAATAGCCATTCCTACCCTTAAGCTAACAATCAGTTTGGTTTGGGTCACAATTAGTCAACAATCGATGAATCTGTCAAAATAATGATTGTAAATCAGTTGTTTATTGTTTACCATCCGCATCAAAATTGATAATTCTCCTTCATTTGGAAGGTTTAATTCAACAGTTATTGATTTTTAAGTAATTTTTTTTGCAATATTTCCCCAATTACAATGGATATTTGCAAATAATTCTAAAAAAACAACTATGAGCCATAAGCCAAGTACGCTGTTTGATAAAGTGTGGGATGCACATGTAGTGAGAAAAATTGAAGATGGCCCCGATGTATTCTTTATTGACCGTCATTTTATTCATGAGGTTACTAGTCCAGTTGCCTTTTTAGGTTTGGAAAGTAGGGGTTTACAAGTAATGTTTCCTGAACACACTTTTGCCACTGCTGATCACAATACGCCCACCATTAACCAGCATTTACCGGTAGCCGATCCATTATCTGCCAATCAGCTAAAAGCATTGGAACAAAATTCAGCTAAATATGGTATTTCTCATTGGGGTTTAGGTAATCCAAAAAATGGTATTGTTCACGTAGTAGGGCCCGAAAATGGGATTACCCTTCCAGGAATGACCATCGTTTGTGGTGATTCACATACCTCTACCCATGGTGCTTTTGGCGCTATCGCTTTTGGTATCGGTACCTCTGAGGTGGAGATGGTATTATCGTCTCAATGCATCATGCAACCCAAGCCTTTAAAGATGCGTATCAACGTTACAGGTAGTTTGGGTAAGGCAGTTACGCCAAAGGATGTTACCCTTTATATTATTTCAAAATTAACCACTGCAGGTGCAACGGGTTATTTTGTAGAATATGCTGGGGATGTTTTTGAAAAAATGAGTATGGAGGGTCGTATGACGGTTTGTAATATGAGTATTGAAATGGGTGCCCGTGGCGGTATGATTGCTCCGGATGAAACTACTTTTTCGTATATCAATGGACGTGAGTTAGCCCCTAAAGGAGCAGCATGGGATAAGGCATTGGCCTATTGGAAAACGCTTTCCACTGATGCAGATGCCGAATTTGATGTTGAATATAATTTTGATGCCGCTGACATAGAGCCAATGATTACTTATGGTACCAACCCTGGAATGGGAATGGGAATTTCTAAATCCATTCCAAAAGGAGCTGATTTAAAAGGAGGTACTGCCACCTATGAAAAGTCCCTTGCCTATATGGGCTTTGGTGAGCAAGAACAAATGATCGGCAAAAAGGTAGACTTTGTTTTTATAGGAAGTTGCACCAATGGTCGTATCGAAGATTTCAGGGCCTTTGCCTCTATTGTAAAGGGTAGAAAAAAAGCGGAGCATGTTACAGCCTGGGTAGTTCCAGGTTCACATATTGTAGAAGCACAAATAAAGGAAGAAGGGATTTTAGATATCCTAACGGAAGCGGGTTTTCTTTTGCGTCAACCTGGTTGCTCGGCTTGCCTTGCTATGAATGATGATAAGGTACCTGCAGGAAAATATGCGGTTAGTACCAGTAACAGAAACTTTGAAGGTCGTCAAGGACCAGGAAGCAGGACCATGCTGGCTAGTCCTTTAGTAGCGGCAGCAGCAGCTGTTACCGGTTATGTAACTGATCCTAGGGAATTGATGTGATTTGCCTTTTTGTTTTTAGCTTTTAGTTTTCAATTAATCAATTATCATTTAATTTTATGGCATACGATAAATTTACCACCCTTACAAGTTCGGCAGTTCCTTTACCTATTGAAAATGTGGATACCGACCAGATTATTCCTGCACGATTTTTAAAAGCAACCAAGCGTGAAGCATTTGGAGATAATTTGTTCCGTGATTGGCGGTATAATAGTGATGATAGTCCTAAACAGGATTTTATTTTAAACAATCCAATTTATTCCGGCAAAATACTGGTTGGGGGCACCAATTTTGGAAGTGGAAGTAGTCGTGAACATGCTGCTTGGGCTATTTATGATTATGGTTTTCGTTGTGTGGTATCGAGTTTTTTTGCTGATATCTTTAAAAACAACGCCATCAATATGGGCATCTTACCGGTACAAGTAAGTCCTGATTTTTTAATACAGATTTTTTCTGCTATTGAAGCAGATCCAAATACCCAAATCGAAGTAAGTCTACCAGGACAAACCATTTCTATCCTTGCAACCGGTGCTACTGAATCATTCGAAATAAATGGGTATAAAAAAAATAACCTGCTCAATGGCTTCGATGACATCGATTATTTACAAGCAATGAAATCTGAAATTGGAGCTTTCGCTGCTGAAAAGGCAGTGTAGTGGTGAATGGTGAATGGGCAATGGTGAATGGGCAATGGTGAATGGTGAATGGTGAGTGGGCAATGGTGAATGGTGAATGGTGAATGGGCAATGGTGAATGGTGAGTGGTGAATGGGCAAGCTTCGCAAACTATTTTGCTTTATTCGAAATTACTCTTGTGAGAAAGAAATTTATTGATGCTTATTGCAAATTATGTTTAAAAAAAATATTGAACGCTATAATTATAAATATTCACCATTCACAATTCACCATTCACAATTTACCATTCACCATTGACCATTAATTTATAAACACAGCCATCGCTGCAAGCAATTGAAAAAGACTCCTCGGCATATCGAAATAATGGATACTACACTTCGTGATGGAGAGCAAACCAGTGGTGTGTCATTTTCAGCTTCTGAAAAATTAACCATTGCTCAGTTATTACTTACTGAGGTGAAAGTAGACAGAATTGAAATTGCATCTGCAAGGGTATCAGAAGGAGAATTTCTTGCTGTTAAAAAAATTACAGATTGGGCTCGTGCTAATGGATTTATCAATCAGGTGGAAGTATTAACCTTTGTAGATGGTACCACTTCGGTAGAATGGATGTTGGAGGCGGGAGCTGTTGTAATGAATTTATTGACCAAAGGATCGCTCAATCATCTTACCCACCAATTAAAAAAGAAGCCAGCAGAACATTTTGATGAAATAGCCCAAGTAATTCAATTAGCCACTCAAAAGGGTTTACAGTGTAATGTATATTTGGAAGACTGGAGCAATGGTATGCGCAATTCAAAAGAATATGTATTGCAGTACCTCGATTTTTTGCAGCATCAACCGATTCAACGAGTTTTGTTACCTGATACATTGGGCGTTTTAATTCCTTCCGAAACATTTGAATATGTATCGGAATTGGTGAATCGTTATCCAGCATTGCATTTCGATTTTCATGCTCACAATGATTATGACCTCAGTGTTGCTAATGTGATGGAAGCGGTAAAGGCAGGTGCGCATGGTTTGCATCTTACAGTAAATGGGATGGGCGAACGCGCTGGAAATGCACCCTTAGCTAGTGCAATTGCTGTATTAAATGATTTTATGCCGGAAGTAAGTACGACCGTTGTAGAAAAATCTTTATACACTGCCAGTAAATTAGTAGAAGCTTTTTCGGGATTCCGTATTTCGGCTAATAATCCGGTTGTAGGCGAAAATGTATTTACCCAAACAGCGGGTATTCATGCCGATGGTGATAAAAAGAACAATCTGTATTACAATGATTTAATGCCAGAGCGATTTGGTAGGCAGCGTAAATATGCATTGGGTAAAACCAGTGGAAAGGCCAACATCGATAATAATTTGCAGCAGTTGGGAATACAATTGTCAGATGCCGATTTGAAAAAAGTTACCCAGCGGGTAATTGAGTTAGGTGACCGAAAAGAAATGGTTACCCAAGCCGATTTGCCCTACATTATATCTGATATTTTAGATAGTAATAGCATAGAACAAAAAGTTCAGATAAAGAATTATGTACTAACGCACTCCAAGGATTTAAAACCTTCCGTTACCTTACATATTTGCATCAACGGTGAATTTTTTGAAGAGCATGCCCAGGGAGATGGCCAATACGATGCTTTTGTAAA
>JBIKOV010000326.1:0-3328 GCA_044357815.1 Ferruginibacter sp. | reverse complement strand
AGATTTCCGATAGCCGAATAACTAGAATAAACAGCTGGTGAAAGTTTAAATTGCCATGATACAAACTGCTGTGAAAAGGGATAGGGAAATTTGATTTTTAATTTAATTCAACATTTATAGTAAAATTCTTGTTATTGTTGCACCATGCAGGTTACCCTTACCATCATACGCTATCCCAAAAAATTTATCTATTTCGCTTTGCTTGCAATGGCAATCCACCGCATTCCAATGTGGTTCAATAAAAATATTACGTTTTTTAAACTGATGGGCTGTGGTAAAAATGGAACCTTTGACAAACATCCCGATTGGCAACAGTGGGGAATACTTGCCGTTAACAAAATGCCGATGGGTGATTCACCCATTAAAAAAGAAGAGGTCATTACCCAATTATATGGTGCATTCATTGCAAGATGGTTTCGGCTTTTCAATTGTGAAACTTGGACAATTTTCTTGAACCCTATCGAAGGACATGGTAGCTGGGATGGAAAAAATCCATTTGGCAATATGTCAAAAAAAATGGACTATGATGGTCCTATTGCTGTATTAACTAGAGCTACTATCCGACTTTCCAAATTGAATTCTTTTTGGAAAAATGTAAATGGTGTAGCCCAACAAATGGCAGGTGCTCGTGGCTTAATCACCTCCATTGGGATTGGTGAAGTGCCATTTATTAAGCAAGCAACTTTTAGTATTTGGGAAAATAAGGAGTTGATGAAAGCATTTGCCTACCAGATGCACCAGCACCAGGATGTAATCAAAAAAACAAAAAAAGAGAACTGGTATAGTGAGGACATGTTTGTTCGTTTTATTCCGATTCAAACCATTGGCACAATTAATGGATCAGACCCCCTTAATAAGACATAAAAATAAATTTTCTATACCTTGGCTGTAATGCAATTTTATCAATCCAACTTTTTAGTATTGATTAATAATTAAATTACACTTGAAGTTAAAATTAAAAACATCAAAGGGGAATAAAAACTGAATGATAAACATAGAGACTTATTTATCATACTCAAAAATAAATGGTGACAAATCAGGAATGATCTTTCTTTTTCGTTTCAGTTCAAGATTATAGATTACCTGCCCCAATTGCTTCATGAAAGGAAACCCAATGGTTTCGTAATCATAATGGTCATCATTGAGTATCCCATCTTTATTGCAATAAATGGTGGCAGACAAAAAGAACTCGATTTTTTTTTCAAAATCTACTATATAGGCCACATCAGTCAATTGACCATAGGCATCCCCTACCTTATTAAAAATTCGAATATTTTTTGGTATTGACCCTTTCTGTGAACCCAATAATAAAAATTTGCAATAAGAAGGCCAATAGGCTGCAGTATCTGCCGAATAAGGAGGAGACATGCTTTCCGTTGGCAACTGACTCATATTTTTCAATAAAAAATTCCTGTCCTCGGGGCTAAGATTAAAAGCTTGTGCACGGGGCTCACTGTTTGGAAAAACTAAATTTATTAAAATAGTATGCAAATCGCCTAAGCCAATTCTATTTTTCGATGAAAAATCCATTGTCTGTCTGATTAGCTTGCCTTCGCGATAAAATGCATTGCCGATAGAATCCGTTCGAAGCGGATATTTACGAATAGCGGTTTGCATGTTTTGATTATACAGCGTTGTCCCCTGTGGCGATAAAAATTTAACAGGGTTGGTATGCCGGTTTTCATCGTGGGAGAGTAAAATACCTAGGCGATGTAAAATTTGAACATTGCTATACCCTTTCTTTTGTAATTGTTCATTGATGTAATCTTGTCCTAAAAATTCGTACAACCGATTACTAGCATCATTATCACTCACTATAAGGCTTTTTTTAATATATTGAGCAACAGTGGGCTTCCCGTCAGGAGTACTAGGGTCATTGTATACAGGCGTTTGACCGCTGTAAGCCTGTTCGGTTATCATGGTGGTATTTCTATCTAATCCATTTATTTTTAATTCGTTCAGCTTTTGCAATGCCAAAATTGTAATTGGCAACTTTACAGTAGAGGCTGGATAAAAATACTTAGCAGAATTGAGGTTAAAACTATAATTGGTAAGAATAGGATTGCCACTGCTAGCTCTATCAACAGCTGTATAAATGATTTGCACGTTCCAATCTTTGCGGTTTTTGAGAATCTGATCAAAGTACTGAGGATATTGACCCATTAAATCTTCAAAAAATGCATCTTTTCGAATAATCTCTTTCACTGCTGGAATAGGAGCCACTTTAATAGTTTGCGCAACGGGAGAAGGCGTTTTTTTAGTAACCGAGCAGGATACTACCACCAAGGTACTGGCAAGTAAAAAGACACTAAGTGGTTTATTTAATCCCATATTAAGTATTTAAGTGTAAAATTGATGAAAAATCTAAAATAACCAGCCAACTACTTCAAAGAGTTTTTCCCCTATCTTTGCGGACTTCTAAAAAATTAACAAATTAGCTATTAAAAGTAACCGATTATGAAATTGAAAGGCTTAGTTTGGTTTTTCGCCATTGCTTTAGTTTTTATCTCCCTTTGGGAATTATCCTACACATGGGTGATACAAAATTACGAAGGTAAGATAAAAGTACAGGCGGAAAGAATTGTAAAATCACAATTCCCCGATGTAAAGGGCGAGGATAAAGACCTGCTTGTAAAAAGCAGGATGCAACGTCTATTGGATAGTACAAGAGACAAAAGCATTTACCCAATAGTGGGAACCACTTACCAAAAGTGTAAAGAAAATGAATTGAAACTTGGTCTGGATTTGCAAGGCGGAATGAGTGTAACCATGGACGTAAGTCTTGAAGGTTTATTGAAGTCCATGAGCAACAACCCCAAAGACCCCGCACTGCTAAAAGCCATTCAAACTGCCAATGCGCAAAAAATAAGCAGTAATACCGATTACATCACTTTATTTACTACTGCTTACAAAGAACAAAATCCAGGAGCAAAGCTGACTTCTTTATTTGCTGGTGCAGGAAAGCAAGTTAAAATCACCGATAGTGATGATAAAGTAGTTGACCAGATTCGATTAACTGCCAAAGGTGCCATACAAGAAACCTATAAAATATTATTAAAGCGTATTGACAAATTCGGTTTGGCTAGTCCAACCATCAATCTCGATGAGAACAGAGGTGTTATCAACGTAGAACTGGCGGGTATTACAGACAAAGAAAGGGTTAGGAAATTGCTTCAGGCAAGTGCTAACCTTCAGTTCTGGGAAGTGTACAATATCAGTGAACTAGCTGGTCCACTTCAAATTGCTGACAAGGCAGTAAGTGACTATTTAAGTGGTGTGAGTGCTTCGGACACTACTAATAAAAATGTAGTGGATTCTGTAAGAATAA
>JBIKOV010000325.1:0-3331 GCA_044357815.1 Ferruginibacter sp. | reverse complement strand
CAAAAAGTGAAAGCTGAGTTTGTAAGGGATATCATTTTATCAGGTAGTGGCTTATTGGTGAGCACCATTGGTGGACCAAGTGTTAAACCATACCAGCCTCTAGGGCTTTGGGAAATGGCAAGTTCTGGTAGGGGAGGATTGAGAACCTATAAGCAAGATAAGGGGGAAGATTTGTATCGTAGGGGGATGTATACTTTTATTAAATTAACTGTACCACCTCCTAGCTTGATTTTATTTGATGGCAGTAATCGTGATCAATGCGAAGTAAAACGATCTCAGACCAATACTCCTTTACAGGCATTGATGATGATGAATGACCCTACGGTGCTGGAAGCTTCGAGAGTGCTGGCTCAAAACCTGATGAAAGAAGATTTATCTTCCGATCTTAAAATTAAAACAGCTTTTCATCGCATCATTTGTAGAATACCTGGAGTGAAGGAAAATGAAATTTTGAAAAGCTATTATGAAGACCAGTTAAAACAGTTTCGTCAAAAACAATTGGATGCATCATCCACATTGCATGTGGGTGAATTTCCATTTACTGAAAATTTAGACAAGAATGCAACTGCGGCATTGATGAAGTTGATCAATATGATTTATAACATGGAAGAGGCTATTATCAAATCTTGATTATAAAAATGAAATGGATTAATTTGATCAGGATTTTTTATTAATGCGTAATTGTAAAATTGTACTCTTGCGCCTAGGTTATTTCTCAAATTTCAAATTTTGTTTTGATTTATACGGAATTGTAAAAAAGAAGTTCAAAAAAGAATGATTAATAAGTTGTCTATATGAGATTTAAAATTTTAATAGTTACCGCTTTTTTGCTGCTAATAGTTTTTAGCTGGCTTTACCATATTCAATCTGTCAATCAATCGGCTATGCCGCAGTTGATCAGTTATAATTTTCACATTAGACCAATTTTATCCGATAAATGTTTTAAATGCCATGGCCCTGATAAAAACAAGCGGGAAGCGGGTTTGCGGCTTGATATGGAGGATTCTGCTTTTGCTCCCTTAAAAGAAACAAAGGGTGCTTTTGCATTTGTTCCATTTAAGCCAGAGGAGTCTGAAGTGTATAAACGTATCAGTTCTACTGATTCAGCTTATCAGATGCCATCACCATCTTCTCATTTAGGCTTGTTATCTACTTATGAGATTGCCCTCTTAAAAAAATGGATAAGCCAAGGAGCTAAATACGAACTTCATTGGTCATTTGTGAAACCCTTAAAGTTACCACTGCCCTCAATTGATAAAGGCCAGGTAGCTATTAATGCGATCGATAATTTTATTTTCAGTAAACAATCGCAGATGGGACTCTCACACAATGAAGAATCCGACAAGGAAAGGCTTTTAAAAAGGGTGTCGCTCGATCTTACAGGTTTACTCCCCTCTGAAAAAATGATGTCCCAATTTTCAGCTAATCAATCTGCAACTGCCTATGAAACGGCTGTTGATTTATTGTTGAGTTCACCAGCTTATGGAGAAAAAATGGCGGTTCATTGGTTGGATATATCGCGTTATGCTGATAGTTTTGGTTACCAGGATGATGATGCTAGAACCCAGTGGGCATGGCGTGATTGGGTAATTCATGCTTTCAATAAAAACATTCCATACAATACATTTTTAACTTGGCAAATTGCTGGTGATATGATGCCAAATGCTACTAAAGAACAAATGCTGGCCACTGCATTTTTGCGCAATCATAAAATTACGGAAGAAGGTGGGGTTATTCCCGAGGAGTATCGCGTTGCCTACAATATTGATAAAACCAAAACCTTTGGGAAGGGAATTTTGGGTTTAACGGTAGAATGTGCGCAATGCCATGATCATAAATACGATCCCATTTCACAAAAAGAATATTACCAATTATTTGCTTTTTTTAATAATTCAAAAGAAGAAGGTTTTCCTAGAACTTTTGGTACTCCAGCCAAGCTTCCAATCCTTACCATTAGTACCGATGAATCCCATTCTGTTTTATCCTTCATAAATAAAAAGGATACTGGCAGTTTGATGGTTTCAGTTATGGGTGAAAATGATACTTTACGAAGAACTTATTTACTTGACCGTGGTGTATACGATCATCCTTCTACTGAAGTATTTCCAGCTGCATTAAAATCTGTATTGGCTTTTGATACTTCTAAAAATAACCGCAATAGGTTGGGCTTAGCTGCTTGGACTGTAAATAAAGATAATCCGCTGACTGCCAGGGTATTTGTAAACCATATTTGGCAAGAAATTTTTGGAAGGGGACTGGTAAAAACCGCTGGAGATTTTGGCATGCAGGGCGAATTACCCACTCACCCAGAATTATTGGATTGGTTATCGGTAGATTTTATGGAACATGGTTGGGATATCAAACGATTGCTGAAACAAATTGTTCTTTCAGCTTCTTATCGCCAATCATCGAAAATAAATGAGGAGAATTACCAAAAAGATCCGGAAAATATTTATCTTACCCGTTCTTTGCGTCAAAAAGTGAAAGCTGAGTTTGTAAGGGATATCATTTTATCAGGTAGTGGCTTATTGGTGAGCACCATTGGTGGACCAAGTGTTAAACCATACCAGCCTTTAGGACTTTGGGAAATGGCAAGTTCTGGTAGGGGAGGATTGAGAACCTATAAGCAAGATAAGGGGGAAGATTTGTATCGTAGGGGGATGTATACATTTATTAAATTAACTGTACCACCTCCTAGCATGATATTATTTGATGGCAGTAATCGTGATCAATGTGAAGTAAAACGCGCTCAGACCAATACTCCATTACAGGCATTGATGATGATGAATGATCCTACGGTGCTGGAAGCTTCGAGAGTGCTGGCTCAAAACTTGGTGAAGCAAAAGTTATCGCCGGAGCGGACTATTAAAACAGCCTTTCACCGTATTATTTGTAGGGTGGCAGGTAATAAAGAATATGGTATTTTAAAATCTTATTATGATGACCAATTGCAACAATTTTTCAAAAAGCATTTGGATGCCACTGCCACCTTGAAGGTAGGAGAATTTCCTTTTGATAAAAATGCTGATATTAATGCAACTGCTGCACTGATGAAAGTAATTACAATAATTTATAACATGGAAGAAGCAATCGTAAAATCTTGATTATGAAAAATGAGTTATTAGAATTTGGGCTAGGCTTTAACCGCCGGCGTTTTCTTTCAAAAATGAGTCTGGGAATAGGAAGTGTAGCTTTAGGCTCACTGTTGATACCTGATTTATTTGGCGAAAAAACCCCGGAGGATATGATCTTATCCGGCTTACCGCATTTTGCACCCAAAGCAAAGCGAGTCATTTACCTTTTCCAAAATGGAGCCCCTTCGCAGTTAGAT
>JBIKOV010000324.1:0-3334 GCA_044357815.1 Ferruginibacter sp. | reverse complement strand
TGATAATTTTTTCTTCTAAGGTCCATTCCCAGTTTGTATTTAGCGGTAAAGTGGTGAGTAGGGAGCAGACGAAACCTTTACATGGAGTAAGCCTTTCCGTTGATAATAAGGTGTTGGCAGTTAGCGATGCCAATGGCTTGTTTGAGTTTAGTAGTTCATCTGAAAAATGCAAGGTGGTTTTTTCACATGTTGGATATGAGTCTTTGACTACTGTCTTTACCAAAGGACAAAACAGGGTAGTTGAATTGAGTGCTACAGGAGATGATTTGTTGGCCGTTACGGTAAGGGCTTTCGAAAAAAATGCCGCTTTAAAAAACTTACCCTTTACGGTAACGGTATTGGGTAAAGCTGATTTAGAAAGATATAGCAATGCGTCTATTTTGCCTGCCATCAATACTGTTCCTGGAGTGAAGATGGACGAACGCAGTCCGGGAAGTTATCGATTATCCATTCGGGGTAATTTATTGCGTTCACCCTTTGGCGTTAGAAATGTGAAAGTGTATTGGAATGGTATTCCCTTTACCGATGCAAATGGTAATACGTATCTCAACCAGTTGGGCTTTGGCAATGTAGGAAAAATAGAAATCATCAAGGGTCCGGGAGGTAGTATGTATGGTGCTGGCACAGGAGGGGTTGTTTTATTGAATAGCAGAATGGCAGGATATAGGGAAAAAAGTATTTCATTAAATACGATGGCAGGAAGTTATGGCCTTGCAGAAACTAATTTGATCTATCGCAATGAAACTGAACATGCCAATAGTACGCTGCAGGTGTCGCACCAGCAATCTAATGGCTGGCGCGACCAGACAAATACTCGAAGAGATATTGCAAACTACACGGGAAGTTTTATTGTCAGTCCCAAGCAAACCATCTCAACCAATATTTTTTATAGCGATTTGTATTATCAAACACCGGGTGGGCTAACGCTGGCGCAGCTTACTGCTAATCCACGCCAGTCGAGACCCGCAGCTGGAGTAAATAGAAGTGCTGCTCAGCAACAGGCAGCGTTGTATGTTAAAACGATGTATGCAGGTTTTGCCAATGAATACCATTTTTCTGAAGCTTGGAGCAATACCACTAGTGTCTATACTTCTGGTACGCGTTTTCGTAATCCTAGTATTCTTAATTACCAGCGAAAGACAGAGCAGGGAATTGGGGGTAGAACAGTTACCCAATACCAGCACAAAAATTTACAGTTGCATATAGGAGGTGAATATCAATACGGGTTCACCTCTACTAGAACTTTTGGCAATAAGTTCGGTGTATCTGATACATTGCAGTTTGATGATGAGATAGCAGCCAAACAATACAATGTTTTTTTACAGTCGGAACTGGAGATTACAAAAAATTTAATTCTTGATGCGGGGCTTAGTTATAATAATTTTAATTATGGGTTTACGCGACTCAATAGTAGGCCGGTAAAAGATGTCCAACGGGACTTTGATCCAGTAGTTGTGCCAAGGATTTCATTGTTGCAAAAAATCGGGGCTAGATATAGTGTATACGCTACTATTAGTAATGGATATTCTCCTCCTACCATCGACGAAATAGTTCCTTCCTCTGGCGTTTTCAATAATTTGCTGAATGCTGAGAAAGCTACTAATTATGAATTAGGTTTTCGGGGCGAGTGGATACCCAATAAATTGTATTCAGAAGTAGCTGCTTACTTTTTTCATTTAAACAATACCATCGTTACACGAAGGGATGCTGCTGGAGCAGATTATTTTGTAAACACTGGGCAAACGGAACAAAAGGGAATGGAGTTTTCCCTCAATTATTATCCCATTCGAAGTTCCGTCCACTTTTTGAGGGAGCTAAAATGCTGGTCTAATTTCACCTTCATCGATGCGGCCTTCAAAACCTATCAGCAGGGTGCGGTTGATTATTCCGGAAAAAAATTAACAGGTACTTCTCCTAGAGTAATGGTAGGCGGAATTGATGCGGTTACTAAAATAGGCATTTACGCAAATCTTACCTATAGTTATACCGATCAAATTCCATTGAATGATGCCAATAGTGTTTTTGCCAATGCTTATCAGCTCTTTTTTGGCAGGTTGGGATATAAAAAAGATTTTGGCAAATGCATAAAAGGAGAAATTTATCTTTCGTACGACCGGTCTTTCAATACGCCTTATGGTTTGGGAAATGACCTCAATGCCGCCTTCAATCGGTTTTACAATCCTTCAGCACCTGAAAATGTACTAGCAGGTCTAAAGATCCAATTCAATTTATAAGCCAAGAAAGTCAGTCCAAGAACTGTTTACATTTGAAAATGTATCTTTGCAAAAAAAATGCAACTAGTGGATTTTGGACAGATTGCCATCAAGGAAATATTAACGGTATCATTTACCCTATTTGCGGTGATTGATATTGTGGGCAGTGTGCCAATCTTGGTATCGCTGCGCAATAAGATGGGCGGCGAGATTAAGACTACCCATGCCACTATCGCTTCTGGTGCATTGATGATTTTGTTTTTGTTTATAGGCAAGCAATTTCTAGACTTGATGGGGTTGGATATACAGTCTTTTGCGGTGGCAGGTAGTATCGTTATATTTATTATTGGTCTTGAAATGGTGCTAGGGCACGATTTTTTCAAATCAGATGGAAATCCAAAGAGTGGCAGTGTGGTGCCCATTGCTTTTCCTTTGATTGCGGGGTCTGGAACCCTTACTACCATTATGAGTTTGAAAGCGAATTACAATGATGCCAATATTTTTATTGGTATTCTGATTAATTGTATTGTGGTTTATATTGTATTGAAATCATTGAAGTGGATAGAAAAATTTTTAGGTGTAAATGGAATGACTGTAATAAGAAAATTTTTCGGCGTAATATTGCTGGCCATTGCAGTAAAGATCTTTGGAAGTAACATCTCGCATTTCGGAAAATAGTGCGATCAACGGGCCTCGTAGTACAATGGATAGTATAAGGGCCTCCGAAGCCCCAGATTCAGGTTCGATTCCTGACGAGGCCACTTTTTATTAATGTAAGTAGTTGATAATCAATAGTTTACGTTTTAAAACGCTCTTAAAAGATACAGTTCAAGATACACTTTTTTTTAAAAGTAACCATTATTAACTAATATTAACTGGTATGAACGATCATAATATTGAGCTGGAAGAGCTGTTTAATTCTACCGAGAATTATTTAAAATCGAGTTTAGCAACTACAGAAAATAAAGAGACAATTTTAAATACCCTAGCTTTTATTTACGCCAAAGAAACTCGCAAAAATCCCATACCCATAAATTCTGATAAAAAGAGAGTTATAGTTGACTCCAAAGAAGAATATTATCCATTTCTTTTATCGGTGTATTTACTAATTAATGATGTAA
>JBIKOV010000322.1:0-3344 GCA_044357815.1 Ferruginibacter sp. | reverse complement strand
GGGATATGTGTGTATTTGCAGTGCATGATTTTTTGAAAGATCCTCCTTTTGCAAAAATGGATTTGGTAACTTGTCGCAATGTGCTGATCTATATGGAGCCCTATCTTCAAAAAAGGGCGCTGACTATTTTTCACTATGCATTGAATTCAACAGGATTTTTATTGTTGGGTAAGTCAGAAACTTGCAGTAGTGTTCCGGATCTTTTTGCAATTATTGAAAAAAATGACAAATTATTTTCTCGCAAAAATGTCCCTTCGAGATATATTCAGGTGGCCAGCCATAGGAAGGAACAGATGGCTCATTCTGTAGATGAAAGTATTGGCATGGAGGGGAAGCTTCCCGACTTTCAAAAATCTGCTGATGATATTTTGCTGAGTAAATTTACTCCAGCAGGGGTAGTGGTCAATGAGGTAATGGAAATTGTACATTTCAGAGGGGCTACAGGCGCCTATCTGGATCCCTCTCCTGGTAAGGCTAGTTTAAACTTGTTGAAAATGATCAAAGAGGGGCTGTCTTTTGAATTGCGCAATATTTTGCACAAGGCAAAAACTGAAAAAGCACCCATTGTAAAAGAAAATATCCTTGCCGAAATTAATGGGGCTAAGCGCAATATTACCATCGAAGCTATTCCTTTAACCAATATTATTGAGCCACATTATTTAGTGTTGTTTCATGATAAGAGCGAAGGAGTTGCTCCAATAAAATCTTCCGATAGAAAATCAACACAAACTAAGAAGGATGAAAAGGATCTCCGTATCCAACAATTGGAGCAGGAGCTTTCCCAGCTAAGGGAAGATATGCGCACCATTACAGAAGACCAGGAAGCGGTGAATGAGGAGTTGCAAAGTGCCAATGAAGAATTGTTGAGCGGCAGTGAGGAATTGCAAAGCTTGAATGAAGAACTGGAAACCAGTAAGGAAGAATTGCAGAGTACCAATGAAGAGTTAATCCTTACCAATCAAGAAATGGTGAGTCTAAATGAATTGGTGACAGAGGCAAGAAATTATGCCGAAGCCATCGTGACCACCATTCGGGAACCACTGATTATAATGGATAAAAACCAGCGGGTAAAAACTGCCAATGCCTCCTTTTATCAAACCTTTATGGTTACTAAAATGGAGACGGAAGGAAAACTTTTTTTTGAATTAGGTAATCGGCAGTGGGATATACCTGAGTTGAGAACCCTGTTGGAAAATATTCTTCCTTACAGGGAAAAATTTGCTGATTTTGAAATCAATCAAAAATTCCCCCATATCGGTGAAAGGATTATGTTGCTGAATGCAAGGGTGCTGAAAGAAACTGCTGGCGATGAAAATTTACTCTTGCTGGCGATCGAAGATATTACCGAAAAAAGAACAGCAGAAAAAAAGGTAATAGAAAGCGAAGAGAAATTCAGGACCTTAGCAGATTTAATTCCGCAAATCATTTGGACTGCTTTACCGGATGGGGTATTGGATTACCACAACCGGCAGTGGCATACTTTTTTTCAATACAATGAAAATCAAATTGACCAGGGGCTTTTTTCACTGGTGCATGAAGAAGATCGGCAAAAAGGAATGGATGCATGGAACTCTTCACTCAAAACCGGTGCGTCACTCAGTATCGAAAATCGGCTAAAAGATAAGCAAACCGGCAGCTATCGATGGTTTTTATTGAAAGCATTTTCGGTGAAGGATGAGCAAGGTAAAATTGTTAAATGGTTTGGCTCCTTTACGGATATACATGACCAAAAATTAGTTGCTGCAGAATTATTAGAATCAAAAGAAAGGGCAGAAGATGCGGTAAAAGCCAAGCAACAGTTTTTAAGTCATATGAGTCATGAGATTCGTACACCCATGAATTCAATCATTGGGTTTACGAAAGTGGTTTTAAGAACTGCGCTTGAAGAAAAGCAGCGAGAATATGTGAATGCGATCAAGATGTCGGGGGATGTATTGCTGGTTTTAATCAATGATATTTTGGATCTGGCAAAAGTGGATGCAGGCAGAATGACCTTTGGAAAAAAACCATTTAAACTCGCTGATACCGTATCGGCCATACTGCATTTATTTGAACTTCGGCTGCAAGAAAAAAATATCGCAGTGGTAAAAGATTTTGACCCTAGGATTCCCGAAGTATTAAGTGGCGACCCAGTTCGCTTGCACCAGGTTATTTTAAATCTGATGAGCAATGCTGTGAAATTCACCAAAGAGGGAACCATTTCCATTGGGGTAAAGCTTCTGCAGGAAGAGGGAGAAAAGGTGACGATTAAGTTTTCAGTGGCGGATACCGGAATTGGCATTGCTGAAGATAAACTGAATCTACTATTTGAAAATTTTCAGCAGGCACATAAGGGGGGCGAACAATTTTTTGGAGGCACCGGCCTGGGGCTTTCCATTGCCAAAAAACTGGTAGAAGCGCAGGGGGGATCAATGGGAGTACAAAGTAAATTGTCTGTGGGATCGGTTTTTAGTTTTACCCTGAGTTTTCAGAAAACCAACGAAAGCCCTGAAATAGAGGAGGAGGAATGGATGCAGGGAAACACTAACCAGAACAGCAAAATACTATTGGTGGAAGACAATGCGTTGAACCAATTATTGATAAAAACATTGATGGGAGATTTTGGATTTGAACTCGATATAGTAGACAATGGAAAATTGGCCATCGAAAAATTAATCAGTAATCAGCAAAATTCGGTTAAGGGCTATGATATTATTTTAATGGATCTGCTGATGCCTGAAATGGATGGATTTGAGACGAGCACTTATATCAGAAATGAACTTCAATTGGAGATACCAATTATAGCATTAACAGCAAATATAGCTGCTACTGGAGTTAGAAAATGTATTGAGGTAGGCATGAATGATTATATAGCAAAACCGATTGATGAAAAATTGTTGTTCAACAAAATTAATCATTGGCTCAAATTACCACTGGGCTCCAGGGAATATCGGATACCTAAAGGAACTGCATCGGACAGTATCCATGATAAATGCATCGACCTTACTTATTTAAAAAGGCGGACAAAAAATGATGCTGCATTAACGGCAGCGATGATCCGTATTTACCTGAAGCAAACTCCTGAGTTGATTAATGCTATTAAAGAAGGCATTGAAAAAAAGGACTGGTCATTATTATATGCTGCTGCGCATAAACTGTTGCCTTCCTTTGCCATTATGGGAATAGATCCACGCTTTGAAGAAATAACTAAAAAAATACAGGAGTATACCGGCAGTCCGGAGGATTTGTCAGCTGTTCAAGAAAATGTTGCTTCCATAGAAGCGATTTGTAAACAGGCAATCGAAGAATTGGAATTGGATTTAAAAATATTGTAACCGTACCCAACCTTGGTAAGCATACCATAG
>JBIKOV010000321.1:0-3348 GCA_044357815.1 Ferruginibacter sp. | reverse complement strand
CTATGTAGAGTTTAATTTGGAAAAAATGATGGAAGAGGATTTGTATTCCGATTTCGTTATTTTTTATCGTTTGCTCCATGCCAGCAGAATGCCCAAACGCATTGATGGTGGAGCAGAAAGCATCATTGAAAAATACCACCAAGAAGGTTTAGAAGCTGGCAGTACCATTCGCAACAAATTAGGTGATGCCGTTAAAGGAGCTATTTTGAATTTAGCGAATGGTTTTATTAATGACCCCAACAATACAGAACTTCGTGCAGCATTTGAAAATGGCAATATTGATCTCGGAGAATATTACCGTCATCAATTACGCATCATTTACCGCCTGCTTTTCTTGTTTGTAATTGAAGAGCGCAACCTCGTATATGCAGATAGCAAAACTCCAGCGACCAAAAGATTCAATCAGATTTATTTTAACCATTACAGCCTTTTAAGATTAAGAAAATTAGCAAAGAAAATAACTCCTCCAGAGGCTAATAGGCATAATGATTTGTGGCAAGGTTTGGTAAGTACCTTCTCTCTATTTGAGAAAAAAGAAATTGGAGAAAAGCTCGGCATCATGAGCCTACAAGGTGATTTGTTTGGCTATAATGCCATTCAAAACAACTACTATGATTTACATCAATGCGCATTAAATAATGCAGTATTGTTTAACATCATAAAATCACTGAGTTATTTTGAAAATGAAAACCAAGTACTCATTGCTGTTAATTATGGTGGCTTAGATGTAGAAGAATTTGGTTCTGTTTATGAAGGCTTATTAGAACTACAACTTACACTCAATAAAATTGAAGGCAGCGAACAATACAGTTGTAATTTTGACACCAGTAATGAAAGAGGAAAAAGTGGTTCCCACTATACTCCTGAGGAATTGGTGCAGCCTCTAATTAAACATTCTCTGGAATATTTGATTGAAGACAGATTAAAACCATATCAACAAAAAAAAGCAACAAAAGAAACTACTGTTAGCGCCTTATTGCAATTAAAGATTTGTGATGTGGCTTGTGGTAGTGGGCATATTTTACTAAGTGCTGCACGCAGAGTTGCATTGGAAATAGCTAGGGTGCAAACCGATGAAGACCAACCTAATCCATTAGCTATTCGCAAAGCCATGAAAGATGTGGTGCGCAATTGCATCTATGGCGTAGATAAAAATCCATTGGCAATTGAACTTTGTAAAATTGCCCTTTGGTTAGAAGCCTATAACCCTGGTGAACCTCTTAATTTTTTAGATCATCACATTAAATGTGGTGATGCCATTGTTGGACTTGCTCACAGAAGTGAATTAGAAAATGGCATTGCCGATGAAGCGTTTAAAACCTTAGCTGGTGATGATGCAGTTGTTGCCAAGAGTTATCGTGCCAAGAATGTAAAAGAAAGAAAGGAAAGAGCTGCAAAAGCAAACCAATTAAAAGCCGAGTTTGAAAGAACAACAGAAAGTTCGGTACAGGAAGCCATGTTGGAGTACAAGACCTTCAATCATTTACCTGAAAGTACGCCTGAAGAAATTGAACAAAAAGCCAAAGCCTATCAAAAATTTATTGCTGGTAAAGGCTTCACTTTTTTAAAGGCTATGGCTGATACACAGGTAGCACAATTCTTTATACCTAAAACAGAAGCAAACAAAGACATGCTCATGACGGATGGGGACTTTAGATTGATTTTAAGCGGTTACAAAGGTTGGCAAGATAGAAAAGTAGCAAAAGCAACTGCTGTTGCATTTGAGCAAAGAATATTCCATTGGTTTATTGAGTTCCCGGAAGTGTTTAGTGAAGGCGGTTTTGATTGTGTTTTGGGGAATCCCCCATATTTAGGAGGTACACGATTAGTTACAAATTTTGGTTATGCCTACGGTAATTATTTATTATCTAACTATTTTGACACAAATGGAAAAGCAGATTTAATTGTTTATTTTCTTCGTAGAATATTTTCAATTATAAACAATAAAAAATATCTATCAATACTAACTACTAATTCTATAAAACAGGGGGAGACGAGAGAAAGTGGTTTGAAAAAAGTACTAGCAGATGGTGGTAGCATAATATTTACATGCCCAAGCATGAAATGGCCAGGGAAAGCAACAGTTGAAATATCTATCATTACCGTCTATAAGGGGGAATGGCAATTTGATAAATTAATAAATAATATAAAGGTAAATTTTATTAGCTCGAATCTTAATGATGAAGAAATAGTTAGTGAAGTATACCAAATGGAAAGAAATGGTAAGTATGCTTTTATTGGTTCAAAGCCCTATAGCAGTGGATTTATTATTTCTAATGAAATGGCATTAAAGTTATTATCCGAGGATGAAAATAATAAGAAAGTAATATTTAAGTATTTAGGAGGAAGCGATATCAATGATAATATTAATGCTTTAGCTTCTCGTTGGATAATTAATTTTCATGATTGGGATAAAGATGATTGCAGGAACGAATTTCCTTATTGTTTTGAAATAGTAGAAAATTTTGTTTACCCATCTAGGCAATTAATCAAAACTGAGAAAGAAAAGAAGGGTATTTCATTAGATAATGATGATAAAAAGCGAATTGAAAAATGGTGGCTTTATGAAAGAAATGCCGAAGAACTTTACAACCAAATTCTAACCATGAATTTGGATTATGTTATAGTTGCAGCAAAAACTACTAAATATCCAATTTTTGATTTTTCACAAGCAAGTCAGGTTTTTGACCAGAGTGTAACAGTTATTACCAAGTGTTCTAACTTTGATTTTCAAGTCTATCAGTCAGTTTTTCTTGAAATTTGGGCGTGGCAAAATAGCTCAAGTATGGGGGCTTCTGGTATTAGGCTAAATCCTTCATCGGTTTTTTATACTTTCCCTTTTCCTCAACAATCTTTGACTAAAATAAACCAAGAGATTAAATTACCTGAGTTATTAATAAAGAAAAGAAAGGAGATTTCTATCGGATGTAATTATGGCTTCACTCAAATATATAATCTCTTTCACAGCAATGCCATCACTGACCAAAGCATAAATGAAAAAGACAAACTGGTAGCATCACTGCAGAAGCATTTAGATCCCGCAAAAAGCGGGACAGGTAAAACGGCTAATACTATTTCATTTAATGAAGCCATACAAGGTATTCTCAAACTCCGTGAGCTGCATGTTCAAATGGATGAGGCCGTGTTGGATGCTTATGGATGGTCCTTCGACTCCGCTCAGCCTGGCAAAGGAATAGATTTACGTCATGATTTTTATGAAGTAGATTATTTGCCAGAGAATGACAGGGTTCGTTTTACTATTCATCCTGATGCCAGGAAAGAAGTGTTGAAGCGGTTGTTGGAGCTGAATCATAAAATACATGAGGCGGAACTCGCTGCTGGGTTGTT
>JBIKOV010000008.1:0-36501 GCA_044357815.1 Ferruginibacter sp. | reverse complement strand
TACGGGTGATATTGAAATTGCAATATCCGAATTCACCATCCTAAATAAATCTGCTGTTCCGCCCTTTTCCATCCAGGATGATACGGATGGTGGTGATGAACTTAGGATGAAATACAGGTTCATGGACCTACGTAGAAACAGTGTGAAAAAGAATCTGGAACTACGCTATGCCGTGGGTCGCAGTACCAGGAACTATTTACATGAAAACAATTTCATGGACATTGAAACACCTTTTCTGATCAAATCCACACCAGAAGGTGCCCGGGATTTTGTAGTGCCTAGCAGAATGAACCCCGGACAGTTTTATGCTTTGCCCCAAAGTCCACAAACATTCAAACAACTGCTAATGGTAAGTGGTTTTGATCGCTATTACCAAATCGTAAAATGTTTCCGTGACGAAGACCTTCGCGCAGACCGACAACCTGAATTCACACAAATTGATTGCGAAATGAGTTTTGTTGAGCAGGAAGATATTTTGAATATGTTTGAAGGACTGGTAAAACGAATTTTCAAAGATGTAAAAAATATCGACTATACCGACCTAGTAGAACGCATGACCTGGGAAGATGCTATGTGGACCTTTGGAAATGACAAACCGGATATTCGCTTTGGCCTTCAAATCGCGAATCTCAAATTTCCTCAGCATAGTTTTGCAAATAAAAAAACTGCGCTGCACAATACCGCTTTCGAAAAAGAAGGTGTGGGGGGAAATCTGCTTGCCTTTCCTGTTTTTGATGAAGCAGAAACCGTATTAGCCATTTCAATACCAGGCTGCAGCGAATATACCCGCAAACAGACTGACGAACTAACGGAATGGGTTAAACGCCCTCAGATAGGCATGAAGGGATTGGTGTTTATAAAATGTAATGCCGATGGAACTTACAAAAGCAGTGTAGATAAATTTTATAGTCCAGAAAAACTAAAAGCGATTGCAGATGCAGCCCATGCAACTGCAGGCGACCTTGTATTGCTATTGGCCGGAGCCGAAGAAAAAACCAGAAAAGCCACCAGCGATCTACGAATGTACCTTGGTGAACGACTCGGACTTCGAAAGGCCGACCATTTTAAATTGTTGTGGGTGCTCGATTTTCCTTTGTTTGAATATGCAGAAGATGAAAATAGATGGGTAGCCCGTCATCATCCATTTACCTCTCCCAAACCCGATCATATTGATATTATGATCAATAATAATCCAGTCATAGAAAATGCTGCCAACTACCTTGCTCATCCCTATGCAGGCATTAAAGCCAACGCATACGATATGGTTTTGAATGGCAATGAAATTGGTGGTGGTTCCATTCGGATTTTCCAAAGGGCCTTGCAGGAAAAAATGTTTGCCGCTTTGGGTATGGATGCAGAAGAGCAACAACATAAATTCGGATTCTTACTCGGCGCTTTCGAATACGGAGCACCTCCACATGGCGGACTGGCTTTTGGTTTTGACAGACTTTGTGCCCTGCTTGGAGGCAGTGAAAGCATTCGAGATTTTATTGCATTCCCGAAAAATAATAGTGGCCGAGACGTTATGTTAGATGCCCCTTCAACCATTGATGCCAAACAGTTTGAGGAATTGCAGATCAAATTGGATTTGAAGTAATCTTTTAAAATTAATTATTTACAATACACAGGGCCCGCATCTTTGCAGGCCCTGTTTTATTAGAGCAGATTACTAACCAATGCCTTTTTTTAAAAACAAGCCCGACTTGAAAGATTGAAAGCAAACCATTGATCCCCTATTAAGAAAAAAATACTAATTGTATCCATTCACTAAGATTAGCTTCCACAAATATTTACTAACTTACTGCCATGACAAAAAGCCAAATACCCCTGGCAGAACGCTTACGACCTGCCACACTAAATGCCCTTGCTGGCCAGCTACATCTAACTGGTAAGGGGAGTATTTTACGCACCGCTATTGAAAATGGAAAAGTGCCTAGCATGATTTTGTGGGGACCTCCAGGAGTGGGCAAAACCACCATTGCCAATATAATCGCTCAAACATTACAAGTACCTTTTTATACACTCAGTGCAATTAGCAGCGGAGTAAAAGATGTACGGGAGGTTATTGAAATTGCTAAAACCCAACAGAATGCCATTTTATTTATTGATGAGATTCACCGCTTTAATAAAGGACAGCAGGACGCACTGCTGGGCGCAGTTGAAAAAGGGACCATCATACTGATAGGTGCCACCACAGAAAACCCCTCCTTTGAAGTAAACAGTGCCTTACTCAGCAGATGCCAAGTGTATGTATTGAAACCATTGGATGAAGCTGCATTGGTAGCTTTACTCAATCATGCAATTGAAACTGATGAGGTATTGTGTACAAAAAAAATTGAACTCAAAGAAACAGCAGCCCTAATCAAAATATCGGGTGGGGATGCGCGAAAACTATTGAATCTATTGGAATTGGTAACCGAAACACTTGGCGAGCAAATGAGTATCACGGATGAAATTGTAATGAAAATTGCACAGCAACGAATCGCCATTTATGATAAAGGTGGGGAGCAGCATTACGACATTATTTCAGCCTTTATCAAATCTATCCGAGGCAGCGACCCTAACGGTGCCGTATACTGGCTTGCAAGAATGATTGAAGGAGGAGAAGACGTAAAATTCATTGCCAGAAGACTGCTAATTTTAGCCAGTGAGGATATTGGTAATGCCAATCCCAATGCACTCTTACTGGCCAATGCCACATTTGATGCGGTGAATAAAATAGGTTATCCTGAATCGAGGATCATCTTATCGCAGTGTGTAACCTACCTCGCAAGCTCTGCCAAAAGCAACGCTTCCTATACAGCGATTAATGAGGCATTAGCGGCAGTACAGCAACAGGGAGACTTGCCCGTTCCATTGCACATCCGCAATGCCCCGACCCAATTAATGAAAAAACTGAATTACGGAAAAGACTATGCCTACTCACATAATTATGAAAATAATTTTGCCCCACAGGAATATTTGCCTGATCAGCTCAGCGGTACTGTATTTTACAAACCCGGCAACAATCCCAGAGAACAGGAACTGCAAAAGCATTTAAAAACACTTTGGAAAGAAAAATATGGCTATTGAACCAATTAGCCTATAGCCCTTTTCTTTGAACCAAATAGGCAGAAAGAAAAAGGCTTTACTTATTTTTGTGAAGATGAAAAAATATATCCTGATAACGATTTTGCTTAATCTGGTCTTTTTGTTTCCCACATTTTCGCAAACAGATAGCAGCAATTTATTCTTTAAAGGAGCCACCCGGGAAAAAAGAAACACCCTCTACAGGAACATCGTTCAAAACACGATTACCAAAAATTTATCGCTGCCGCTAACAGTTGACACAGAGGAAAACTGGATGGATGCCTTTGGCGCAATTGAGTTACTCCGCTACCAATCCCCCTGGATCAATGGAAGAATCACCCTTGCCATTGACTCAATAGAGAAAAGAAGTCCGAGTTATCAAAGAGCTTTACTGGAGCTAATCTTCAGCTCTTATCCCAATCAGTTTGTAAGGCAAGTAAGTACCCTTTTGAATAACTGCGACGATGCCAAAGTATTTGCCATGGCGGTAGCCTATCGAATACAAAATAATTTGCCCCCATTTGTAGATAGTAAAATGGAGAATAAAATATCGCAGTTGATAAAAAACAAGAAAGACGAAGCGATTGTCCAGCAATTATTGTATGGAATAAACGCTCCCACTTCTCAACAAAAAAAACTACCCATTTCCGATATTATAAGCCCCAGATTTTTAAAAAAGCAAACTGTCCTTTTTAGTTTCCAGCGAAAAAACAGAAATTATCCTGGACTTGCATTGATAAGGGATACTGCAGGTAATTTTATTAAAGACGAAAATGGCAATGTATTCTCTGTACCGCAATTGGCAAGAAGTATTAGTAATCTTCCTGGCTATTTAACAAATGGAAATACACCTCAGGGGATCTTCTGGATGCATGGATTCAATACCAGCAGAACCAGTTTTATTGGCCCCACCTCTAATATTCAGTTAAGTATGCCTTTTGAAACAAGCTTACGCCATTTTTTTAATGACACCAATATTGATGACACTACTTGGACAGAAGAATGGTATAAAAAACTATTGCCAAATAATCTTGCTAACTATTTGCCGCTGTATGAATCTTTTTATGCAGGCAAAGCAGGAAGGTCTGAAATCATTGCACATGGTACTACGGTAGATCCGGGATATTATTTAGGTGAAAAATATTACCCCCAAACCCCTACCTTGGGCTGTTTGTGCACTAAGGAAATCTGGAGCGACGAGGATGGAAAAAGACTGGAGAGCGATCAGCAAAAATTAGTTAACGCCCTACAAAATGCTGGAGGTGCAAAAGGTTATTGTGTTGTAATCGAAATCGACAATGCTCAAAAGCCTATTACGCTGGAAGAAATTTTATCTTTAATTCAAAGCGCTTCTACGCTATGAAAAAAGATATCAGCAACAGAAAAGAATGGTGCTTTATTATTACAGAGGTGGTTGCAATTCATTGGTAACATCATATTCCGTTGATTGTAGATTTTTGGGGGAGCATTTTACTCTACAACCCGGTGTAAAAAAATGCTATGGAAATGCATTTTGACCTGAACAAAAAAATGCCGCAAGAAAAATACATTTTGACACAATTCTATTCTTATTTAATCAGGTGATTGATGAATTACATGAAGGAAAATAGCTGCAATGGCAAAAACACGTGCCCAATCCATCGCTGCAGGAATGCAATTTAAAATGGAACAAGCTCACCAAAAAAAAATTAGATGAAACTGAACTTGAAATACAATTCCTTTAATGAACTGGATGTGGTTGAATTGTATGCCATCCTGCAATTGCGCAATGAAGTGTTTGTGGTAGAGCAAAACTGTGTGTACCAAGATGCTGATAATAAAGATGCTCTAAGCTATCACCTTAGCGGTTGGGATGGTAATACCTTAGTTGCCTATTGCCGTATTTTACCACCGGGCATCTCGTACCCAGAAGCTAGTATTGGCCGAGTAGTTGCTTCCCCTGCCTATAGAAATACTGGATGCGGCCGTGAATTAATGAAAGAAGCAATCATTCGGACGCAAGCTCAATTTGACTGCAACGCAATTAAGATATCCGCACAACTTTACCTACAAAAATTCTATGAAAAGCTAGGCTTTATACAAGTGAGCGAAACTTATTTGGAAGACAATATACCCCATATTGAAATGATACTTTCCAAGGAAAATTGAGTGAGAGGATGAAAAAAATGTGAATTAAATTATATTCCAGCTGTTCTTATTACAAAATAAGTGTATATATTTGACAGTAAGTTAGCAAAGCGATAGCGTTTAAGTTTACCCTCGGAAAACAACAAACATTCTTGTATGATGCGCCCCCTGGAACCACAAGCAAGACTTCACGTTTATCCTTTGCTGCTTTTTTTGATTAACCCGCCAGCTCTGGTTTTAAATACTGTGCCGTAAAACTTCCCTTTACTTTTACCAGTTCCTCAGGAACCCCTTCAAATAAAACCAATCCGCCACCATCACCACCCTCCGGTCCAATGTCAATGATATGATCGGCCACTTTAATTACATCCATATTATGTTCAATCACCAAAACGGTATTGCCCCTTTCCACCAGTTTATTCAGTACTTCCAACAAATGCTGTATATCCTGAAAGTGTAGACCAGTAGTAGGTTCGTCCAAAATATAAAAAGTTTTTCCGGTATCCTTTTTACCTAGTTCAGTAGATAATTTTACCCGCTGGGCCTCCCCCCCACTAAGGGTAACGGCACTCTGGCCTAGGGTAATATATCCCAATCCTACTTCCTTCAATACTTTTATTTTACGATAAATAAAAGGTACCGCTTGAAAAAATTCCACTGCCTCATCCACTGTCATATCCAAGACATCACTGATTGACTTACCCTTGTATCGGATCTCTAGTGTTTCGCGGTTATACCTTTTTCCATTGCACTTTTCGCAATGGACATAAACGTCGGGCAAAAAATTCATTTCAATCACCCGCATTCCTCCTCCTTCACAAATATTGCATCGCCCACTTTTTACATTAAATGAAAAACGACCCGCAGTATAGCCACGAATTTTTGCTTCGGGTATCGCTGCAAATAAAGTACGGATATCAGTGAAGAATCCACAATAGGTGGCAGGGTTACTTCTCGGCGTTCTTCCAATCGGAGACTGGTCTATCTCAATCACTTTATCCACATGCTCCAAACCGATGATGGACTTGTATTCGAGTGGATTCATCTTTGAATCGTAACAATGCTTACTTAGTAAAGGATACAGCGTTTCATTGACCAAGGTAGACTTCCCACTTCCACTTACACCGGTTATCAGCACTAACTTACCGAGTGGGAATTTTACAGATAAATTTTTTAAGTTATTACCTTTGGCACCTTTCAATTCGATAAAGTTACCGTTGCCACTTCGCCTTTCCTTGGGCACCTGTATCGACTTTTTACCACTTAAATAAAGCGCCGTATCTGATTTTGAATCCAACACCTGCTGTGGGGTGCCCATTGCCACAATCTCACCTCCATGCTTACCCGCTTTTGGACCAATGTCGACCAAGTAATCTGCTGCTAGCATAATGTCCTTATCATGTTCCACCACCAACACGCTATTGCCAATATCCCTTAAATTTTGAAGCGCTCCTATCAATCGCTGATTATCCCTTTGATGTAATCCAATACTGGGTTCATCCAAAATATAAGTAATTCCCTGCAATTGTGATCCAATCTGTGTAGCTAGCCTAATACGCTGTGATTCACCACCACTAAGGCTTTTGGAAGAACGATGGATACTCAAATAACTTAACCCCACATCCAACAAAAACTGTAATCTTTCCCTAATTTCCTTTAACACATCTTTAGCGATGGCATTCTGTTTGTTGTTCAACCTCTTCTCAACCCCCTCAAACCAATTTGCCAATTTGTCGAGATTAAGTGAACTCAATTCAGCAATATTTTTGTCATCTACCTTAAACCAACAGCTTTCTTTTTTTAGTCTGGTTCCATTGCAGGTTGGACAGTTATTGAGTTCCATAAATTTTTCCACCCAAGCTCGCATTGCCTCAGTGGTATTACTTGCCGTGAACCATCTTTTTAACATAGGAATTATACCCTCAAAATCACTACCAGGGCCTGAACCATTGGTAGATGAAAATTCGTCCGAAGATGAACTATTTGAAAACCCGCCATCCAAACCGCTATCATTTAGCGTTAAATCTTCATTGTCATTTTCGCCTTCACCTATCGAATTTCCATATAATAAAATATTCAATGCAGCGGCGGACAAACTACTGATGGGTTTATCCAAACTGATTTTATTTTTTTTTGCAATTGCCTCGATATTTTTATATAGGTAAGCCTCGCGCTCCTCTCCTAGTGGAGCTATGCCGCCATCCTTGATTGAAAGGCTTCGGTCGGGCAAAACAGCATCCATGTTGATGGCAAATACATTGCCTAGTCCTTTGCAAGTTGGACAAGCTCCATAGGGACTATTAAAAGAAAAGGCATTGGGGGAAGGCGCTTCATAACTAATACCTGTTTCCAAACACATCAGTTGCTTACTATATACGGCCTCGCTAAGCATCCCCGATGACGATGGATTAGGTTCTTCCTTATTTTTAGATGACTTCTTTTTTTTGGTATCTTCCCTAAGCGCACCTACAGGGAGGGAGGAACCTAATTGTGGAGCCACAAACATTAGCTCTTTGCCAATCTGCAAAGTTTTTTGCACACTCTGACTCAACCGAAATTTCATTTCTTCATTCACCGGCAATCGGTCCACTACCACTTCTATATCATGAATCTTGTAGCGGTCAACCTGCATTTTTGGAAGCAAATCTTTTATCTCTCCGTCTATCCTTACTTTTAAAAAACCTTTCTTTCGGATGTCTTCAAACAACTCCCTATAATGGCCCTTTCGGCCACGAACCAATGGCGCTAGCAAACTGATATTGTGATGTCTGAATTTTGAAAAGATATCCATCACAATTTCCTCCTCACTAAATTTCACCATCTTCTTACCCGTATTATAACTATAGGCTTCCCCTACCCTTGCAAACAACAAACGAAGAAAATCATATATTTCTGTAATAGTTCCTACCGTACTGCGTGGGTTTTTGTTAGTGGTTTTTTGCTCAATTGAAATCACTGGCGAAAGGCCCGTAATCTTGTCTACATCGGGGCGCTCCATATCACCCATAAACTGACGGGCATATGCGCTAAAACTTTCCATATAGCGGCGCTGCCCCTCATTATAAATGGTGTCAAAAGCAAGGGATGATTTTCCACTTCCGCTTACGCCGGTAAATACCACCAACTGATTCTTTGGGATTTTAATGTCAATATTTTTCAGGTTGTGCTCCCTGGCTCCAAATACTTCGATAAATTCATTGCTGACTAGATCGCTGGAGGAATTGTTTTTCGCTTTTGCCATGTATGTAAACTTACTGTAAAGGTACTAAACAAAATGGGGGTGATTTAGTTGAAAATATGCTGGGTGGATAAAATTGCTTTAGCGCTCAACTGATTGGGCTTATTCAATAGCGAAAATTAGTCACTGCCAGACATATTAGGCTTCATTCATCCGTTTGAGGTAATTAATAACTGCCGAAATTTCGCCGTATGAGTAGGCGTCTCCCAAGTTTTTCTTGACTGGCCCAATGGCTAAGCTATTTTTATTTTCTTCAATCGCCTTTATAATAAAAGGTAATTTATCTTTTCGTACAATTTCATTAATATTGATTTCACCAGTGAAAACAAAATGCCCCAAATGCTCTTCAATGGTACTTCTTTTCAGCTGTCTGTCGGCAGCAATTTGATCAATATCTTTTCCAAGTTGAAATAACTGCAAACTTATTTTTTTGGTCTCCGTTGGTTTTGTCGAAACTGCCACTGTGCGTTGGCGTTTGGGTGCCTTCGCTGCCATTTTGGTTGCCAGTCCATTCGATCTGCAATAATCAATGATAGGATCCAAAAACAGGGATCCATACTTCACAATTTTTAAATTTCCAAAGCCAGCAATATTTCCTAGATCAGCTATTGTGATGGGTAAATAGGTAGCCAACTCCAACAGAGTTGCATCTGAAAAAACCTGGAAAGCAGCTACATTTTCGTCCTTTGCAATTTGATAGCGAATAGCCTTTAAGATGGTAAATAATTCTCGGTGCACACTTTCATTTCGCTGGTTACTTAAAGGTGTTTCTTTTCTTTCAGTAACCGATTTTACTAACATGGCCGTCATTTCACCTTGCAGTATCTGGCGACTAGTTTCATTCAACTGAAGCACGGGGTATTCGCCTTCACTTTGTTGCAAATACTTTAAATGCAACATTTCTCGCAGGTATAATTTCCATTGATCCTTGCTGATATCCTTACCAATACCATAGGTTTTTAGCGACTGATGTTCAGCCTTCGTAGTACTGCTACCCCTCAAAAAATCAATCACGTAATTAATGCCAAATTTACCTTTCAGGCGGCTCACCGCACTTAGTAATTTCTGCGCTTCTATCGTGGCGTCAACCTTCTCCTCGTCACTTAAACAAACATCGCAACTACCACAAAATGCTGGCGCCGCCTCATCAAAATAATTTAATAAATATTGTCGTCTGCAATGCCTAGTTGAACAAAGCATTGCCATTTGATCGAGCTTCTTAAGCATAATCTTTGACTGTGCTTCGTTTCCTTCAATGGTGGCAAAACTTTTTAATTTAAACACATCAGCGGCACTATAAAATAAGATGGCTTCGCTTGGCAATCCATCTCTTCCAGCCCGGCCGGTTTCCTGATAATAGCCCTCAATGTTTTTGGGAAGATCTGCATGGATCACATAACGCACATTACTTTTGTTGATGCCCATACCAAAAGCGATGGTAGCTACCATTATTTTTATTTCGTCACGCAAAAAACGCTCCTGATTAACCTCCTTTACATTCTTTTCAAGCCCTGCATGATAGGCTGCAGCTTCATAGCCTTGACTTCTCAAATCAGCCGTTAGTTTTTCGGTGGCATTTCTACTAAGGCAATAAATAATTCCGCAATCCTCCTCGTGGTCCTTAAGATATGTCAACAGCTGAGCCAGATAATTTTTTTTGGACTTAATAAAATAACTGATGTTAGGCCGATTAAAGGAGTTTTCAAAAACGGTATAGTCCGTTACTTCTAGCTTTTCAATGATGTCCTTTTTGGTAAGCTGGTCAGCAGTGGCTGTTAGTGCTATGATTGGTGTATTGGGGAATTGCTTTTTAAGCTGACCCAATATTAAATACTCTGGCCTAAAATCATGCCCCCAGTGACTGATACAATGCGCTTCATCAATGGCAAACAAAGACACATTGATATCTTTCAAATAAGCTAATAGACTGTTTTGGCCTAGCAATCTTTCTGGAGCGACATACAATAATTTTAGCTGATTATTTCTCAACCTCCCAATAATGGTAGATTGTTCGGAAGTGGATTGAGATGAATTTAAAAACGCGGCGGCAACCCCATTTAATTTCAATGCATCTACCTGGTCTTTCATCAAAGCGATTAACGGGGATACTACTATGGTGACTCCGTCAAATACCAATGCCGGTATTTGATAGCACAAAGACTTACCCCCACCAGTAGGCATTAAAACAATACTGTCTTTTTTTGCTAAAACATTTTCGATAATTTCCTGCTGGTTATGCCTGAATTCATTGTAGCCGAAATATTGTTGCAGGGTTTGCCGGATATCCATCATACATTATCTTTTTTATACATTTCGACTACGCTAAGATAAAACAAGAAATTGATTGTCTAATTACCAACTACAAAATGAACACTTATTTTATATCAGTTCTAGAATGCTTTTATCAGTTATAATCCCTAAGATTAGCAAAATGAAAGGCTACTGACTTAGCCTACTGCAATAATACGACCAGCAGTATGAAATATGAATTTAACTTTGATTATCAATATTTTCAAGCTGAACTCAAGCTGTTGTACTCCCTTAATAGGCATAATTGGGTAAAATTTATTTGGTCTATCCCCTTTGCAAGTTTACCTTTGCAGAAGTTCTTTAGTTAACACTTATCAAGAAAGGCAGAGGGTAATGGCCCGTTGAAGCCTTGGCAACCTATTCTTCTACTCCACACAGGACGACCAAGAAAAAGGTGCCAATTCCATCCGCTAAGGCGGAGAGATAGGTCAGATTTACAGCTCCAAATATCTACGCAAAATATTAAAAGCTCATCTGATTTATGGATGAGCTTTTTTGTTGTGATCCACCAATAGGGAAATCACTTCAAGCTCATTCTATCCTCATTCTATGCAAACTGGTCTTATAAACCAGCTCATATAAGTGTTACCAAAGAACATGCATTAAAAAATAAAATATTAATTGATGGAACCAGGAAAAAAATTAACAATCGGACTATTTGGATTTGGAGTGGTAGGAAAAGGATTATATGATGTATTGCACAATACTGCTACGCTTCAATCAACCATTAAAAAGATCTGCATAAAAAATACAGAAAAGAAAAGGAGCATCGGCCAGGAGCTTTTCACTTCGGAGGCTTCCGAACTTTTGAATGATGAAGAAATCAACGTAATTGTAGAATTGATTGATGATTCAGCAGCTGCTTTCGAAATCGTTAAAACTGCATTGCAAAAAGGAAAGGCAGTAGTAAGTGCCAACAAAAAAATGATTGCCGAACATTTTGAAGAGTTGCTTGCATTGCAAAAAAAACATCAAACTCCCTTTCTCTATGAAGCTTCCTGCTGCGCTAGCATGCCGCTCATCAGAAATTTAGAAGAGTATTACGATAACGACTTATTGCAATCCTTTAGAGGTATCATCAATGGATCCACGAATTTTATTTTAACAAAAATATTTCAGGAACAACTTGAGTTTAATGCGGCGCTGCTAATGGCCCAGCAAATGGGCTTTGCAGAAAGTAACCCCAAGCTAGACATCGGCGGCTTTGATGCAGCGAACAAACTGAGTATTTTACTGGCACACTCTTTTGGTGTAATTGCCGGAATCGAAAAATTTATATTTAATGGAATAGAAAATATTTCTCTTCAAGATGCCGAAGTGGCAAAAGAAAAAAAGTTCAGCATCAAACTAGTTGCCAATGCAAAAAAATTAAAAAATGGTAAATTGGCTAGCTTTGTATTGCCACAATTTGTAACAGCCAATGACGATCTCTATCATGTGCAAAATGAATTCAATGCCATTACAACGGAAAGCAGTTTTGCTGATACGCATTTTTTGAAGGGAAAGGGTGCAGGTGCATTCCCTACTGCCTCTGCAGTATTGAGCGACATTTCTGCCCTACGGTACAATTACAAATACGAGTATAAAAAAATATACGATCAAACCGACACTGCTCTCACCAACGATTTTTATTTAAAAGTATTTATTAGTGTAGATGACCTACATAAAATAAAAAAAGATGATTTTGAATGTATAGAAGAATGGCACAACGGGCTTCAATATAGCTGGATGATTGCCATCATTCATGCCGAAAAATTATTAACTAGTAATTGGTGGAAAGAAAAAGGGGTATCGCTAATTGTATATCCTGATGGTATTGAAGAGGGTATCGACTACAAAAAAATCAGTAAACAGAGCTTGCAATTGGCAGGGGTGGTATAACCGAATTCGTTTTAGCAGCAATCAAAACTACTGGGAAATATAATTGTGCAAGTAGGAAATAGTTTCCTTTTGAGATGCAATGATTGCTGTTACCACATCCGTGATAGAAATTATTCCTGTTACAATTCCATCTTTCATCACCGGTAAATGGCGGATATGGCGCTCACTCATCAATTCCATGCACTTTTCAATACTATCTTCAGGAGATATTGAAATTACATTCTCGGTCATAATTTCTTTTACCAGCGTGTCGTGAGAGGACTTACCCTTCAAGATGATTTTTCGGGCATAATCCCTTTCAGAAATGATGCCCATCAATTGTTGACCTTCAATAACCAACAAAGCGCCAATATTCTTTTCTCCCATTGCTTTCAATGCCTCATATACCGTTATATCACTAGTAATGGAGAATACTTTACTTCCTTTAGTCTGCAAAATTTCAGCAACTTTCATAATCAATTAATTTAATGATTCACTAAATACATTGGTATCGAAGCAACAAATAATAAATACAAAATTATTTGAACATGAAGTTACTAAAGTAGCCGTAGAATATAAAAATGATTTTTTTTGGGAAAAAGGCGGGTTAAAAGTTATTCTGTATTGATAATCAGTCGATTGCATATTGGGATGGCTATTTTACTCCCAAAAGATATCCCGGCAATTCATTGAATTAAGCAAAAGCTAAATAATGGACCGCTATCCCAGTCATGCCTTTCCTTATAATTTATTTTGCAGACTGCCCCACCCACCACCGTTGAACACTGTTGTGTAACCGCTGTTTAAAAGAATGCTTTTTGCTGAAGCACTTCTCATTCCAGATGCACAACAAGTAATAATGGGCTTGGTTTTGTCTTTCAACCTAGAAAAATTATTGCGGAGCTGGTCAACCGGAATATTTAACGCACCCCTAATATGTCCGCTTTCAAATTCGCCTTTGCTTCGTACATCCAATATGATTGCACCTGCTTTCACTAACTGCGCAAAATCAGTGCTTGGGCCTATTCCAAATAATTTCTTAATTATATTAATCATAGAATTGTTCTTTTAAATATTGAAAAGTTATTTTTTTTATTTACTGCTGTTAGGATAATTAGGTATCCACCTCAACTATTGAATTTAATTTTCGGAGTTAGCCAATGTTGCTACCCGATTATTAAATATCATCACCCCATTGTAATTTACTTCCCAGGTTATAGGTAAAGCCTTTTTTAGCATTTGACTTACCCCGCAATATTTTTCCTGCGACAAATTAACCGCTTCCAATGCAGCTTCTTGATTGGCTGATTCTCCTTTAAAGTCATATATAACATGCATGGCAACGTATGAAATAGGTGACTGCTTACTTAACTCTCCGGTAACTTTAATTCAAAAGTCGGCCACCTCCTTATTTGCCTTGCGCAAAATTGCTACTATATCCATGCCAGTACAGCCAGAAAGTGCAGTTAGCACAAAAGGTTTGGGAATGGGCCCATTGTCTTCACCACCCACTCTTTCCGGGGCATCCATAATTATGGTATGTCCGTTTACCAATGCGTTGAACTGCATTTTCCCCATCCACTGAGTTTCAATTTCATGATGTGCCATAATGATTTGATTTAAATGTATTGATTTTAAAAAACATAAGTTGCCTTTACCAAGTATCGAACATAAAGATTTGATTGAATTGGTTGAATGTAAAATTAGCAACTGAAGAAACCCTTTTAAGTGACAAATGTTACAAAGCGACTGGTGAAGGGTATAGAGGCAATGATTATTATATAAGAAGGGATTGCTTTTCTGAAGATTTGATCATTTACTTTCTCATTTATCAGGTAAATACATCAAAGCGTTTTATAGTACCCCCAATATACATTTATACAGATAAAAGAACGCCCGATGAACAGGCTGTTCATCGGGCGTTAAATATAGATATGTAAAAACAGCAAAAAGGAGATACTTACTTCCACCCCACACCTAAAGCCTTGTATATCCCTTTTCTATCAGCATGGATTGAATGAAATCGGTTAATTTGTAATTATTTAATATTTCAATAGAAGTATCTGCAGCACCTTGGATAAGACCGATACAGTTTTTTTCACCACAATGACATTCAAATTTTTGAGACATCTTCCATTCAGTAGCAGGATAAAAAAAGGAAATCTCATCGCCGGCTATTACATCGCGCACACATTCCAACTCCATTGTAGTAGTATTAAACAATACATTTGGATTACAGCTATGATTGATAAATTGTAGATGGGTCGGAGACAAGTGAATATGCTGATCAATCGCAATTTGAACGGTTAAATAATTGGGGGTTTCAACAAGCTTGGTGGAACCAAAACCAATGATCAGATCCCCCTTAGAATAGTTTTTTCTTGAAAAAAGCCCCTTGTGCGCATTCTCAATATCAATTCTTACTTCGCAATAATCCAATACTTCTATTACTTTTAATTGGCTACCTGTTTTTGAAATCATAGCATTTAGATTTTGAAAACGTTTAATTATTTAAATATAATAAAATAGTAGAACAAATTAAAAGTTAGGCTAATTGGCATTAAAAATACTGAGTAGGAAAGATATTTAAAAAGTTTATGTTACTGATATCAGTCGATAAATTACAGGCATTAATAGAAAAAGCCTCACTGAAATCAATCAATGAGGCTTAGTCGAGATGGTAAAAATTATTCCATCCTATTTCTTTGTATAAAAATTTATACTACTCCCAACATTTTTTTGGCGTATGCTACACATTTTTTAGTTTCTTGAAGTGGATCAGATCCTGCAGGAATATCGTATTCTAATTCAATAGTAGCAGGGATAGGATATTTTTTTTCTTTTAAAAGCGTGAAGATTTCTTTTAAAGGTGTGTCACCCAAACCCCAAACAACATTAGCACCCCCTTTGTCTTTGGAGTGGCGATCTTTAATATGCATACTAGTTATGCGGTCGTGTTTGGCTTCAATTAGTGCAAGCAATGTCTCTTTGGTATTGTTTCCGCCTGCAGCTATATAGTGGCCACAATCAAGATTCATTGAATTATAAGGCGATTGATCTAAAGCAATATCCCACGCAGCATCCGTTGCTTGTGTGTGGGCATGGTAGCCTATATACATTTTATGCTTGGCTCCTAAATCTCCCAGTCTTTTGGAATGTGCTGGATCTCTAGGAAGCTCTATTGTTACAGATTTAGCACCCAATGCTTTTGCAGCTCTAAGTGCATATTCAATTTCCGCATCTGTATTTTGTGGTTCTAGTGCACTAGGCTTAAATGCATAAATACTAACCCCCGCTTTTTTAAACATTTTTCTGATCTTATCAAATGCATCCATTGAAACACTTGCACGCCATTCAGCTACTTGTTGTTGATAGGCTGCTATTTGCTTTTTTTGTTCGTCAGAAATTGTTCTAGGTTGTCCTTGAACTCGCGGAGTTTGCTGAATCGTATTCGCCGGTTTGCCCGCATACACTTCTATTGAATCACCCATTAATTCAATAGCACTAATATTTGAATCAAGACAGTATTGAAGAATTTGCTCTGGACTACTAGGTAAACTTCTCCAAGAATAGGTAATGGCTCCAACTTGTACACCCGAAAATTTTGAATTGGGTTTATCTAGCTCAAATAATTGCGATGCATTTGCTAAAACAGATTTGCCTGAAACAAAAATGGTTGCAGTTGCTAGACCCGTTTTGAATAGAAAATCTCTGCGATTGGTTGATTTTGTCATGTTGGTTATTTTTAGAGAATGAAATTAGGATTTTAAAATTTAATAAAGTGATTTTTAACTACTTAGTGGATCTGATAACACCTCTGAAATACCCAATATCTTCAGCAATACCCATAAATGGATTGTCCATATCTTTCTCATGTTCGAGACCAACAACACCGGTATAGCCTACTTTACGAAGCATTTTTACAAAAGCTGGAAAATCAATAATGCCGCGACCAACTTCGAGTGAATAGCCCAACTTTGTAGGTCCTGTTACATCCTTTAAATGGATATCAAAAACACGCGACTGATATAGTTTCAAGTCGGCTACCGCATCTTTTCCTGCTCTTGTATCATGACCAATATCCAAACACATCCCCATTCTTGGATCTAAATCCTTCACATGATTCCATACATCTTCCGCATCCGGATAAATGGCAATATCTGGCCCATGTAAATGGATCGCCAATTTAATATCATACTCCTTTACTTTATTATTTACATAAGGAAGCAGCTCGTAATTGGGCACCCCAATGATTATTTTTACCCCCACTTTTTTCGCATATTCAAATGCACGATCTACATCGGCCTCCGACTTCATATAAATAGGTCCAACCGCATAACCTGTTACTGCTTTTGCTTTCAGTTTATCTTTAAATGCAGCGATTTGTTCAGTTGTACTGTTTAAAGGAAGATGGAAATCCTTGATCGTAAAATAGTGAAGATCCATCTTTTGAAAAGTCTCTAAGGCCCTGTCAATATCAATTTTAACAAATGTGTATCCCGCAATACCCAGTTTAAACTTCTCCGCATTTTCAACTGAGGGCTGAGGTCCGGGTCGTTGTGGTTGCTGCGCCATGATAACTTGCGGCATCACCGATATAAAAACAACGAATAAAAAAAACAATACTCTTTTCATTATTTTTTATTTTTTAGTATAATTTTTTTTAATTAAATCTTGTAATATTGTTCCCATCCCTTACGAGGCGGAAGACCTGTTAATAATTGATTAGCGAGTTTATTATTGGTGATCTGCTTAGTTTTTCTGTCGAACAACAACTTAGTATTTAGCTTCTGCGCCATCACACCCAATGAGAACACTTGGCTCAAAGGACCTGCTATTTCAAATGGCGAACGTGTCTGTTCCTCGCCCTTACAGGCTTTTAGAAAGTTGGCATAGTGATTCGAAGGACTCTTTGGTACTTCAGGAAGTTTAGAAGCCATCTCCTTTGCTTTTTCAGCAGGGATGATAGAAAGTGTACTTCCATGAGAACCCCCTTTAAAGATCAAGTCCTTGCTGTAAATGATCTTTCCCGGATTCAGTTTTACAGGCTGAATTTTACCAACACTTGTAGGTGGGATATTAGGGTCTAGTTCAGAAACACCATACCCTTCAGGAATAGGTGGTAAATTCTTTAATCCATCATACCAAGTGATATCACATGCAGGCATATTACCACGCTCAGGAAACTTAAATAAAATGGTAGAGGCCATCGGATAGAAAAATGGATTATGTCCATCCGCTTTTAACATGTTGATTTCACTTGGTAGTCCAAGGTCCAAAAACTGATGAGCAGTATCAATAAGATGTGCACCCCAGTCTCCCAATGCCCCCATTCCAAAGTCATACCAGCTTCGCCATTGTCCATTAATGAAGTCATGATTATATTCGTGCGGTTGAGTTACACCCATCCAGATATCCCAATCGAGCGTTCCAGGTATAGGTTCAGCTGAGGGGAAATTTTTGATCTTAGGATCCCATCCATACCAACGACGCGAAGAATTCATATGCGCTGTAATTGCAGTCACGTCTTTTATAATACCAGCTTCTTTCCATGCTTTAAACTGAAAATAGTTTGCATCAGAATGCCCTTGGTTTCCCATCTGTGTAACTAGTTTTGGATGCTTGCGGGCTGCCATCATCATCAGTTCAACCTCATGAAAGGTACGCGCCATCGGCTTTTCAACGAATACATGCTTACCTAAACCTAATGCCATCATGGTAATAGGAAAATGAGAATGATCGGGAACCCCAACAGTAACGGCTTCAATCTGATTACCCATTTTGTCAAACATTTTCCTGAAGTCCTGGAAACGAGGTACATCAGGAAATTTATTTAACACTTCCAAAGTTTGTGGAGCACCCATATCAACATCACAAAAAGCAACCAAGTTACACAACCCTGTTTTGAACATTGACATAACATCTGAACCACCTTGGTTACCGATACCAATACATGCAAGATTAACTTTTTCTCCGGCCTTCAGTAATTTCGATGTTCCAAATACACCTGCTGATGTATTGTTCCAGACAGATGGAACCACTGCAGAAGCTGCAGAAAGTGCTAAGGCCTGTTTTAAAAATGATCTACGTGATTTTTCGTTTGTACTCATTTGGTTATTATTTGATTTTAAAATCGATATTTAAATTACTTATGTTACCACCATTCCAATGGTTTGATCATGAACAAGTTACCACATCATTTTTAAATATAACAAATGAATTAATTCCAACAAAACACAGATGATGGGATCGCGGCTTTTTTTTAAACTAATTCTCCATACCTAATGTTACCGATGTGTTTTTTGAATTATCATGTTAGTATGGCACTATCATTATCTCGAAGAACATACACATTGCATACATCGGTAAATTTATAAAGATTTGGAATTGAGACAACTGGTATCAGCTTACCACTTGCATCATTCATTATGTCTGCATTAGACACATGTGAAAATGCAGATGACGCTAAACCTTGTAAAAGAAAATGGAAGATGGTGAAACATCTTTTCATATCAGTTCTTTGTATAGTAACATTTAAAAGTCTTTATTATCGGTGTTTCAATATTTTCAGTTATCGACAACCTGATTTTTGAATATTTATAAGTTGGAAAATTTTCGATTCTTTTATGCCCTACACTTAGTCCTTCAGTAATTTTTGTCCATTTGCCATCTTTCTCGCCCTCAAGGATATATTTACGGATCCGCTCTCCTTTGGAAATATCCTCTGAGATTACGACACAATTAACTTCCTGAGGGTTAGGAAATGTGACAATGAAATTATTCCCCTTTCCCTGGCTTTGCCCAACCATATTGGAGAAACGGTTTTTGATCAATTCGCCAAACTCACCAAGAAGCTTCACATCTGCTTCGGGAACCAAACCCCTATCGTCCACAACAATGCCCAAAAGCATATTTGTGTTTCTTCCAACGCTTTTATCGTATCTGTCAGAAAGATCTGCAAGAGTTCGCAATGTGTTATCCTGATTTTTATGCCAGAACCATCCTCCTTGAAAAGAGGAATTTTTCCGAAGGGGAAAATCGGACTCTCCAGGGCACCAGAACATCCCTTCAGGATTACCGTTTAACCCTTTGATCTCAATTAAACCTGAGGCCGAAGTGGTGGAATCCGCCCTTGCCCAACATGGATAAGGTGCTACACCATTTTCATTCCCAACCCATCGGATGTTGTTTTCATATCCGTAAGGCCCTTGAAATGCGAGAGACTTAGGTTGGTATTTTTTTAAAAGTGAAAGTATATCGAAGCCCCCCTTTTCGGGAGGTAATACTCCACCATCGAACCAAACCTCGAATAATTCCCCATATTGTGACCAAAGCTCTGTAAGTTGCAATTTCACAATTTCATTGTATTTTTTCTGTTCTTCAGCATTATGGGAAACAACTTTTCCCGGATTGTCAACCTTAAGGTATCCGTTTGCAGTTGTACTGGCATAAATACCTGGTTTAAGACCAAATTTTTTGCACGAAGCCATGAAGTCTTTTAGAATATCACCCTGCCCATTTCTCCAGGGAGTGTTTTTTACACTATATGGATGAGCCTTAGTTGGCCAAAGGCTGAACCCACTGCAATGTTTGGCAACCAGAACGACATAAGTAGCGCCCATTGACTTTGCAGCCCTGATCCATTGGTCTGTATCGAGCTCTTTGGGGTTAAAAATTGATAAATCGGGATGGTAATTCCAATCCTTCCGAAAATTATAAGTCGGCTCAAATACCTGCAAATCAAAGTGAATAAGCACGCCTATTTCAGAATTGGCCCATTTGACTAGCGCTTTTGTAGGTAAAACCTGTTTGGTCAGTTGTGCTGAAGCCAATGACAGTAAAACAAAAACGGACAAAAATAACAATATGATTTTTTTCATTTTATTTTTCTTTATTCTGAGTTAAATAAATTACAAACATTTTTTCCATAACAATCATCCTCAACTTTGATAAAAAAAGGTCAAAAGAATTTTGGAAGCCAACAGGGTTTTAAACAGATTAACACTATACTATACTATTTTATTTTATTTGATTCATAAAGAGTCCGAATGATGAAAGTGTTGGATTTAACCTGGATTTCAAAATACGTAACCTTACTTTATCCGTTGTCACCGTATTAAACCTGAGTAGTCGTTTGTAGCCTACAGTCGTTCCCTCAGTGAGTTTTTGCCACGCTCCGTTTACCCATCCATCTAAAATAAATGACTCGATCCGTTGCCCTGTTTGAATGTGTTCCTGCAGCATTAAAACATTAAACGTTTGTTGACCTTTTAAATTGAGCTCCAGATTAGCTTCAGACTGCTTTGAAGCAGCAGCCCACCAAGTCTTATTGTCATTATCGATGCAAAAATCGGCCTTGTGTTTTCCAAAATGAGAATCGGATTTAATTTTTGCACCACTTAAGTAATTTGTAGCAAAAATATCATCGACTGCCTTTTTAAACAATTGTAGGTTATGGACATCGTTTTCCTGCAATAATCCTCGTCTGTCCGGAGGAATATTCAAGAGTAATAAAGAATTTCGTCCCACACTGCTAAAATAAATATCTAGCAATTTTTCGGGTGATTTAACACGTTCATCATCTTTTGCGTGATAAAACCACCCCGGACGAATAGAAACATCCACTTCAGATGGATACCAGATCAAACCTTTGGCCTTTGAGATCACTGAACGACTTCCAAGATCGACTTTCATCATATCGCCTTCCGGGACAAAGCTGCCATCACCCGCATTTTGCTGAGAGCTGGCAGAGATTTCAGTAACACTGTTAGCGGAAGCGGGGGCCACACTCCATTCTGTTTCACGGCCATAACCACTTTCTGTACCCACCCATCTAACATCAGGCCCCATCACTGCGATAACGGCATTTGGTTGCAACTTACGGATAATAGAATAGTATGATTTCCAATCGTAAACCTGTTTCTTCCCGTTCGGCCCTTCGCCACAAGCACCATCAAACCAGACTTCTGAAATATTACCATAATTGCTTAGAAGTTCTGTTAGCTGATTCAGAAAATACTGATTATAAATTGGAGAATCGCCATAAGTTTTTTCGTGCCGGTCCCACGGTGAAAGGTAAACTCCAAACTTAACACCAAGCTCCTTGCAGGCATCCGCCACATCTTTTACCACATCTCCCTTCCCGTTTTTATAAGGACTGTTTTTGACACTGTGCTCTGTAAACTTACTAGGCCACAGGCAAAATCCATCATGATGTTTACAGGTTAAAATAACCAATTTAATTCCGGCATCTTTTGCAGTTTTCACCCATTGCCTGGCATCCAAATTTGTTGGATTAAATACAGATGGATTTTCCTTGCCGTCGCCCCATTCGCGATCAGTAAAAGTATTTACCGAAAAGTGAAAAAAGGCGGTAAACTCCATCTCCTGCCATGCCAACTGGCGTGGCGAAGGAGTTATATTTGCAGCCAGAGCTGCAATTTGCGATTCGGTAGCTCCATCTTGAATAAGTGCGAAGTTGGACCGGTGATTTATTTCTGAGGTCGATTTACAACCAGACAAACTCAGTGCCACTGCAAACAAACTCAGGAAAAATGATTTTACTTTTACCATAATTAAATATTAAGAATTTTCCGGATAGTCATTTTTGGCAATGTTTCTTTTTTAGAATAGAGAAAGGACGTCCGTTTGGCGCACCCTTTCTCTATTTTATTGATCAAAATTACCAGCCAGCATTTTGAGGTGCCAACTTTGGATTCAAAGTTAACTGATCAGTTGGTAATGGATATAAGTACATTTTATCATTCCAGAACTGATGCCACTGTAAATAAAGTTGTCTGAAAGCGGTTTCATCGCCTTCAGCTACCTGAAGCAGCAGTTCTTTTTCGTCGTATGTGGGTGAGTTGTACAAAAGCAAATCGTTGGTTCTTCAGAAGCAAACATAAATAAAAATACCGTTGCTAAGCAATTATGGCTTAACTTTCTTTTACACACCAAATCTAATCTTGTAAGAACTCTTTCTACCGAGATACATCCCCCTACTTCTTACCAAATCATGAAGGATTTGGAACGTATTTTAAATGCTTAGTGCCAAAAATTTGAATAACTAACATTTTCTGCAATATCCTATAACGCACAGAACCAACAAAACAGTCAAACTGATTTTGGATGTTTATCCAGTTTATATTGGTTGATACAATAGCTGGCACGGCACAATCCCTTGTTTTTGTGTTTAAGTTCTTTATCCAAATCAGTTGGGTCGTATAAATGGTATCGCCCATAAAAACAGGTTTGATGAATCGCAATTTATCACCATCCCATTGATCATCGTTTAAAAGGAAAATGATATGGGGCTTTTGAGTGACTTTTTACCTGCTAAAACTGACATCGTACAAATAATAGATAAAAAACAGACTGGTTTTCGTGCTATTAATTGAAGTTTTTAAAAGTGGAGGCTTCCCACTTTTCATTTTTCAGAAGCGATTTCACAACGCGTTTGTTGTTGTAAAATGCCGTAAACGTTCCGCCATTGAGCGAAGTGACCGCCAGTTTTTTTAATTTATTATTCTCCCAACTAATATCCACCACAAAACCACCACGGGCTCGCAATCCTTTTATTTCTCCCGATGGCCATTCTTTTGGTAATGCAGGAAGTATCTGAAGTACATAAGTATCATTCGCTTTTACATGAGATTGCAATAACATTTCGGCTACACCAGCAGTAAACCCATAATTTCCATCCATTTGAAAAGGCGGGTGATTACCAAACATATTATCCAGCAAGCAGTTCGTAAACATATTTTTAATTAAATCATAGGCTCTTTCACGCTGACCCAAACGTGCATAAATATTAATTTTCCAGGCAGTACTCCATTCTGTGTTAATATCACCTCTGGCTTTTATTGAAATTAATGCTGCGTTCGCAAGATCGGGACTTATTAGTTGGGTTATTTGTCGACCGGGATACACAGCGAATAAATGCGAAGCATGTCGATGTTTATCATTGGGATTATCCCAGTCTTCCATCCATTCTTGCAACTGTCCCCATTTACCAATTTGTGGACCCAAAAGACGAGAGCGCATCGATCTAATTTTCTCACGGTAATCTTTATCCACATCAAGTGCTTCAGATGCTTCAATATAATTAGTAAACAAGTCGTAAACTATTTGCTGGTCGTACGATACGCCAGGATAGCTGCTTTTGTCATTTTGATTTAAACCGGGGCCATGCTCAGGCGACCAACCAGTAGGTGTAATCAATTGTCCATTTTTCGACTCAACCAAATAATCTTCCCAATAGCCAGCTACATCTTTTAGCATGGGGTATGCATGTTTCAACAGAAAATTCTTATCTCTTGTAAATGCATAGTGTTCCCAAAAATGTTGTGAAAGCCATGCACTTCCCGGCCTATGAAGCCGCCATTTTGAAGGAGTCCCCATGAGCGTATTGGTGCTATAACAAATCCATCCTTTTTTTGAAATAAGATTTGTATCATTCGAATTTTTCTGAACTTTTGCCAAGTTCTCAATCCATTCGAAAAGTGGTTCATGGCATTCCGGCAAACCTGTTAATTCGGCAAGCCAATAATTCATTTGAATATTGATATTGGTTGTGTATTGTGAATACCAAGCCGGTTTAAATTCATTATTCCATAATCCCTGAAGATTGGCGGGTGTTCCTCCTCTACGTGAGCTACTAATCAATAAATATCGTCCGTAATCAAAAAGTAATTTTTCTAATGCTGGTTCTGGTTGATTTTTTTTATATGATAACAGTCTTTCGGATAAAGGTTTTTCGTTATTGTTTGTTTTTAATTTAAAACTAACTCGATTATACAATTGTTTATAATCTTTTAAATGCGATTGAAGCAGCTGAGTATATGATTTATTTGTTGCTAATTCAATCGTTTTTGATAGTCGTGAATGAGGATGTGTTCCTTTGTATTTCTTTTCGTAATTATTCTCAAAATCAGTTCCGGCAGATAGCAAAATAGTTACTTCGTTTGCATTAATGACAGTAATTCCAGCTGTATCAGATTTCAGAACACCCCCAATTTTTTTTATCAATAATTGAGATTCGTATTCCATACCATTTTGAACTAGTTTTCCAGAAGAAATTGCATCATTACCTTTGTAAATTACGTTCGCCTTATGCGCATCTTTTAATTTCAAAGTAAAGGTTATCTGATTTTTTTTGCTAGCAGTCAGATGAATAACCATCACTTTATCTGGAAAGCTTACAAAAGATTCGCGTTTAAAACTTATTCCATTCGAAGAGTACAGAACAGTATGGATTGCATTCTTCAAACTAAGTTCTCTTCTAAATTCCTGTACATTGTCAGCTTTAAAATCAAGGAATAAATCGCCAAAAGGCTGGTAGTCCCCCACCAATTCTGTAGAGCCCGTTATCAACGAAGATTCGTTAAACTGTATGTGTTCTGTTTGAACTCCACCAAAAACCATAGCTCCGATACTGCCATTACCGATAGGCAGTGCTTGCGTCCATTTTTCAGCTGGTTTATCATACCAAAATGAACTGTTTTGAGCATTGGCGATTAAACCAAAATAAAGTAGAAATGCGCTTATAATTAATTTATTTATCATAATTTAATTGTTGAAATTTGGTTAAAGGTTCCCATTTAACTGGTGCAATACTTACACCTCTGAAAGGTCGTTCTGCGCTCGAAATCCACCAGTTAGCATTTTCATCCTGAAAAAATTCCGGGGCGTGACCCTCAATCTCAGCTATCGGTTTTCTGTTTTTAAAGTTCAAAATATCATTAGAGTAAAATACATAACTTTTGTCTTGGTAACTTAAATTTGTAAGCTTTGCATCCCATCTGCAGTAGGTAAGATAAAAACCACCATTCATCAATAATATTTGTGGAGATTCCGGTCCACCCGTTTCTCCTTTCTGAAGTTCAAAAATCGTAACCGGTGAACTCCAAGTAAGCAAGTCGGCCGAAGTGCGAACTAATATTTTTTGTCTGGAAGTATACGACATGTAGTACAGATTTTCGTATTTCATGATTGAAGGATCGCGGGCACCTTCGGCTTCTCGAAACAGCTCACCCATGGGGCGCCATTTATACAAATCATTCGACAAAGCATATCGGATTGGGCTTTGCCCGTATACCATAAAATATCCATTTTTATAAGAAAGAATGTGAGGAGAATGAATCTCGCGTATTTCATTTGGTCTTTCAGAAGGAGGTAATACTTTTATTTTTTCAAGCCAGCTACCATTGTTAAGATTATCCTTCAACTTACCTTTAGCCGAAACAGCATGAAATAAAAACCATTCTGCCTCATGCGGATTCTTCTCTTCAGGCCCAGTTTCAATCGCCGGATGTGATATACCGAATGTATGCCAGCAATTGTCCTTTCCTTTCAGAATAAAGTGGTCGTTTACCTGCCAGTTAGGATAATTCTGACCTGTTTTAAAACGCTTAGAATCAGGCCCAGGGAAAATATCTCCCTGCGGTTGATACACGTGTTTCCATTCACCTATAATTTTTGGAATTACAATTTTAGTACTATCCACCCAGTTTAGCGGTATCGCTATATTGACTGAGTATTTACGATTTTCAAAGCCTTGTGCGCCAAAAAGATACTTAGGCACCCCATTTTCCATATATAAACATGGACGTTCAATCTGATCATTTGTAATAGTGCCATTTTCGAATAACAATCTTTTTTTTGCAACCATTGGAAACTTTGTTTTCTCCCATGTTAAGCCGTCTTTCGATTTCAACAATGCCAATGCCGACTCGGGTCCGGCAAACAATCCTACTACATCTCTTGTGATAGCATATATTGAATCTTTATAGCTCCAAATAAAAGGGTCTTCAGCTACCATTTTATTTTTTCCACCATCATTTACCTCAAAAATTGTTTTACCACTTTTTTTGTAGGGGCCTAATAGCGAAGAAGCAAAAGCAACACCAAACCGAACTTTTCCACCATACAAAGTTGAATTTTTACTTACTGCTTTATAGACTAAAATAGCACGGCCTTTTTTATCCACTGTTATTGCTGGATTATTAACCAACAAAGCATCAAAAGCTGTCGAATCAGGACTTACATCCAACACAGGTTTATCAAAGCGTTTCCAATCACCTTCTGGATTATCGGCAACGGCCACGCCAATGCGTTGGTTATTACGGTATTCCCACCAATTATCATCTTTCGCTGATGCTGGCATTTTCACCTCTTTGGTTCCTGTTGTACCCATATAAAACAAATAGTATTTCCCTTTATACACAATGGCTGTAGGATTGTGTGTGCATACACCGTCCCAGTATTTACTATCTCGTCTTTCAAGAATTACTTTCACATGTTTGTATGGACCCTGTGGATGATCGGCCACTGCCAAAGCGATTTCGGAACTTGGCACCCATGCATAATGTCCTTCTACCCGTGGCCAACGACTGTAAAACATGTAGAATTTATTGTTAGTACCTTTTACTACCGAACCACACCAAATATTATAATTAGGATCAGAAAAAACGTTGGCATCGGGAACAGGTTGGATCATAGCACTGATATCGACATTGTTCATCGAAATTAAAAACCCATTTTTATCTAACATTGGTTTTTGAGCAATCGAAATCAGATTCATGAAATAAATCAAAGCCGATAGCAGAATTATTTTTTTCTTCATCGTTATGATTTTATTTTTTTATTATTAGCTGCTGAATTGATTCGGATACTAGAACAGATAAAATCTGAGATCCCTTTTTGGTAAAGTGCGGATTTCCGGGTATCTGAGTTGAATCGATTTGAGGTTTAATTTCTCTCCACAAATCATTAATTAAAACTTTTTCTTCTTTCATTACCCTGATTGCAACTTCATTGTAAGGAAGCTCCGAATCTTTTACATACGAATGTAAATCGGCACTTACCGGAGTCGTTGTAGCAAAAATAAGTTGTGCACCTGTTCTTTTTAACCGAGCAATTATTTTATGCAGATTTGCTTCATATTCTTCCAATGAAACATTTAGGTGACCACCATTATTTGGAGTTGCATAAACACCATCTTTATCAAGATTGGTATCATTGGCATACCTGTATCCTAAATCATGTAAACCAAAATTAAAATGAATAACAGACCATGCTGTATCACCTAACCATTTATCCATATCTCTAAGTGCAATACGTGTTGAACCACAATTGGCATTTGGCCTTGTTACATCAGCTTTGTCAGCAAGCTTTTCTATAACAAAAGGAGTATAACCAAGCGAAACTGAATCTCCTATAATCAATACGCTTGGCTTTTTAGGTATTTGCATTGATACAAATGCAAATACACAAATAAGTAATAAAATTGTATTTTTCATTTTTGTTGAATACGTTATTTGTTGATAGCAAATTTATAGATGTAACAGGCTGCGCCTTTACTCTTTATATTTTTGTCATCCGAAAGCTGTATTGTTATAGTATGTGTTTTATTTTCAAGTTGATCTTCTAAAATATGCAGCCAAGGAATATATAAATTTGAACTCCATTCAGTAAACAAATCATATTTTTTAAAATCGCCATTATCAATTTTGTATTCAATTATTCCCATATCAGGACCAGGAGTTGTATAAATACCAATTGCTTTCCCTTTAAACTTGAATGTTAGTTTTGAGCCGACAGTATATGTTTCAATCATGGGTATATCCGTATAACCTTCCCGTTGTTTTGCCTCTGTTTTGGGTTTCCATTTCGGATTATATGTCCAATTTTTACCCAGTTTAGCTTCCTTCACATCTACCAATCCACCTCCGAAATAACTTAATTTATCGAGTGGTTGATTTGGAATGAACTTATTTTTTACAACGGCTACCAATGGAAAATCAACTGACCAAACTTTGTCCAGTAATCTGCTGATAGAAGCCCTATACATTTGATGTCCATAAGGTAAAGGATGTACACCACCGAATTTTTCCCATGTAAATTCTCCTGATTTTATTCTATTAAAAATCTCCTGAGCCAAATCAATAGATGAAACTTTGTAATAATCTGCTACTTTTTCATGATTTTGAATAACAGAAGGAGTAACCCCTTTTTCATAAATTGGGAAGAATTCATTTGTCACAAAATGAAGCATCACTATATCCAATTTCGGATTATTTAAAATCGCCTGCCTAATGATACCTTCCATACCTCTTATTTGTTTTAAAGAATCCTTGGTGTTGGTATAATCATTAACGGCAGCTTCAACAAACAATAAATCTACTTTGCCATTTTTCAGAACATCCTTTTCGTATCTGAAAGCATGCACATTTGTACCGGTTGAACTGATACCGGCATCAATAAAATCAAATTCGGTATCAGGGAAGCGTTGTTTGATCTCCTCATACATCATATCACGCCAACCAGTCATTTGTGTGATGGATCCCCCCAGAAAAGCAACGCTTCCTTTTTTAGTTTTTGTAAATATGAATCTTGAATTATCCAGGTTATTACGGATGTTAATTTTTCTTTGACTATCCAAACTATTGGTTCGATTTTTTACAAATTCAACAATTTCTGTTGAATCTTTTAAACCGTGTGGGTGATGGCCAATTCCAGGTTTTAAAATCAATTTAATATTCGCTCCTGACTTTTCAAGTTCTTCGCGCAGCAACGCAGCGTTTTGCATGTATGGCACTACTGTATCGGCATCACCTGCAACAATTAAAACAGGGATTTTTGCTTCGGCTATTTTCTTTCTTTGTTCAATCATTTGATTCATAAAAAGGTCAACATCTTTTTCTGAAATTTTATACTCCGTAAGCATAGCATTCCATAATTCGGGTTGTTTCTTTCCAGGCCAACTTCTTACATCGCAAACCGGTGCATCAAGATAGATGCTTGCTACTTTTGCTGGATTAGACGAAGCCCAATTTAATACAAACAAGCCCCCTCTGCTCAACCCTTCTAGTGCCACTTTATCCGAAAAACCATAATTTTTAGTTAAGTAACTATAGAGATAATCGAAATCTTTTTCGGCCGCCTTACTCCCATATCTGTGTGCTAAATCTAAATACACAATGTGCCAACCTGCTTTAAGTAATCCTTCATCAGCATTAGCAAATGCGCCAAAAGCATTTGGACGAAAAATCCAGGGTTTACCCGGAGCTGCTTTATCTGGTACAACAATTATAAATTTCAATTTGATAAACTGCCCAAACATATTATGATAACAATCAAAACCATTCCAGCTTAGTTTGCGTCCTGGAAATGCCTGTAATTTATCCTGAGCTACTGCACCTTTTAAGGATTGATACACCTCTTTTGCTATCATTTTATACCCTTCTTCATTTGGATGGAGTTTATCTGGAAAGAGCGCTAATTTATTGCTGAATGCATTATATAAATCAACTATTTTTAGCTTTTTAGTTTTGGCTACTTTCTCAATGGCAGGAATAACAACATTTTTTAAAATAGTGTCATTGTGTTCACCTACTTTATATCTGTAAATGGGAACAGGCTTTAGCAAAATCACTTCGGGTCTTGAGTCTAACTGTTGAAATTCTTCAATTATTTTAGTCAAATCTTCTTGTAACTCTCCAAAAATTAAATTGTTTTTCTGTTTAGCATCGTTGGTTCCAAGTTTAATTATCACGATATTGGGTTGATATTTCTTAGCTTCTTCGAAACCTGGTGTATTTCGATAAGCATACAAACTTTTACTCAATAGGCAAGCGCCACTTACTCCGAAATTAACAACCTCGTAATCAGCACCAAGCATACGTTGCAAAATAGCTGGGTAACTATCTTTCACCGGATCTTTTGCTCCAACGCCATGAGTAATACTATTTCCTATACAAGCAATACGGATTTGAGCATTTGCTGTAAATGCAATCCCAAACAAAGCAATAAATAATAGTTTTTTCATAAAAATATGTTGGCTTTAATACTATGTTCTGCAGGTAAACAATCTAATGATCGATTCTATATTGATTAGTATTTTATCTAAAGTTTTCTTTAGATTTTGTTGATGGGTTCAATTGTTAACTGGTGAATCATTATCGAGTTGAATATTGATTAATGAGCAATCAGACTGCGATGTTCATAATAGCGCTGCCATCCATCCGAAAACATTTACATTTTTATGATTTGCTCTTTTCTTCTTTTAAAAAAAACTATTTAATTTTACTGCTACTCCAGGCGTTGGCTCAATCAATTTTTAAGTATTTATTATAAAAATTATCAGCCTCCTGCGCAGTAGGTTGATTTACTGGGCGCACTATCCTAAATCCCACAAACATAGCATCGGTTAGCCACCAACGACTTCTAGGTATTTGTGGATCACGCTGGTTCCATGCCTCTTCCGAATGCTGTCGCATTGCACTTCTTAATGAGGCTGCCCCATCCAGATAACTCCCTCCCTTTATTGTTTTTGGATAGCGTTTTCCTGGCGGCGTAACTGGATTGGTTGCATTTTCTGGTAACTTCTTAAAGTAATTTTCATCGTATTGGTCTAAAGTCCATTCGGCCACATTTCCCAACATATCGTACAACCCAAAGGCATTCGGAAGTTTCTCGCCTACTTTATGGTATTTTTCTTCACTATTATCCTTGTACCAAGCATACTTATTTAATTCCTTTGGATTATCACCAAAAGGATAAATTGTTTTAGATCCCGCACGTGCAGCATATTCCCATTCCGCCTCTGAAGGTAGGCGATAAAAAATCCCCGTATTTTTATATAACCAACGGCAAAACATTAATGCAGCATCTTGACTCATACTGTTTACAGGATAGCCTCCTATGTTGCCCATCCCCCAACTTAAATCTATATACTGTGGGCTGGGTCGAGTTACTGCATCAACTTTTGATCCAACGGTTGTTGCATCATCATTGAAAAACGCATTAAATATGTCATGTGTTACTTCATAAGCTCCTATCCAAAAAGAAGAAATATTTACTTTTTTAGTTGGTGTTTCGTCTAATTCCTTTAATTCATCACTATTATTGCTTCCCATCATAAATGATCCACCTTCAATAGGCATCATTTTTAAATTGAAGGTGGTGCCTGATATAATTTGATCATAAGCCTTAAGTTCGACTTGAGTTTTATTTTGTGCACTAGTTGCAAATGTCACGATTACTAATATGCTGGTAAAAATTGACTTCGGCATTTATTATTATACATTTAAAAATTTAAAGATCGACGCGCGCCATATTTTTTTCAAACTACAGGATAAGATACCACTAGGATTATTTTTTCTAATCCTTTTATTTTATGAATTACACACTTAAAGTTCTTTAACTTTTATATCTCTCCATTTAACTTTAATTCCCCCACCACTATGTATTTGAAGCGCAATAAAACCATCCCTAGAACCAATTTTTTCATCCTTGATATGAACCATTTTCTTTCCATTTAACCAACTAGTAACCCCGTCTCCCTCGGCTAGAATCCGTAAATGATTCCATTGCCCAGGTTTTAAAATAGATTCATCTTCGGGCCTTGGCTTTATAAGCCATTTTCTACCATCAGGCATTGATTCATATATTCCACCGGTATGGAGATTTTGTGGAGCTACTTCAATTTGCCATCCATTTATATTTACACCCTCAATACTTGATCTGATAAATACTCCACTATTACCATTGGCTTCTTGCTTAAAATCTAGATCCAATTCAAAATTTTTATACAAAGTATTGGTGCTCAGATATCCATATTTTTTGTCCGGGCCGCTTTCACAAACCAACTCGCCTTTTTCAACATACCATTTTTCTGTACCGTGAATTGTCCAGCCGGATAAATCTTTCTTATTAAAAATGCGTTTAGCCTTAGCGCTTTGTGAAAACAGTGATTCAGAAAGCATAAAAAAGGGAAGTATAAATAAAATTAATTTCATGGTAATGCTGTTATTTTAAGATTACGATAATGAATTTCAGCACCCTCTGCTTCCAAACATAAATAGCCCTTTTTTATAGTGGACTTACTTAAACCATTTACAAACTTTCCATTCACGGAAAGTTTGATAACACCATCCACACATACTACTACATATTTATTCCACTCTCCTTTACCCTTGCATCGGTTTTCAATAGACTTACTTCTCGTACCTCTTGGGTTATCCGGAACAGTTTCCACCCCTCCTACGCCAAAAAGCTCACCATGGACGTATGCAATCGGAGGGGTTACTCCATTGCGAATATTTTGATTCACCCAATCAAGCTCCAGCATTTGCACTTCCACCCCACCGGGTAAACGGTTTTTTTCACCAGGCATGGCATCACTCCATACAAATACCCCTGAATTTCCGCCAGCTTCCAAATGCACCCATTCAATCTCTAAAATAAAATTTTCATATTGCTTTTCCGATCGCATAACTCCGATCGGATTTCCTGAATTTATTAATAACTCCTTACTTTTTTTCCAAGTTTCGGGACTTGTATTTACATCAATCCAGTTAATCGGATTACCTTTATTTCTTGACCCGTGCGATAGCTGGCTTAGTGCTATTTCGCTACCAAATTGCAATGGCTTAGATTGAGCATACAACAAAGGGCTAAAGATAAAAGCCAGCAATAAGGAAAGGAAGACTTTTATTATTAATTTCATTGTAAGTTTTAAAAAAATTAAATAAATTTTGTAATTCCAGGTTTAGCAATTTCGGGGCCTTCCCACTTTAGATCCCAATTATAATCCTCCAAGTTTGGACCTAAAGATTGATTGGAATTGAAAGCCTGGTCCCAAGTAATAGTTTGTCCTGTATATCCTGCCATTCTTGCCCAAATTGCCAACATGGTGCTATTAGCCATCCACTCTCCATCATTCTTAGGCTTTCCATTGCGAATGGAAGCAAAAAATTCATCATGCTCAGTTTGATACATATTATTTTTCGGCCCATTATACTTCCATGCATTTTTACCTGTTATCGTATAATCACGACCGATATTCATGATAGCGTTTCCATCAGTGCCCAGAACATCAACACTGTTACGATTGGAAGTGCCGGCTTGCTGTCTAGTAAAGTGGAATCCTTTTGCACCATTCTCATACTCGAATTCTACGGCAAAATGATCGTAGATATTTCCATAGATATCATCTACCCGTTTCTGCCTACCACCCGTTCCGGTTGCTTTAAGTGGCATTTTATCGCCCATCGCCCACGACATCATATCAATACTATGAACAGCTTGCTCAACAATGAAATCCCCCGACAGCCAATTATGATAATACCAATTACGCATTTGATAAGTCATCTGTGTCCACTCCGGTTGCCGTGGTTTATACCAAGCTTCTCCACCATTACGGAAAGTAGAAACAGTTCTAATATCACCGACAGCTCCATCCAAAACCTTCCCAAAAGCTGCTCTAATTGCTGAATCATACCGAAAGCAGAATCCTGAAACCAATGATAGGTTTTTCTCTTTCGCTTTTTTTGCTGCCAATAAAACCTTGCGAACACCAGGAGCGTCAACAGCTACCGGTTTTTCACAAAAGACATGTTTACCAGCGTCGATTGCCGCGGTTAAATGTAGCGGCCTAAATCCGGGAGGAGTAGCTAGTAATACAACGTCCACCCCAGACTGGATAACTTTTAAATATGCATCAAAGCCGATAAACTTATTTTGCTTTTCTACTTTAACCTTCTCTGGATTGATTTTGGTTAGATTAGCAAAAGCCTCTTCCAAACGATCTTCAAAAACATCGCCCATAGCAGTTAATACTACATTAGGATCAGCTTCTAATGCTTCATGCGCAGCCCCAGTTCCTCTTCCCCCACATCCAATCAAGCCAACTTTCAAGATGGGTTGTTTACGCGTAGTGGAAAATGGCGCTGCCATTCCTGTATGATAAGCAAGTGTACTTCCTGCGAGTACGATGCCAGTTTCTTTTAAGAATGAACGCCGCCCAATAGGGCCTAGAATACTCTTTTTGTTTTTCATAATTCAATTTTTACAATTAATTTTTATTTAACAATCTTCATTTTAAGGAATTTCTTTTTATCTCTTCCTGAGTAATTGATCTGTTATAAATTCTAATATTCTGAAGGGTTCCCTTATATCGGGTAATGTTTTCTTGCTGAACAATTTTATTTTCCTGTTCACCATTCAAAGGAATAAAAACATCGGCAATAACTTGCAGTTGTTCTCCTACATCTCCGAGCCTACCTGCAGAAGTTTTATCCTTTGTGGATTGTAGAATACCCTCTTCTCTTTTTACCATCACCCCGTCGACAAAAATTTCGGCGGTACCATTATTAAATAAACAGACAACTGCTGTGTTCTTCCCTTTTCTATAAACCTCATTGGCAATTACATCCCGGTGATTCTCCTGGCTGCCGATTCTAAAGATAAGGTTATTATTTTCGGTGAGCTGCAAAGCCCATCCGGCGTCCCCTTTCTGCGGAATTCTAGCAATAGGAGTCATGTTTGCTACTGTATCAGGATTCATTACAAAAGCAATGGAAATCGCTTCCCCAAAACCAACTTTCCTATCGAAAAAATAAAATTTCTGATCCCCTGTAAAGCGGATGGGCTCTTGCTTTGCCAGGTGCCAGATTGGGTCATCAACCAAGGTAAATGGTGTTGGTTTTAATTTCTTCTTTCCTTTTGGAACTGGCTTAAATAGTTGTACGTCATCAATCTCCAACCATTGTCCGGCATCCCCCTCTGACCGTATTCCAACATTTATACCATTATTACTTATCAAAATATTATCGATCGAAATTTCTTTCCATTCATTGCTTATTTTGATGTCATAGGAGCGTTCTTTTCCCCATATTCTGCAACAAACAATTTAGCTGTTTTTTGTCCACCAGAACTACGCACTCTAGCAGTCAAACAATAACTACCATTCATGATGAATTCCAATTTTTGACTGGCAACAGCTTCATAATTAGCTGCATTAGATCCTTGTTTTAAAATATACTGGTCTCTGAAAGCCTTTCCAAATGACACCCACGATGAACCAGGAGTTCCGGACGTTCTCCAGGCAACCGGTTTTAGTGAATCGGTCTTATCCTGGTTGTATTCGAAATTTCCGTTAGGCAAGATATTTACTCCAGGGTAATCTTTGGCATAATAACGGAAATAATCAAAAAGCGACTCTCCCGGTTGTTTTTCCTTTTCAATTTTTCCGAAACCATTTAATGCAGTAAGCCATACTACTTGAGCGGCAGTCAATTCCTTCCATTCTGCCTTTGCCACCACTTTGCCATTATCATAAAAAATTACCCCTTCCGGCGTGTATTCATAGGCATCCAGCAACCATCCATCCTTCCTGTAGGTCATAGGTATTTTCGCCCTATGTGGCCAGGGCATTTCACTATATTTTTTTGGCGAAATGTGAACATATAAGTTGTTGTCCCCCAAAAATGTCTTTGAATCAATTTCATAGGAATCTATTTCAAAGATCCTATTGTAGACCTCTGGATCGGCACCACCAGCCTGCCAGAAGGCTGAATGCACACCCGTTCCTGCCATAAAAGGTTTTGAAAGGCATTCATAATAACCATACCCAAACTGCCTTTTACTTATCAAACCTCCTCCAGTGTTTTCAGCAACGCCATTAATGGTATCCTGTTTTACGGCTACATGAAGGTACCCCCCTGAAAAACTAACATTCTCTTTTCTGTTAAGCGCATTGAAGCTTCCTCCCTGACGACGGTCTAAACGATAGGACCAATCATTTTGGCGTAAATTAATTCCATCAAAATTATCCTCAAAAAGTAGTTGATATCCCTTGCCAGGAGGTTGGGAAAAAAGTGAGTGCTGAAAAAAAAGAATTAGAAAACTGGAAAACAGTAGACTGACGACTAAAAATTTGTATTTCATTTGGAGATTTATAATTGGATAATATTAAAAAGGGCTGGCCAATATTAACAAGCCTTACAAGAATGGTAAAAAACAAAAGTATCATTAAAGTAAGTGCCAATTAATAATTTATAAAAGTAAAACTACATTATACCTATCGAGAACGATTTCGCAATCATTTACGATAG
>JBIKOV010000320.1:0-3376 GCA_044357815.1 Ferruginibacter sp. | reverse complement strand
TGAATATTTTTGTTATTAACTCTGGGAGTAGTTCGATCAAATATCAATTGATCCAAATGCCCGAAAAAGTAGTGGTTTGTATCGGCACCATTGATAGAATTGGGTTGCCTACATCAACTATCATTCATAAAACCTATGTGAACAGAAAGGAGCAGGTGATCACGCAAAATATCGAAATTGCTGACCATACAGCAGGTTTGCAGCGAGTGGTTGAACTACTGACGGATGGGGCAATTGGGGTGATCAATGACCCTTCCGCAATTGCAGTAGTTGGCCATAGGGTAGTGCACGGTGGGGAAAGTTTTGCTGATACAATGGTTATTTCAGCGGAAGTAAAGAAAGCGATTAAAAAATTATGCTCATTGGCGCCTTTGCATAATCCTTCCAACTTCCTAGGAATTGAAGTGGCAGAAAAGTTTTTTCCGATAGCCAAGCAAGTGGCTGTTTTTGATACGGCATTTCACCAAACAATTCCCCCAAAGGCTTTTCGTTTTGCAATTCCTGATAAATTTTACCATGCTCATGCAATTAGGGCCTATGGGTTTCACGGCACAAGTCATAAGTATGTGTCACAAAAGGCGATTGATTATTTAAAAAAATCGGCATCCAAAATCATTACCATTCATTTGGGTAATGGATGCAGTATGTCTGCCATCGAAAATGGAAAATGTGTAGATACCAGTATGGGATTAGGTCCTATGAATGGTTTGATCATGGGAACTAGGTGTGGGGACATTGATCCATCTGTGATATTTCATCTGGTAAATCAGTTAGGGTATGACCTTAATGAGGTAAATACAATACTGAATAAAAATAGCGGCATGCTGGGTTTGACAGGTTATAGTGATATGCGTGATATAAGTCTAGCTATTAAAAAAGGGGATGCTGCAGCCCAATTGGCTTATGATATATATACTTACAGAATTCGTAAATACATCGGCGCTTATGCAGCCGTTCTCAATGGGTTGGATGCGATTGTGTTTACTGGGGGAGTAGGAGAAAATGATGCCCTCACAAGGGAAATGTCTTTATCCAATCTTCATTACCTTGGAATAGTATTGGACTCAGCAAAAAACGACCTGCCTAGAACCTTACTACATGAGATTCACGCAGCCAATTCAAAAGTGAAAATATTGGTAATCGCTACCAATGAAGAGCAAGAGATCGCCAGCCAATGCTACGATTTGTTGGTTGGCTGATTTTTGTTAACATAAAATAAGCGGAGAGATTAAATAAATTATCTCACTAGGGTGACCATTCCTTTTTTTAAAGGACTCCCATTTTTCAAATCGATTACGTAAGTATATGCACCCATTGGAGTTTGCTGGCTTTTGAAAGTCCCATCCCATTCCATTTTATTACCCGAGCCTTCAAATACAATTTGACCGAGCCGGTTATAAACCACTACGGTTGCTTTTGGAAAACCTATCAGTGCTACAATTCGCCAACGGTCGTTTCGCCCATCATTATTTGGAGAAAATGCAGAAGGCACAAATATTCCTTTGTAAACTTTGATAAATACATCGTCTACAGCCTCTCCACATCCAGCATTTGATTTTACAGTGAGTGTGTACAATATATCATCTAAAGGGGATGAGGTTGGTTGCACCAATAATGCATCATTTAAAAAACTTACTGGCGACCATGAGAAACTAACAGCCGTTCCACCTACTAGGGCATCTAATGTGGTGGATTGTTCTATAAAAAGTGATTTATCCGGGCCTGCAAAAGCAGTTGGCTTTTTTAATACATTTATTAGCACAGTGGCTGTGTCCGAACAATTATTTGAACCGGTAATGATAACCTGGTAATTGGTGGTATCCGTTGGTCTGGCTATTGGATCAGCAATGTTTACATCTGATAATCCTGTAGCAGGTGACCATTGGTAGGTTATGCCTCCACCAGCTTTTAAAGTAGTGGCATCTCCTTCGCAGATTTTTTGTGTACTGCTAAAAGAAATTATTGGCTTTGGCTTAACCAATACATTTACGAAGGTGGAATTGGTACATCCATATTGGTTAATGGCCTTTAGGTTATATCGGCCTGTTGAGGTAGTTTGGGCAATGAATTTTGGAGCGGCCAAGGTGGAAATAAAACCAGCAGGGCCTGTCCAGCTGTAGGTGCCACCTCCAGTTGCAATTAATTCAATAGGCCGTTTTTCACAAACAGGGCTATTCGCCGATGCAGTTGCAAAGGGTAAATCAAAAATTGAAAAAGTAACTGCGTTGGACACTACCCTGCAACTTTTAATAGCAATATTACTACCGTCGGCTACCGACATTCGGTACTTGTAAATGCCCAATGCAGTTTGTGTAAAACGATAGGAAGTGAAAGTTTCGCCCAAAATATCTGTCCAGTTACTGCCACTATCTGAGCTAAACTGCCATTGAAGAGCTGGAGCGAGATACCCACTACCTATATCTGCCAGTATTGAAACGTTTTGTGAAGCGCCCTTGCAATAATCAAAGCTCGTTTGGTTGTTGATTGGGTCAGCTGCGTTGATTGTTGGCCCACAGGGTCTAAAAGTAATATCATCTAGGGCAAGGTCATTGCCACATCCACCAGCTGCAGTATTGGTAATCCGTATTACCACAGTACTAGCGGTTAGAGGGGTGGTAAAAAAAAGTCCATATTGCTTCCAAGTGGGCGAGTTGGTGGGTAAAATATTACCGGTAGTGTAAGTGCCTAAAATTGAACCTGTGGTGGTTTCTATGTTGAAAACCAAGTTGGGACGAATGGAATTATTATTACAGGAAGTAGGCAGTATTACATTTACTATCCAGGCACCCAACTCGTATTTTGTATTGGCACATAAACCCTTTACGGTATCTACATAAAAATCGCCTGGATTATTAGAGGCATTTACTAGCATCATGTACCCATTGACATCATTGGGGGTATGGTCTTCAGGAATTGAATGCCAGCTTTTACTAAAGCAATTGGCAGTACTATTTACTATGGTATAGCTCCCATCATTGGGACAAGCGGTGGAAGTGAAAGTATACGAAGTGGTGGCAGCATTGAGTTGATTGCCAGGATTGCCGCCATGGCCAAAATTTACATTTACAACCGGATCGCCTAAGGATCCGTTACATACTTGTGCGGTAGCTTCCTGGGGCGGTCCTATGAAAAAAAACACCCAGGCTATGGTATAGAAATGTAACGGTTTCATCTGAGCCATTAAAGTTAGGCAATTTTCTACCCTACCTAAGCCTAGGGATCTCTTATTTAATTGATTTTGAGTCAAAATGAGCCAAGTAAAACAGGAGTTGGTATTTTTCTTTCTCCCCATTTTTTAAACAAATCCATATCATTTTAGGTGGTTGATTTATTTCAATTTATTTTTACCGCTGATTGAGAGGGGGATGAGCCAGCC
>JBIKOV010000319.1:0-3377 GCA_044357815.1 Ferruginibacter sp. | reverse complement strand
TGTTCGGTTTCCTTGATTTCAAGATCCCCTTGCCCATTCAATGCTGTGAAAAATTCTTGAGCCGTTTCATGATGGAGCTGCTCGGAAGTACGATGATAAATATCAAAAGATATACCTAAGTCAGCCATATTGCTTTTTAGCATCGCATGGTATTTATCTACTATCTGCTTGGGCGTAGTTTTTTCTTTCATTGCCTGAATGGTAATGGCAGCACCGTGCTCATCACTTCCACACACATATACCACCTCTTTTTTTTTTGCACGCAGGTAACGTACATAAATATCCGCAGGCAAGTAAGCCCCTGCCAAATGCCCAATATGTTTTGGTCCATTGGCATAAGGAAGTGCCGAAGTAATTAAATATCTTTTTGGATCAGTCATAATTTACAATTGTTATACTTAGCTCCAGAAGCTAACCGATTTCCCCCAATGCTTATAATGGAATTAACAAAATCCACTTGCCGGGACTTGGCTCGGACACATCTCTTTTTAAATGCATTTTACACAAACCATGCAAATTTACCTAAAGCAAGTACATTACCCAAACAAACAACAAAAACCTATTAATCGGATATTTTCTAACCAATACCTGGTTATAAGGTGTTTTATCGCAATTACTGTATCGGAAAGTAAATGAACAGACCCAGAATCAGTATACAAGTGCATTAAAGGACGTATCCAAAACAATTTTATAGTAAATGGCAGGTAATTCCTAAATTGTCAACTGATTTCAAAAACATACAAAGCAATTCATTCAAATGATCAAAATACCCCCCTACTTAAAAAAAGCTGATACTATCGCCATAACTTGTCCAGCAGGCTATATGCCAAAAGCAAAAGCGCAAACCTGCATTGACACATTACAGCAATGGGGCTTTGAAGTAATGGTAGGGAAAACATTGGGCAGCAAATCGAAAAACTACTTTTCCGGATCGGATGATTACCGCCTCAACGAACTGCAAGCAATGCTCGATGACGACAGCATTAAAGCGATTCTTTGTGGTCGGGGAGGGTATGGTGTAAGTAGAATTATTGACCAGTTGGATTTTACACGATTCAAAAAGAATCCCAAATGGATCATTGGATTCAGCGACATCACCGTTTTACATGCGCATATATATAGTAATTTTAAAATTTCGTCCCTACACGCACCAATGGCGGCGGCCTTTAACAAAGGAGGCAATGAGAATGAATACATCCTTTCCCTCCACAATGCCCTCATTGGAAAAAAAGCAAAATATTATTGTGATACGCATCCATTCAATCAAGAGGGCTTGGTAAAAGGAGAATTAATTGGCGGAAACCTATCGCTGATTACCCATCTTATTGGAACCAAATCAGATCTTGCTACAAAAAATAAAATTTTATTTTTAGAAGATACTGGTGAACTGATTTATAGTATAGACAGAATGCTTCACCAATTAAAAAGAAGCGGTAAATTGGACGGCCTTGCAGCGCTGATACTTGGTGGCTTCTCAGAAACAAGGGATACAGAACGCCCCTTTGGCAAAAAGTTGGAGGAGGTAATTCACGAACTCGTGAAGGAATATGACTATCCAATTTGTTTTAATTTTCCAGTAAGCCACGAAAAAGAAAACTATGCATTGAAAATTGGGGGCAACTACCAATTAAAAATAAGCAAAAAAACAGTTCAACTAATGGAGATCTAACAGCGAGTCTAGCTTTTGATGATACAAAGGAAAATCAGTTAAATTATTATGCAAGCCCTTCTCAATGGTAATAAACTCATCGCTTGATTTAAGTACTTCCTTCAGTTTTTTGGCACAGCGATAAGGAATCACCCTATCATCGGTTCCATGAAATATTGTAATGGGCACTTTTATCTCCTGTAAATATTGGTAGGTCGGGATTTTATAATTTGATATTCTGTAAGTTGGGTAAATGAAAACATAACAACTCATTAAATCAGGAATACTGCTATAGGGAGTTTCTAAAATTAACTGCTTACAGTCAGAAACAGAAGCTAAGTAAGCTGCAATGCCCGTTCCAAGGGATTTTCCATAAATTATGATGCTATCCTTTTTGTACTTGGTTAAAGCCATTTTGTAAATCTGAACCGACTGCTGGTAGATTATTTTTTCACTTCTTTCTCCGATCGTTTTTCCATATCCTGGATAATCTGCCATCCAAACTTCATATCCATGGCGAGTAAAATTAGCTGCAAATTTTGCAAACCGATTTATGTTTCCTTTATTGCCATGAAAATATATCACCACTCCTCTCCTTACTGAATCCACTGGGGTGAACTGAACCATATTCAGGGTATCGGTCTTATTAAATGGAATTTCTACTTCTGTAAAAGGCATGTCAAACTGATAACGATAATTCCGGTCCAATACAGTAGGGTGAAATAAAAAATAATCCTGCAAATAATACAATGCAATCCCGATTATGCAATAAAGCAAAACAATTATTTTTGTCCAGCGAAAGATCTTTTTTTTCATGGTGATCCATTTATTTTTTAGAGCGTCCGACTGCAAGTTACTAAGCCATCAGCACAATTTAGCATCTGAAATATCTATCCGTTATCAATCAAGTTTTCAAAATATCACGTATAAAATTATGGTATTCCGGAAAGGATGGTAAATTATTGTGCCCGCCACCTGCAATGCGGATTAGCGTGACCTTTCTGGGATTTAGAGCCAGTAATTTTTCACTATTATGGATGGGTATCAACCAGTCATTGGTTCCGTGCAGAATGTATGTATGGCAATTCACTTTGGGCAGCCACTTGTCGGTACGCATATGAAAACGAAGCAACAATTTCATGGGAAGAATTGGCAAAAACCTTTCTGCTACCTTTTTAAAACTGAAATAAGGTGCATCTAAAATAAGATAGCGTGGCTTGTTTTCGCTGGCCAAATGGGCAGCAAAACCGCTCCCTAGGCTTCTACCGTAAACGATTAGGTGATTTTCATGATAGGTTGCTGCTAGTGTATTGTACACAAATTGCATATCATTCAACATATCTTTTTCTGCACGCTTACCGGTACTTTTTCCAAAGCCTCGATAATCCACCAAAACCACATCATAATTATACCTAAAAAAATCAGTGGCATATTTCGCCCAACCTTTAATACTCCTGCTATTACCATGAAAATACAATACCAGCCCCAAGGGCTTTTCTACATAAAAATGAAGCCCATTGATACGTACCCCCGGCTCAACATCAAAAAACAGCTCTCGAAATGGAGCATCGTACTTGTATTTGAAATTTTGATGTAGTTTTTCAGGTTTGAAAATAAATCGCTCCTGCACCAAATATGCTATCAATAGCAACACTAGGTACCCAATGATAATATAGAGGAGCGTAGATGACATTAAATTTATTGCTAGTATTTTAATTGCTGATGATAT
>JBIKOV010000317.1:0-3385 GCA_044357815.1 Ferruginibacter sp. | reverse complement strand
GAAGATATACGTAAAAGGGGGTATTCAGCATTGAAGTTCACTTTCAAAATCGGTTAGTAGGAAGCTTAAGCTATTTAATTAGTTTATTAGCATTTATACAATATTAATTGAAGTGATAAACTTATCAAGTATCCATTGCTTATTGGCTATTACCAGCGTTGTAATTATTCATGCATTACCAAAATTGGTATTTTGCTTTGGTAGCTTATTGCCTTGGTATGACTGGGTTTAAATATTTTTTGGATGAAAGATTCATCCCTGCGGATAACAATCAACAGGTCGATTCCCTTGTCTTGTGCAAAGAGGGTAAGCGCCTCGTCTACATCGTACAGCCGCATAAAATAAAACTCGGGATGGTACTCTTCGAACATTTGGGCCAGGTGCTGTTTTTCCTTTTCGTAGTTGGTAGTTAATGAGATGTAATGATCCTTGTCAACATTTACAACATGCAGTTTTGGATTGAACACACCTAAAAAATCCTTTATTGGTACCGAGGGAGTAGTCTTAATAGTGTCTTTAAAGTCGGAAGTTAGCATCACATTTCGAATCTGGTGAAAGGAAGCTTCTTCTGGAATAATCATAATGGGGCAGACCTTGGTATCAACCATTTTTAAGGTATTGCTGCCAAAGAGCACTTTTTTCAAAGCAGATTTTCCAGTAATACCCATAATGACTAAATCGGCCTTTCTATGACGTACTGCTCTTTGCAAACCATCTACAAAATTATCTTCTTCCTGCGCCAGTATTTCTATTTGAACAATACAGGTAGCCATCAATTCTTTCCTAAGCTCTTCCAAACTTTCTCTGGCAGCCATTTCTTCGGAAGGTTTAGCGTAGCTATGGTATAGCAATATATTGACACCATAATGCCCTATTAATAACTGAGCCGCATAACGAGCAGTATGAATAGAAATAGGCGAAAAATCAACCGGAACAATAACCGTAGTCATAATAGAATTTATTATTTTTTGAATAACATGAAAATTCAATAAAGGGGGTAAAGTAAAATCCCGTTTCCTTTACTTTTACAGCCGAAAATTAATAAAAAAAAGGTAAAATATTATAAATATATTAAATATATTTTAAAGAATTCGGCTTTAAATCAACTAGTAGGTTGAAAAATGATAGGGATTGGTATTTTTTAGTAAAAAATAAAGCACAGATTAAAGTTCAAGAATTGGATTATTCTTCACTTTTGAATTGGGGGATCAGTTTGGCTGGCAATTGTTTATTGGCATTTGCGCCCATCTTTTTTAATTCTTCAATTTTACCAATTATATTACCTCGCCCAGTTCCAAGTTGATTAAAGGCTGCGTCATAGGATTGTTGCGCATCCTGTAATTTTTTTCCTACCAATTCCAGATTTTCTGTAAACCCTACAAATTTGTCATAAAGGGCGCCGGCTTTATCTGCAATCTCTATAGCGTGTTGGTTTTGTTGCTCCACCTTCCATAAATCAGCAATTATTTTCAAAACTGCTAAAAGGTTGGTTGGACTTACCAGCATAATGCGTTTATCGTAAGCGTATTTCCATAATTGAAGATCTGTTTTCACAGCTTCTAAAAAGGCAGGTTCAATTGGAATGAATAGCAATACATAATCAAGTGCTTGTGCATAAATGGGGTATTTTTTTTTGCTCAGTCCATCTATATGATTTCGGATAGATTGAATATGATCCTTTAGCAACTGGCTTTGTGTCGAAACATTTTCTTCAGAAACATATTGTTCCCAAGCTAATAAGGAGACTTTAGAGTCGATGATAATTTTTCGTTGATCTGGGTAGATTACAGTAATATCTGGTTGAAGTCCTTTGCCAAATTCGTCTTTAATAATATTGCCTGCATTATCTCTTAAAAACTCTTGCGATACAAATTCTCTTCCTTTCGTAAGTCCACTGTAGGAAAGAATACTTTCTAAAATCATTTCACCCCAGTTGCCCTGTTGTTTATTATTACCCTTTAAAGCAGTGGTAAGGTTATTGGCTTCTTGGCTTACCAATTGACTCATTTCAACCAACCGTTGCACCTCTTTACCCAGTGTAAATCTTTCTTTACTTTCCTTATCATAGGTGTCATCTATTTTTTTCTTGAATTCAATCAATTCTGATTTTAAAGGTTCTAGGATGGCCTTCATTTTTTCTTCATTGACTAATGTAAATTTGGAAGTTTTTTCTTCCAAGATCCCCTGAGCTAGGTTACGAAATTCAAAACGGAATTTTTCCCCAATGGATGCTAGTTCCTCCTTTTGGCCAGTTAGTTTTTCATGTGCCGAACTGAGTTGGGTTTGTAAAATAGCCAATTGGCTTAGTGTTGTTATATGATCTTGTTGCAGTAGATGGTACTGGTCAAATTCCTGTAATAGCAATTGATTGGCGCCTTCTGCACGGGTGGCTCGGCTCAGTAATTCTTCCTTTTCTTTTTGGAGTTGTTTTATATCTTGTTGAACCAATAGCAGGGTTTGTTGAACCTGGCCCAACTGGTTATCAGCCCCCTGCATTTTGTATCGGTTAATGGTCTTAATGGCAAAGGCAGTGATGAAACTGAAAATTGTACCGCCTACCAATATTAGTAAAAAGCTTTCCATAGTAAAAGTGAATCTAAATATTATTATTAAATTGCCCAAAGAACATTCAATTGCAAAAAACTATTTTCCCCTTTGGGCATGGAAAAATATATAATAATAGTTTAAGAGCACTAAATTTACAAAAACTTATTCACTATCGTAATGAATTCCAATAAAGAATTAATTAATAATTTTTACTCGGCATTTCAGCAGCTCGACTTTCAAGGTATGTCTAGTTGCTATGATGAAAATATTGTTTTTTTTGATCCGGTGTTCGGGCTACTTTCTGAACCGGAAGTAAATAGTATGTGGCAAATGGTTTGTACTACTGCAGTTGATTTTTCATTGACCTACGGAAATATACTTGAGTTGGATGATGAGTACAGCACCTGTGATTGGGTATCCACCTACACTTTACCAGAAAACAATAGAAGGGTAGTGAATAAAGTGAGAGCGAATATGCGATTTTCGGAAGGTAAAATTATAGAGCACAGCGATGCATTTAGTATTCATCAATGGAGTAAACAAGCAATGGGTTTGTCGGGTGAGTTATTAGGATGGAATTCTTTTTTTCAGCGGGGCATAAAGAACCGCGCTAAAAAGAAATTGACTGAATTTTTGATATTGAACAACTAGGCGAGTCACCGATAAGGGAGATGATTTTGCAATGCAAAAAGACCTCCCAGTTGGGGGAGGTCTTTACAATTTCACTTTACAGGTAGAATATATTTTGGTAGATCTTACGCTACAATAGTTATTTTGATAGTATTGGTAGGTAGATGAAGTTTGGTAGGTGTGCTACCGGTACTTACCACTACATCTG
>JBIKOV010000318.1:0-3385 GCA_044357815.1 Ferruginibacter sp. | reverse complement strand
CGGCGGAGGACTTAATGGAGCTTATTATCTCAGAAAGAAGGATGGAACTGTGTTTTGAAATTCAATTGTGGTTCGATTATCAACGATTAAATATTGTTCAACGATATCGCCCCACATTGGTAGATATTAAGTATAAATTATTCCCTATTCCGGAGAGTGACCTGATGATGAACCCCGGGCTGCTCCCACAAAATACAGGCTGGTAAAAAATATACTTGCTGGGGCATAAAAATATAAAAGGTTAAAAAAATACTATTGAATTGAAATATATCTGTTTTAAAATGAAAAATAGTATGAAAGGAATTTATCTATTATTTATTGTTGCACTCGGAATAGGTGCAAATACAATACAGGCACAAAAAGTAGCGGTACCCATTAATTGTTATGGCGTTTGGGATCGTGGAGAAGGGATTGAAGATTATTCTGATCCTAAAGCTGACTTTGTGTTGGGTATCGAAGTAATGTCTAAATGGGCAGCGGTTCAACCCAAAGGGCCTGATGATTTTGATTTTTCTGCTTTTCAAAATACTTTAGACAAAGCTGCAAAATTTAATAAAATAGTTAAAATCAGTATAAATGTAGGGCCAGAATCTCCAATGTGGCTTTATGAAAATGGTGTTCCATTGGTTCATGTGAAAAGTAATAAGCCCAAAAATGCGAAGTATGAAAATACCTACCCTTACTATTTAAGTGAAAAACATAAACAATATTATTTTGCACTAATTAAACAATTTTCACTTTTTTTAAGAAATCAACCTAAAAATAAATTTGATTGTATTGCCTTTGTACAGGTAAAAACAGGATCTACCGGTGATGAAGAGCCATACAAAGGAGAACCGGTAGACAACAAGTTTGCCATCGGAAAATTAGAATGGGAAAAATTTCGTATAGAGTCATTCGAGCAATTTAAGAAGTGTTTCAATGATGTACCTGGCCGTCAAATTGTATTAATTTTTAATAATGTTGATACTGTAAAACAACCTATTGCTTTTAACTGGGTAATGAATACAATTGACCCGAAAATTGGTTTTGGTATTAAAGGGGGCTCCTATAATAGAGGGCACCATTTAACCGGCGAGCAATCATTTAAAGAGAAGTGGGTTTCTTACCTAGTGAATCCCAAAGGAATGAAACTTTTTTCTGCCGCTGAAATGGATCAATCATGGCAGCATCCAATATTTACTGTTAATACAGAACTGGGTTTTTATTGGTCAGCACTCAGCGGTCTTAACACAGGGTTGTCTTCCTACAATTGCTCAAAAGGAGCAATTCGATATGCTATGGGTCATAAAGAAATCAGAGACATCTTTAAGATGTATAATAAATACGCTCAACAAGTGTATCCCGCTAGTGCCACCGTTGCCTATTCTGTTTTTCATGAAGGACTCAATGCTGCAGATACAATAAAATTTCCTGAGAAAACATTTGGAAATGCAAAGATAAAAAACCTTGATCGCTATATTAATATTTGTAAAGCCTATGCATCAAAGGGGGCAAGTTTAGATGATTCGAATGCATTAATAACCGGCCAGGTAAACCAACGTGAAAGGCAAACAGGTTACAATGATGTAGGATGGGATATTGCAGAGGGAAATTATGAACGGTTCCTGACGCAAATCAATGCTGACCAAACCTCTGTTGGTTTATACAGGGTTCGTGGTACTATTGATAAAAACGCATCAAAATACGACCGCTTTGCCCGTTCTTTTGAAAATGTTTCAGGCAAAAATACCATGTATTTCAAGTTTGATGATGAGCTGTTTGTAAATGGTAAACCCAAGAATTTAAAATTCACTATAACGTGGCTTGATAAAAATGTTGGTTCTACTTGGGCATTGAGGTATAACAATGGCAAGCAGATAAAAACTGCTATAGAGGTAAAAGGCAACGGAGATAGTAAATGGAAGTCTGTAACAGTTGATGTTACTGATATGCAATTGAATCATACCGGTGACTTGAAATCTGACTTTGTTTTAGTTAATACCGATAAAGTAGATGATATTTTTAATGGGATTGAAGTGGATATTCAAAGGAATTAAATTAAAATAAAAATAGGAAATAGTGGGACAAACAAATTATTGAACGAATATGAAAATCTTGATTTCTAACTGACCATACTATATGTATAAAGACTATGGCAATTAAAAAAATGACAATGGTAAAAAATAAATTTCTTTTCGGACTGCTACTTACAGGATTATTTTTTGGGGTGAATGTGTCAAAGGCACAAAAAGTAGCTGTACCTATTAATTCATATGGTGTATGGGATCGTGGAGAAGGGATTGATGATTATTCAGATCCTACCGCAGATTTTGTTTTAGGGATGGAAGTAAGTGCCAGGTGGGCGGAGGTTCAATCAAAAGGGCCTGAGAAATATGATTTTTCTGTTTTTCAGCAGGCCTTAAATAAGGCTTTGAAATTCCATAAAATTGTCAAACTAAGTATTAATGTAGGGCCAGATTCCCCCGAGTGGCTTTATGAAAATGGTGTGCCTTTAGTAAAAGTGGTGAGTAAAAAACCTGAAAAACACGCCAAATTTCCAAATTACCCATACTACCTCAGTGAAGCGTATAAAAATTATTATTTTGAACTGATTAAACAGTTTTCACTTTTCTTGAGAAACCAACCGAAAGAAAAGTTTGATTGCATAGCATTTGTGCAGGTAAAAACAGGGTCAACAGGAGACGAAGCTCCTTACAAAGGAGAACCGATAGATAAAAAATATGTCATTGCAAATAAAAAGGGTGATTGGGAGAGTTTTCGTATTGAAACTTTCACGCAATTTAAAAAATACTTCAATGATGTAAGTGAGCGACAGATTGTTCTGACTTTTAACAGTGTAGATCCAGAAAAGCAGCCCCAGGCTTATAAATGGGTAATGAATACCATTGATCCTCAAATTGGTTTTGGAATTAAAGGGGGAGCTTACAACCGAGGGCATCATTTAAGTGGCGAGCAATCATTCAAAGAGAAATGGATTCCTTTTTTGATTAATCCCAAAGGAATGAAACTTTTTTCTGCCGCTGAGATGGATCAATCATGGCAGCATCCAATATTTACTATTAACACTGAATTGGGTTTTTATTGGTCAGCGCTCAGTGGTCTTAACACAGGTTTGTCATCCTATAATTGCTCAAAAGGTGCGATTCGATATGCTATGGAGCATAAGGAAATCAGAGACATCTTTAAAATGTATAATAAATACGCTCAACAGGTGTATCCCGCTAGTGCCACCTGTGCCTATTCTGTTTTTCATGACGGACTCAATGCTGCAAATACAATCAAATTTCCTGAGAAAACATTTGGAATTGCAAAGGAGAAAAACCTTGAACGCTACATTAATATTTGTAAAGCCTATGCATCAAAGGGGGCAAGATTAGATGAT
>JBIKOV010000098.1:0-12203 GCA_044357815.1 Ferruginibacter sp. | reverse complement strand
CCTTGGGTTGGCTAACATCGGTAACTTTATTAGTGGCAACCATTACCAACCTCGTATTATTGCCAGTTCTGTTGCTAAATCTGGGAAAAAAATAGCCCTATTTTTCTGGAAAAACCTTGCTTCAATCGCTGTTGCGTTCAATGAAAATTTGCCGTTTGTAATCTCAAAAATTGTCGAAAACAGCCGGAGCCTACCTTAGAAATGTTCTAAAAAATAGCCATAAATAACTTTAAATATTAAACGGTTTCTAAAAAAGTAGGGGTATTTAATTATTAATGTTGATTTATTAATGGTGATGTGAATTTTAAAAAATAAAAAATCCTGATAAAAGATTGAATTACTGTTAGTTATAAAAAAAAGGCCCCTATTTTAGTTGAAATGTTAATTAAATGAGAAATTAATTTTGGTGAAATACGAAAAAATTTGGAATTTTATCATCGATTTTAAACAATTTCCAAGAATGCAGCGTTATTTAATTGTTAATTGTCATTATTAATGAGGTCGAGTTTATTTTAAAAATTAAAAATCTTACAGAGCTTATGAAGAAATTATTCTACCTGTGCGCAATCCTACTGTTTTCTACAGTAGCCAGTGCCCAGACCCGCACTATTACAGGTGTTGTAAAAAATGCGCAGGGCGAACCGGTAACCAATGCCACCGTTTTGGTTAAAGGAACCAAAATTGGAACTAGTACTAATTCAAAAGGATCTTTTGAGTTAGTAGTAAAATCAGATGCCAAAACCTTAATTATCTCCTCCGTGGGCTCTGTTTCCCAGAATTTGGCAATCGGAAAAGCTATCAATTTCAACATTGTTTTAGCAACAGAATCACAAGATTTGACAGAAGTAGTGGTTCAAGTTCCTTATGGAACGGTTAAAAAGTCCGCGTTCACGGGTGCTGAAAATACCATTACTGCCGCTTCTATTCAAAAGCAACAAGTAACATCCGTTACTAAAGCGTTGGAAGGGTTGGTACCTGGTATTATCGCTACCAATGGCGGTGGTGCTCCGGGATCAAATGCAGGCATCCTGATTAGGGGTGTGGGTTCAGTTAGTTCAAGTAGTTCGCCATTATATGTATTGAATGGCGTACCTTATGATGGGTCTATTACTTCCATCTCTACAGATGATATTGAATCAGTGACAGTGTTAAAGGATGCTGCTGCTGCTGCATTGTATGGATCACGTGCTGCCAATGGGGTAATCATGATTACTACTAAAAAAGGTAAAAAAGGAAAAACGGCCGTTACGGCTTCTTTGCGTCAGGGATATATGAGTAGGGGTATTCCGGAATACGACCGGGTGGACTCTAAACAATATTATGAATTGATGTGGGAAGCATATCGTAATGCTTACCTCTTTGCAGGTGATAATGCTGCTACTGCCGGTACTAAAGCTTCGGATGTTCTTACCAGTGCATCGGGCCTTGTGTACAACGCTTATGATGTACCTGGAGCAAGTTTAGTGGATCCTGTAACTGGAAAATTAAATACTTCTGCAAAATTAATATACAACGATTCTTGGGAAGATGTCTTATTCCGCAATGCTTCTCGTACCAACGCCAATATTAATTTTTCTGGTGCAGGCGAAGCGAGCGACTATTTTTTATCTGCCGGTTATCTTAATGAAGAAGGCATTGTTAAAAACTCAGGTATCAAGCGTTACAATCTTCGGATGAATGTAAATTTGGCTCCTACCAAATGGTTAAATGCAGGCATCAATATTGATGGGGCAATGGTCAATAGAAAAGATGTACCAAGTGGCGGAACAGCTACCACTAATCCGTTTTATTACACCCGTCAAATGGGACCTATTTATCCTGTTTATCAGCGTGCTCCAGTTACTGGTGCATATGTTGACTCCTTGGGTGCTCATAAATTGGATTGGGGTGTACCTGAGCAAATGGGTACAAGGCCCTATGCAGGAAGATCCAATTTGCTAGGATCTCTAGCCCTAGATGATCGTTCTACTAATAGCTTCAATGGCAATGCCAATACTTTTGCAGAAATAAAATTCCTCAAAGATTTCTCTTTTAAAACAACTTTGGGGATGAATTTTTTTACTTCTAATACAACCAATTATCAAAATAATGAATATGGAGATGCTGCCCCTACGGTTCCAGGTGGACCCAATGGCGGAAGATCTACCAAATCAAATGGACGGCAGGTTTCTTTGACTGGCAATGAAGTATTGTCTTGGAAAAAAAGCTTTGGAAAGCATAGTGTAAGGGCTTTAGCTGGTCATGAAAATTACATGTACAAGTACAATTTCTTATCTGCTAACTCTGGTGGATTTCTATTTCCAGGTCAAACAGAATTGGATAATGGAACAGCTGCCTTCGGCCTCGCCAGTTCATACGAAGACAATCATAAGATTGAAAGTTATTTAGGAAATGTTAACTATGATTTTGATCAAAAATATTTATTGTCTGCCAGTTATCGTACGGATGGGTCATCTAGGTTTAGGGATTCAGTTCGTTGGGGTAACTTCTATTCCGTAGGTTTGGGATGGAGATTAACGCAAGAAAAATTCCTAAGTAATGTAAACTGGTTGAATGAGTTGAAAATACGTGCGAGTTATGGTGAACAAGGAAATGAGGCCATTGGATTATATTATCCCTACCGGAATTATTATTTTGCCAATGCAAATGGTACTTACTCTGCTCCTACCCGCCCGGCCAATAACAATTTATTGTGGGAAAAAAACAAGGCAACCAATATAGGAGTTGACTTTGCTTTATTTAATAAGCGCTTAACCGGTACTTTCGAGTGGTTCAATAAAGTTTCTGACAATTTATTATTTGATGTTCCATTACCTCCATCAACTGGATATGCTAGTGTATATCAAAATATAGGATCGATGAAGAATAGCGGAATTGAATTGCAGTTGGGATATAATGCTATCAGCACTAAGAATTTCAACTGGAGAATAGACGTGAATCTTACTCGTTTTAAAAACGAGATTACCAAATTACCAGCTAAACAAACTGAAAAAGGTATCGTAACAGGTACTAAAAAACTAATGGTTGGTCATAGTATCTATGATTTTTGGATACGTAAATTTGCAGGGGTAGATGCTGCTAATGGAGATGCATTGTACTATAAAGACATATTGGATGCGGCAGGCAAAGTTACTGGCACAACGCTCACCAATGTATATAATTCAGCCACTTTATATTTCTTTGGTTCTGCCTTACCTAAAATTTCTGGTGGTGTAACCAACTCCTTTAATTACAAAGGCTTTGATTTGTCATTTTTGTTGACCTTCTCTTATGGTGGTCAATTTTACAATGGCAACTACTCAAGCATTATGCACCGTGGTTCTCCAGGTACCGCCCTATCAGCCGACATGCTTAAAAGGTGGCAAAAACCAGGCGATGTAACTGTTGTGCCTAGATTACAAAATGCTATAGCAGGACAAGACGGAACATCCTCTAGGTTTCTGGTGGATGGTTCATGGTTGAACATTAAAAACATTACCTTCAGCTATACCTTATCCAAAAAGTTGTCTAATCGTCTTCATATTGGAGGGATGCAATTGTTTACGAATGTAGACAACGCATGGTTATATACAGTTCAAAAAGGGTTGGATCCTCAACGCGAATTTAACGGAACATCAGATGCTTCTTACACTCCGTTTCGCACCGTTAATTTTGGATTTAATGTTACTTTACAATAAAATCATAAATAGTTAAATCATGAAAAAAGCAATCATTTATATAATCCCTTTTATACTCATCCTTATGGTGGGTTGTAAGAAAGATTACCTGGAAACCAAACCAAGTAATGGAGTAACTCAAGCCGATATCTTTAGTAAAATCTCCACCATTTATGCATCGCTTGATGGTGTGGTGAAGGAACAATTTGCATTTGGAATTGGTGCTAGTACTGGCCATGATAATTTTGGGCAGAAATCATTTGACCTTCAGAATGACTTGATGGGCAATGACATGGTAGTTCATTCTACTGGATACAGTTGGTTCAATACTACTTATTCGTTAACTTCATGGGGCTTAGCCACCAATGGTTCACAATCAGACAATGCCTGGTATTTATATTATGATGTAATCAAGCAGGTAAATAATATTCTGGCTAATATTGATGGCGTGAAAGATGCTACCATTACACAAAAAGAACTGGTAAAAGGCCAGTGTCTCGGACTTCGTGCCTATGCTTATTATTATCTGATCAATTATAATCAGCAAACTTTTAAGGGCAATGAAAGCAAGCCAGGTGTACCTATTTATACCACTGTATCTACAGATGGCAAGGCAAGAGGTACCGTTCAGCAGGTATATACACAAATTATAGCAGACCTTACCCTAGCTGAAACCTTATTGACCGGAAAAACCCGTGTCAGCAAAGCAAATATGGATGTGTCGGTTGTTCAGGGATTTAGGGCCCGGGTGGCATTGGTTCAGGAAGACTGGGCTACAGCCGCTACTTATGCTGCGAAGGCTCGTACTGGTTATACATTAATGAGTAGCTCAGTTTATCCATCATTAAGCGCGTTCTCTTCCATTGCCAATCCGGAGTGGATGTGGGGTTCAATTATTCCTACAGACCAGGCCACTATCTATGCTTCGTTTTTCTCTCATATGGATGTTCGTACCGGTGGTTATGCAGCCTTGGGTGGACAGAAAAAAATTACCAAAGCATTGTACGACCAGATTCCTGCAACAGATGTTAGAAAAACAGTTTTCAAAAAACCTGGCACAGGCGTTACACCTAATGTAGATTACAATCAATTAAAACACCAGGTACCTACTGCGGGCAGCTGGGCAGCAGATTATCTGTACATGCGTGCAGCCGAAATGTATCTGATAGAAGCCGAGGCTCAAGCAAGGCAGACAAAGGATGCACTGGCTAGAACTGCTTTGGAAGCATTGGTTGTCACTAGAAACCCGGCCTATAGCGCAGCTTCTTTTAGTGGAGCTGGTTTGGTAACAGAAATTTTATTGCAAAGAAGGATTGAGTTGTGGGGTGAAGGTTTCTCTTTAATGGATATCAAGCGTAACAACCAAGGGTTGGCTCGTGCAACTGGTGCTGGTAACCACGGCGCTCCTAGTTTTGACCCTGCTGTGTATACCACTTCAGCTGCAGATCCAAGATTCTTGATGAGGATACCGCAAAGGGAATTGGATAACAATGCTAATATGACCCCTGCAGACCAAAATGCCCAATAAAATATATGGAGGTTTGAGATTTCAATGCCAATTTGACCTCTGCAGACCAAAATCTATAAAACAAGATAGCTAACTAATAAATAATAGATGTATGAATAATTTTTTTAAATATGCCTATACGGCGATAGCAGGAATAAGCCTTTTGTTTATTGTATCCTGTAAGAAAAACAACGTGATTTTAGACATGGATGTGACAGCACCAGCTTATGCAAAATTTAATACGATTGCCGCTGCAGATTCCATCGGAACCTATTATATTAAAAGTACCAATACGCCCTTTGTATTACCAATAGGAATTACTAATGTATCAAAGGTTGATAGGAATATTCAATTTACCTATTCCAGTACTGCTGCAGTGGTGGGTACCCAATTCAATGCACCTACTTCTTTGGTAATTAAAGCAGGGACTGCAGTTGACCAGTTGACTATATCCGGATTGTTTTCGGGTTATCCTCTTTCCACCAGAAGAGATACTGTTAAGATTACCATTTCAGGTGGTGATGTGCCTGCAAGTTCTTACAAAGGAGTTTACAGGTTGATACTGAGAAAGTATTGCGATGTATCTCTAGCAGCTTTATATGGCAACTATGGCGCCATTGATAATGGCACTTATGGCCCTTATCCGATGGGTGTTAAAGCTGAATCTGCTACGTCTACAGGCGCTACAACAGGAACTTTACAGGTCCTCAATCTTTGGGACTATGGCGTGGTAACTACAACTACTATAAATTTGGATTGGACTGATCCTGCTAACTTTAAGGTAACCATTCCTGACCAGGTTTATCTTGCTGGGGATGGGCTTTGGATTAAGAACTCTGCTTCTGCTGGAACTTTTTCTTCCTGCGACCAGACATTTACTTTAAACTATACACTTTACTTCAAGGCTACAGGTGCAAACTATTATGCTAACCAAGTTACCAAGTTGAAGAGGTAATAACTACTTAGTTAGCCTTTGTTGATTTTATAGAAATTAATAATAATTTTAAAAAGCAATCCTAGCAATAGGGTTGCTTTTTTGATGATTAGAAGTTTTCATTACTATTGACTTGGAGTCTCTGGGTGTGTGAAGGCATCATGGAATGATGTGGATCATTTTGTACTGCTACAATAATTGTTGCTAAAGTTTACCGGAAAAGAGGTTAAAATAAATCGCAGACATTTTACGAAAATAGCAATGGGGGATGGATTATTTTAAGGCCCATAGTTATGTCAGCAAAAATTTTAGGTATAGAATAGAGTGCTGAGCCAGTAAAATAATTCGCTCAATTACTTAATCATCTCCCCCAATTTAATTTCTAAATCAGTTCCCCTTAAATTGGTTCCAATAATTTTGCCCTGTGGATCTACCAATACATTGTAGGGAATGCCATCAAATCCATACAAGGCAACGGCAGCACTGTTCCAGTATTTTAAATCACTGATATGGTACCAGTCAAGCTTGTCTTCTTCAATGGCCTTTATCCAGGCCGTCTTTTCTTTGTCTAGCGATACACCTAGCACCGTAAAGTTTTTATCTTTAAATTGGTTAAAGGCCTTCACCACATTTGGATTTTCGCCTCTGCAAGGGCCACACCAACTAGCCCAAAAATCAACCAATACATATTTACCCCTCAGCATGCTTAATGAAAAAGGCTTGCCATTTGTATCTGCCATGGTAATTTCAGGAGCCATTCCACCATCCTTCGGTTTGGATTTATTTTGAGCAATTATTTGATTGTATTGTGCTACTATAGTGGCGATGGCCTGATTGGTTGGGAAACGTTTTGCCAGCCCTGCAACAGTAGTTTCTATTTTTTCAGGCTCAATATTTCGGGTGTAGCCCAAACTGAATAAAGCCATGATCGCATTGCTGGTGGTGTCTAAATAACGTAGCGTATATTGTTGAAAATCGGTTTGTTTTTCAGCAAAATCTTTTTGCAATACAAGATAGCCACTATCTGATGGCAAAGGATTCTTATACTGTTGCAATAGGGCAGCTTTATCTTCGAGCCCTTTTCTTTTCCCCTCAATGACCACCATAAATGTGCGTAGTAAATAATTGGCGGGGGTATTAAATTTTGTATTGTCTAGTGAAATGGTATTAAAATCTGCTGAAAATGGTATAGTAGGCTGGTCATTGATAAAAATAAATGCTGCCTGACTTTTTTCCAGCCTCAGCCGATATAGACCTTCTTCAGGTGCTAATGCGGTTAATGAAAATTTGCCATTTTTAATTTCGGCCGTGTCTAATACAGCCGGGTCTTTTTGACTAAAGTATAACTCCTCCAAATAAACTTGTTGATCAGGAGCATTTTTCAGTTCTCCTGAAATAGTAAACTGCCCTTTTTGTACAGAGGGGCTGCAAGAGAATAAAATCACAATACTTGTAAGTAGGGTCAGATTTTTTTTCATTTGAAATTTTTAATTTAATTTTTCGGCTAATAATTTATTGACCACATTCATATCTGCCTTACCCTTGCTTAATTTTTTCACTTCCCCAGCAAAGAGTCCAATGAGGCCTTTTTTTCCACTTCGATATTCTTTTACTTTGTCAGGCATTTTGTTCATCACTTCATCTACCCAGCTGGCAACAGAATCGCTGTCACTTTCCTGCAACAGATTAAGTTCTGTGGCTACCTGCAATGGATTATTTTGAGGATCCTGAATGAGGGCAGATAAAATTTTAGTAGAAGCGATGCTAAAATTCACTTTGCCATCATCCACCAATTGAATCAAGGTAGCAATTTTTTCTGGAGAAAGCGGAAAGACTTCTAGTTCGATTGCATGATCATTGAGGTATGATTTAATTGGCCCCATCAACCAATTAACAGCTGCTTTATAGTTGGCCGTGTGTTTAATGAGCTCTTCGAAATAATTTACCAGCGACTTATCGCTACAAATCACCTGGGCATCGTAGGAAGGAAGTTGAAAAACCTCCTTATACTTTAGCTCCAAGGCTTCTGGAAGGGAAGGGAGTGAATCTTTAACTGCTTGTAAAAACTGATCCGTAATATGAAAAGGGGTAAGGTCAGGATCGGCAAAATAGCGATAATCATCTGCATCCTCTTTACTACGCAAAGAAAAAGTGGTATTGTTGTCGGCATCATAACTTCTTGTTTCCTGCACCACTGAGGCGCCGCTTTCAACGATATCAATCAGTCGGTCTACTTCCAGATCAATCGCTTTTTTTACATTTCGGATACTGTTTAGGTTTTTAACTTCTACCCTGGTACCTAATTTTTTTTCACCTTTCAAGCGAATGGAAATGTTTGCATCGCAGCGCATGCTTCCTTCTTCCATATTTCCATCACAGATATCAAGCCAGCGAACCAGCCGCCTTAATTCTGTGATATAGGCAAATGCCTCTTCGCTACTGTGGAGGTCTGGCTCACTCACTATTTCAAGTAAGGGAACACCTGCACGATTAAGGTCGATGGCGGTATAGTTTTCGTCTACATCATGCAGGCTTTTTCCGGCATCTTCTTCAATATGGATTCGGTTGAGCTGGATATTGCGAACTTCGTTGTTGACATTGATTTTTACAAAACCATTTTTACAGATTGGAGTGGTATGCTGACTTATCTGGTAACCTTTAGGGAGGTCGGGATAAAAATAGTTTTTGCGGGCAAAATAATTTTCCTGTTCAATTTCACAGTGAAGTGCCAGGCCTAATTTAATAGCAAATTCAATGGCTTTTTTATTCATCCTAGGTAAAGTGCCTGGATGGGCTAAAGTTATAGGGCTGATATGGGTGTTTGGTGCAGCACCAAAGGAGGCGCTATCACCACAAAAAAGTTTACTGTTGGTTTGCAGTTGGGCATGAACTTCCAGGCCAATTACTACTTCGTATGTATCATTTTTCATTGCAGTGCAAAGGTAAGGAAGTTCCCGGTGACACACCCCAACCGGTGACTCACCCTGCCCGGTGACTCACCGGAAGCACTTAAAGAGCAATCTTAATTTAAAGCAAAGATTTAATGGTTTCAATTACTGCCTTTAGATTGCCAATATTTTGTCCCCCTGCAGTGGCAATGGTAGCCTGTCCGCCACCACCACCTTGTATTAATCCCGCCACCTGCTCCCGGATAATTTTTGCTGCATCCAATTTTTTTGCTGCTACCACTGTTTCTGAAATCCCCAGTGCTACAAAAGCCTTTCCGTCTATGTTGGCGCAAAGCACGATAACATGGTCGTGCAAGTGATTTTTGCAATCCACACATAATTTTTTTAATGCATCTGCGCTACTTACTTCGATGATTTCGCCTACAAAAGTCACCTTATCAATGATCTCATCTTTTTTTAATAATTCATTTCGGATGCCGACCAATTGCCTTGCTTCTAGCCCATCGATTTTTTTAGAAAGGGCACTATTTTCAGAGGATAAATTTTCGATGTATTTTTGAATGTTGACCGGATTCTTTAAAAGCGACCGAATAGCACTTAATTCAGTAAATGTTTGCTGAATATATTGTTCTGCAGCATATCCACTCACTGCTTCAATTCTACGAACACCTGCTGCTACAGCCGCCTCATGTTTAATTTTAAAAATTCCCAGTTCCCCAGTAAATCCCACATGGGTGCCGCCACATAATTCCAAAGAATATTGTGGATCCATGGTTACCACTCTTACCGTATCTCCATATTTTTCGCCAAACAAAGCCATTGCTCCTAATGCTATTGCTTCTTCTTTGCGCATAGAACGGATTACCACCGGAACATTTTCTCTGATTTTTTCATTCACTATTGTTTCAATTGCAGCAATTTCTTCTTCTGTTACTTTAGCAAAATGTGAGAAGTCGAAGCGAAGTTGTTCATCATTGACAAGACTACCTTTTTGAGCCACATGTTTGCCTAATACAATGCGCATAGCGGAATGCATTAAATGGGTTACACTATGATGAACAGAAATTGACTGCCTTCTTTCAGTATTTATTTTCGCTACTACCGGGCCGTCAATTGAAATCGGCAACTGATCTGTAAAATGAATGATGAGGTCATTTTCTTTTTTTGTATTGGTAACTTGAATCGCTTCCTGCCCAAAATAAAGCGTACCTGTATCGCCTACCTGACCTCCACTTTCTGCATAAAATGGGGTGGCAGCAAGGATTAACTGATAAAATTCTTTTGACTTGGAAGATACTTTACGGTATTTAATTACCGAAGTTTCTGTTTCCATTGCGTCGTAGCCCATAAATTGATTAGCTACCTTATCAACTAGGGTAATCCAATCTTCGGTGTCGAGAACGGCTGCAGAACGACTGCGGGTTTTTTGTTGCTGCATTTCTTTTTGAAAACCAGCTTCATCTACTTTCAAATTATTTTCAGTAGCAATCAGCATGGTAAGGTCAAGCGGAAAACCAAAAGTATCATAGAGTTCAAAGGCGATAGCGCCGTCAATAACTTTTGTTGATTGTGATTGCTGGATGGTTTCATCCATTCTTTTTAAACCCTTGTCAAGTGTTCTCAAAAAAGCTTCTTCTTCTTCCTTTACTACTTTGCTCACAAAATCCAATTGCTGAATCAGCTCCGGAAAAACCATTTCAAATTGTTTTGCCAATAAGGGCAGTATTTGAAACAATAAGGGTTGTTTGTAATCCAAATAGGAATAGTAGTATCTCACGGCCCTTCTTAATATCCTTCTGATTACATATCCAGCTCCGGTATTGGAAGGTAGCTGACCATCGGCAATAGCGAAACTGATAGCCCGGATATGATCGGCGAGCACACGAAATGCAACCGCTCCTTCCCACCCACCTCCGATGAGAGCAGTGTTAGAAGCGTTTTTGGTGGTGTCGGCCGGCGTTAAGTTGGGGTTATATACTTTACCGGTTATTTTTTCAATAGCTTGGATGGTGCCACTAAAAATGTCAGTATCATAGTTGCTGGATTTGCCCTGTAATACTCTTACCAGGCGTTCAAATCCCATACCGGTATCAACATGCTGCGCTGGTAAAGGCTCCAAACTTCCATCTTTTTTCCGGTTGAATTGGATAAATACATTGTTCCAAATCTCAATTACCTGAGGATGATCATTGTTCACCAACTCACTTCCTTCAATCTGCTTTCTTTCCTCAGCAGGCCTGCAGTCTACGTGAATTTCTGTACAGGGGCCACAGGGACCTGTGTCACCCATTTCCCAAAAATTATCTTTTTTATTGCCTAATAAAATTCGGTCTTCGGCAACATATTTTTTCCATTCATTGAAAGCTTCCTCATCCCTGGGTAAACCTTCTTTTGCATCACCTTCAAAAATGGTTACATATAATTTATCTTTATCTAATTGGTAAACATTGGTAAGCAATTCCCAGCTCCAGGCGATGGCTTCTTTTTTAAAATAATCACCAAAGCTCCAATTACCCAGCATTTCAAACATAGTATGGTGGTAAGTATCTACGCCTACTTCTTCCAAATCGTTGTGTTTTCCACTTACCCGAAGGCATTTTTGAGTATCAGCAGCGCGTTTATACGGAGCAGTTTTATTGCCTAGGAAATAATCTTTAAACTGATTCATACCTGCATTAGTGAACAACAGGGTGGGATCATCCTTTAATACGATGGGGGCAGAAGCTACGATGGCATGCTCCTTGGATTGAAAGAAATCAAGAAATTGCTGGCGTATTTCGGCGGCGGTTAGTTGGCTCAGCATTGAAGTAGTTGTCTTTTTTTCGTCATTTTGGGACATACACCTTTCTGTTTTTGGATGATTTTTGCAATAGTTCCTGCTATCTTTGCACGTGAAACGATTGATTGGCGCAAAGGTAAAGAATTCAGGGTTGAGTTAACTAAGGCGCATATAAAATGAGCAGTAACGTTATTATTTAAAGATTAGGCGTAAATTCAATTATCCAAAAAATTATAAATCCCCAGCGGGGTTTAGGGCAATGAAAAAGATAAAATATTTTTATAATACCAATACGCTTCGTTACGAAAAGCTGGTAACCCCTCTAAGGGTGTTGTTACTAAGGGTATTTGGGGCTTTTTCGGTGCTACTGGTCAGCTCTACCCTAGTAATCTGGGTGTATACTAAATTTATCCCCCGC
>JBIKOV010000097.1:0-12351 GCA_044357815.1 Ferruginibacter sp. | reverse complement strand
CGAAGTAACATTAGTTGTTATATTCATATATATTTTAGTCGTAAATCGAAATGCTATTACAACCATTTTTTGGATATACGGAAGCGTGCTTCTTTTTAAATTACTATCCCAACAATTTTTCTGGACATTGTTTTTATCAGATGAAACACTAGAGATTTTTTTTTCAACTCTTTGGACTGATATTTTTTACATTTGTTATGGACTTAGTTTTCTGTGCTTCTCTTATTTATATCTTTCGGCAAGAAAGAAGAAAAATTTCATTTTGTTTTTTTGCATTTGTGCGGGTTGTTTCATCGCAGGGTTGGTTATTAATGAAGCGATTCTTGAGTTAGTTTCTCTATTATCAATCATTGTTTATGGTTATCGTTTAAAACCTAATCGTATTATTCAAGCACAACTTGTGTTATTTTTAGTACTCGAAATGGGGAAACAACTTATGTTAATTTATTGAGCGACGAATGTGTAGTAGATATATCCATCAGCATTGCCAGAACCACCTGTAAACTTAGATCGTGACTTAGCGTAACTCAATGCTAGGTCAATCATACATTGATCGGCTCCTTTACTTCTAGATACATCATATTTCGCTGAAGATATGCCACCGTAATTATCAACGCGAATTTTTATAGCCACTTTTCCCGCTCCTTTACAGGAATATCCTGGAGCTTCTAGTTTTGATTCTGTTCGTGTAGGAACATCGTATGAAACTAAAACATTTCCTTTAAAAGCAAATTTTGACCCAGAAGAGGAATTTGAATTTGAGGGCGATGTTGACTTTATAGGTACAGTTTTATTATTTCGTTCATTTACTTGTTTTTGAATTTCCTCGAGATGTTTTCGTTCATCAGAAAAAGAATTATCGTTATTTCCTGATTGCTTGTTTTGTTGATTTCCTTCTTGATGTGACCAATTTTTTTCTGAGAAAAGTCGTTTGTCATTCAGATCCTTAGTTGTGTTTTTTACTTCACCTCCCTGAAATTCTGGTGCAACTTGTATATTTTCTGGTTTTAATTCTATTTCATCATCTGGAATGTCAACGTGTGATTCGTTAAACATTCGTTCTATCGGAACAAGTTGATCAAAATACTTTAGCTGCATATAAGTAAACAAAAGAACATAGGTTGCCAATGCAGCTAGAATGCCGTATTTGAATTTGTCGATATAATAAAAAAACTTTTCCATCAATTTTTTAATTGTACCAATTTTCGTTCCTTAATGAAAAAATACGCAATAGAATCACCTTTTGACAGTAAAATTAAATCTGAATTAAGTAAATTTAGCGTTTGATAATGAACAGGAACTATAGCCTGTCCATTTCTATCAAAAATTCCATAGATGGAACCAGCACCAACCTTTAAAAAATCTGTACCCTCAATAAATTCAATCGTTGAATAGGCATTGGGTATAATAAATTTTTCTTTGATGTCAATTGCGCCCATTAATGAATCTTTACTCACAATGGCAATATCCTTTGAAAAGCTTTCAGCATATTCATAATTAGGCTTAATAACTTCCTTTCCCATTTCATCAAAATAGCCCCATTTACCATTTTTGTTGAAAGATATATAATTTGAAATTGATCCTAATTCAAGATAATTAAATGGAACAAATGTTTTTCCTTTAGAATCGATTAATCCGATTTTACCATTTTTCTTCACTTTAGCTAATCCATTTTTAAAGATCGCATAGGTTTGGTAATTCGGATACGTTTCAAAAGTTGGTTGAACAACAAACTTCAAAGTTTCATCTAGGTAGCCAATTTTATTATCACTAACAATTAGAGCTCTATTACCTGATAATTTGCCAATAAAATCAAATTTAGCGGGAATGAGTTGAGTCCCATTAAAATCACAAATACCATATTTGCTGCTGTCAGAAAAAATCAATAAAGTGTCAGTAAAGAAATCGATTGATTCATAATATGGTTTCACTAAAAATGAACCTACACTATCAATTATTGCTTGATTATTCTCAATTTTAACACGGGAAATGCTATTTTCAAAAGATTCAACTTCTTGAAAACGTTCTGGAATAAGCGCTACTCGATTTTTAGAATAAAAACCATAAAGGGAATCCTTTTTAACGTAAATCTTACCTTCACTTACGGGACCTATTTCTGAATATATTGGATCGAAAATAAAAAAACCGTTGCGATCAATTAACCCAACGTGCTTATTTATTTCCACCACAGCTCTACCTTGGTTGAAATCGGATGCATCATCGAATTTTGGCTCAATAATAAATTTGTTGGATTTTGAGATATACCCATACTTTTTATCCTTTACTACCACCGCAAGATCTTCGGAAAAATAACCAGCTTCTTCATAAAGGGCCGGAATTATCAATTTACCCTCCTTGTTCATGTAACCCCAAGCGTTATCAATCTTTACAGGTAAAAGCGTAAGTTTAGATAAAGACTCTTCGTTTTTTATTTCATTTCCGAAAGGATAATCAGGATATTTCTTGATGAAATCTTGGTATTTGTTTTCCCCATAATCACTCATGAATATTTTGTAAAGCCTTCTCCAGGCTTCAGGAATGTTATGGTTCGTTCCTTGTTCCTTAATGAAAATCTCCAATGATTTAATGGAGTTAGAAGCAGTGCTTAATTCATAAACCTTATTTTCAGCTTCATTTTTATAGGGGTTATCTTTACACTCATTCAAAAATTGCAAATAGGAAATAAGAGTTTCTTTTTGTGTGTATTCAAAAAATTGTTGTTTGTAAAATAAATTATATGCCTCTGGTTTAAAAGTAGATTCTGGATATTTCTCGATAAAGGAAAAGGTTGATTTTGTAAGATTTTCTTTTTTAGATAGTTCAAACGCTAATGAATCCCTTTTGAATATTGCTTTATTTAGAAAAGTAGAATTACTATGTTTTTCAATAAATTGATCAAAACATAAAACGTTATTCTCAGAAAGACAAGCAGAAAAGAAACCTTTGCTAATCCATTGTTCTAAGTCTAGAATCGATTCTTCAGAATAGTTATACTTTTCAAGTTTAATGCGCATTTTTAGTTTCACATTTTCCCGAGTCGATTTGGCGATTTTAATATACTTGTATGCTGAATCAAGTGAATGAAAAGGATTGTCTTTCCTGAAGTAAATTAAAGCTAAGCCATATGATGCCGGTGAGACCTCTTTTTTTAACGATTTCTCAAAATATTTCTTGGCCTGAAAATAATCAAAAATTACCAAAGCTTCGTAGCCCTTTTCAATTTTACTGGCAAGAGTGTAATGTGAAAATGAGAAAAATAATAGCAAGCAAAAAGCAATAACTGTATTTAATTTTTGGTTGCGAATCACTTGATAATAATTATTTAATTTCAATTTAGGGTAAAATTAACAATTTCTTGCGTGGATATTGATATAAACTGCATGTTTAATGTTGTTAAAAAACCTAATTTTGCAAATATTTTAATAAAGAAATTTATGTCAAACGCACTTGGTAATCATATTTTAGTTGAGTTTATGAATTGTGACCCACACATTATGAATGATGTTGCAGGAATTGAACGAGACATGGTAGGGGCTGCTCAAAAAGCAGGAGCTACTGTAATAAATTCAACTTTTCATCATTTTTCACCTTATGGTGTTTCGGGTGTGGTCGTAATTCAAGAAAGTCATCTTGCCATTCATACTTGGCCAGAATATGGTTATGCGGCTGTTGATTTATTTACTTGTGGAGAAATGAATGCGTGGATTTCTTTTGATCATTTGAAAGAGTGTTTTAAAGCGAAATCTTATTCGGCAATTGAAATGAAAAGAGGATCGGTGAATTTATTGACTCGAAATGATTTTGATATTTCAACAATGCGCCAAAAAGCTGCTGATTGGCAAAATCCAGAATTTTACACAAGAAATGTTTGGTTTACTGACAAAGATGATAATCAGGCACTTTCCCTTCGTTTTACAGGAGACGTATTTTATGACGTACAATCTCCATTTCAACGCGTTAGGATATTGGAATCTTATAAGTATGGTAAAATGTTGGCATTAGATGATATGGTTATGACCACGCAAAAAGATGAATTTCATTATCATGAAATGATCTCTCATCCTGCACTTTTTACGTTAGGAAATGCAAAAAATATTTTGGTGATTGGAGGAGGAGATGGTGGAACAATTCGTGAAGTTTTGCGACATGATTCTGTTGAAAAAGTGACAATGGTTGAAATAGATGGGGAAGTTATTAAGGCTTGTAAAGAATTTTTACCTAAAATCGCTAATTCTTTCGATCACCCTAAATTGGAATTATTGGTTGATGATGGTATTTCATTCATTAAAAATGCTCAGCCTGAATTTTATGATTTAATCATTGTTGATGGTTCTGATCCTGTTGGACCTGCTGAAGGATTATTTTCTGTAGAATTTTACACCAATTGCTACAATGCGTTGAATAAAAATGGGATTTTAGTTGCTCAAGGTGAGTCTCCTAAATTTAATGAGAAAGCTTTTGCGGAGTTAAATCATACTTTACAAGGGATTTTTGGTAAGGAGAAAGCACCGGTTTCATTGTTTTTTGTACCTACGTATCCAACTGGTATGTGGAGCTTTCAATATGGGATAAAAGGGGATTTAAACCCGAAAATACTCAGTGATAGTAATCAAGTAGATTTATTCGTTACAGAGCAAGGGCTTCGGTATTACAATTCTGAAATTCATACAGGTACCTTTGCTACTCCAAATTTCGTAAAAGATCTTTTGAAAAAATAATATTTTTACTTAAAATCATATTTTGAAGTATATCGCTCGTTTAATTTTTTGGGTAATTGGTTGGAAAATTGATCCGAATCAACCAGTGGATATTAAAAAATGTGTTATTGCTGTAGGGCCGCACACTTCAAATTGGGATTTTATTATAGGTAGACTCGCATTTTTTCAATACGGAGTTAAAGCCAAGTTTTTAATTAAAAAAGAGCTTTTTTTCTTCCCATTAGGAGTGTTATTAAAATCGTTGGGAGGAATTCCGGTTGACAGAAAAAGAAATACTAATTTGACTGATTATGCAGTCAAACTTTTTCAAAATACGGAAACGATGTATTTGGTTTTTACTCCAGAAGGAACTCGTAAATACAATCCAAATTGGAAGAAAGGGTTTTATTATATTGCAGTAAAAGCGAATGTTCCCATATATATATGTTACATGGATTACGCGAATAAAACGGGCGGATTCCATTCTCTTTATGTTCCAACAGGTGATGCTGAAAAAGATATAGAAGAAATAAAAAAAGTAATGGGGCAATTCAAAGGAAAATATCCTGAATTAGGTGTTTATTGATTTTTCGGTTTAAAAGAATCAGTTTTTTTATCATAACCATAAGGACAGTGTTTACATCCACTTTTACAACAATATCCACGTTTTTGATGATAGTTTTCAGTAAAGATTATATATCCATCTTTGCTCAAGTAATAGTCTTCTTCTAATAATTGCTTTTTTTTACTAAAACCTAATGATTCTCGATTCATTCTAATTAAATGTCTGTATTAAATAAAATACCTTCTGAAAAATTATCTATTATTCAACCTCTATGGTTAAACGATCAGATGGCAAATTTGTTCATTAAACGAGATGATTTAATTCATCCGTTGATTTCTGGAAACAAATGGCGAAAGTTAAAATACAACATATTACATGTTCAACAAAATAATCTAGCAGGTATATTAACCTTCGGTGGTGCTTATTCAAATCATTTATTAGCCGTGGCTATGGCTGGGAGATTATTTAATATAAAAACCGTTGGACTTGTGCGTGGTGATGAGTTAACCGCTAAATCAAACATGATATTATCTTATTGTGATTCCTTAGGGATGAAATTAAAATTTATTTCACGGGAAGATTATCAATTCAAAGATGAATCACAATACAAGCAAGAGTTACTGACTGTTTTTGAAAATTATTGGGTTATTCCAGAAGGTGGAGGCAATTATCAAGGCGTTGTTGGTTGTATGGATATTATGACTGAAACAACTAATGATTTTGATTACATATGTGTAGCACAAGGCACTACGGCAACATCTATCGGGATTTTGTTAGCTTCCCCCCCAACTAGTAAATTACTTGTATGCCCTTCCTTAAAAGGTTTTGATTCGATTACTGAAATGAAAAGAAAACTGAATCGATTTGGTTTTGATAATGAATTTATTGAAGAAAAAATTGGTCAAGTTTCTGTTCTTCCAACAGATGATTTAGGTTCTTACGGTAAAGCTACTGATGCACTTAAGCAATTTGCCTATTTATTTACAGAAAATAACGGAATACCAATTGATTTAACGTATAACGCAAAAGCTCTTTTTAAGTTAAAAGAATATATTGAAACGAATGGGTTGTACGATAAGAAAATACTCTATATTCATACAGGTGGATTTTCCTAAGACAGTTATTTAATTCTTTTAATAAAAAGAATACATCGAGTCAAACAAATGATTTAAGGTAATACCTGAATCATTCTAATTTGACGGTTAAAACGGTTCGCGGATTGGCGTAGTGGCGGATTTTTAGCACTAAAGTTCAATCGAAGAACTGCACTTAAACTTAGCATAATACTTTCATACGAAGCACAGCACCCGCCATTACGCCAAACCGCTGTTATGGGCTGGTTATTCTTTGACAAATCTTGAAGTACCTATAATTTCTTTCCCTGCTGATAATATACATAAGTTATAAATGCCGGGCGATAAAGTTGATACATCAATTGATCTTGATTCACTAATACTTTCCTTATGTAGAATAATTTGACCTAGCCCATTTGTTATCATAACATTATTTTCAGATTGTCTTAAATTTGAAAAATTTAAAATCGTAGATGTAGGGTTTGGGAATACGGAAATTTCACCTTTTTCGATGCCTAAATCTATAACCTCTAAAATAGAACAATCGGCAACTATAGTAATTGCTTGGCCAGGAGAATTTAAAACTTGAGTTATACAATTTGGTGTTTGTGGAGGAAAAGGAGCTTGTGTAGCACCTACATATAAGCAAATGGTTAAGGTAATCGGAAAAGTTGTATCATTAATTGTAAAGTGATGGACATTCTGAAATCCCATACTATCTATAGAATCTAATAACATATTTCCAGCTCCATTAGGAGAAACCCAAGTGTCTGTTAATCCATAGGGACAGCCACCTTGATTGATAACATAAAGATCAACTGATGTTTGGGAGAAAGCTCTAATTCCTAGAAAGCATAAAATTGAAAGTAAAATTGTTTTCATTTTGTTTTTTTTGCATTTTTCCTACTCTTTTGGCTTTTCGGTTTCGCCCTGTTTAGTTAAGTGGTTTTCTTGTCTCCACTTTTTTATTAGTTAATTATTTGAATTGCTCTGTAAATCTAAATTGCCTATAACTAACGGACTAAATTAACACTACCAGTAACAATAGTTCTGTTATCAGTTTGCTGTGTTTTGAAAGCGATTTTCCAGGTGTAGATACCATCCGGGCATTGCTGAGCTTTAAATCCATAGGTTCCGTCCCATCGTGCAGTTGCGTTATGACTTTCCCAAATCAATTCTCCCCATCTGTTGAATACCATTAACTCAAAATTATAAGGATCAAATCCAGATGTAAAAACGGGTCCCCAAGCTTGATTGAATTCATCCTCATCGGGTGTAAATGAATTTGGAACATAGAAGATTGTTTCCTCGTTATAATTAATAACCATAGTTGCTTCATCTGAACAACCATTTGGTGAGGTTGCAACTAATGTAACCAAGTAATTCCCTTGAGGATTTAAAAATACAACATTAGGGTTTTCTTGATTGGTAGTTGTACCATTTCCAAAATCCCAAAAATAATCTGTCGCATCAATAGAGGAATTGTAAAAATTTATTGGTTGATTTGAATTGGTAATTACTGAGGTGCTTGCTGTAAATGCTGCGTTGGGAGTATTTTCAACACAGATTAAACTTGTTGAAGTAGCTGAATTAGAACAATTACCATTTGATGCTATTAGAGTGATATCGTAACAACCCGGATTTGATAAAACAGTGGACAAAGTAGAACCATTTCCAATATTCTGTCCATTCGCTTGCCAAGCATAGGATAAACCAGCTACTGGATTGGTTGAAAGCAAGACATCCAAGGGTGCACATCCTGTTGTTAACACATTATTTATTATTGGCAAAGATGGATTAGTGTTAGTTAATATATAGGGTACATTGTTGAAGTCATTCCAGTTTGAAGTAGTTGATTTGAAAAATGGAGCTCCTGGTGCAACAGAAACTACTGGAATATCTTGCCAGATAGCCGGTTGGGATAAGTTCCATCGTGCCATATCACTCCAATTACCATCAGCAATTGGATCAAAATTTACCGTCAAATTAATGGGAGTAGCTCCATTCGTGCGATTTACTTGATGGTAAAAATCTGGATTACTAGCGCAAAGGATAGGTTCAAAAGAATTTCGGTTATAGCCTACTGGAGTTTCATTAGTAGCATCTAAATTAGCTAAACGAACAGTATATGTATTTGCAGTTGCATTTGTAGGTGTAATTTCAATTGGTCTGTAACGAAAAGTACCGCTTCCTGGAATGTTTTGACTTGTATTGGCAGTTGATCCAACAGGAAAAAGATACATACCATTATTTAACGTATTCCTTGAAAGAAATCCACCATTTGCACTCGATACAAATCCAGTAGTTCTAATTACTGAGTTAAGTGCTGTGTTATTTACAAAACAACCATAAATATCTGTATTCAAGTGAATACTGGTTAAATCAAGTATTCCTTTTACGATTTTATTTACTTGTTGTGTTTTTATTCCGGTTCCAGCCAATGTTAGGTTAAAAAATTGAGTGGTTGAAGTACCTCCCAAAAATTCATTTGGCCCAAGAAAAAAGACAGTTCCTGTAGTTGAATTAAAGACATTATTATCGTACCAATGACGTAACAATTTGATGTATCCATCTGCATTAATGGTAGCATTATTTGTTATGTCTTGAGTAACATAAAGCTCAGCGCTAGTTGCTGTTCCATTGCCATTTACTGCTAATATTCCTGTATTATCATTTTGAACACTCCCGTTGACATAGGTGAAAGAACCTGGTTGAGCGGTAATAAATCCACCATTATTTAACATGGTTTGAGAAAACACGAGTTGTGTGATGAATATAAATGAAAAAACTAAAGATGATTTTATTTTAGTAATCATAGTACTTTTATTGAAATAAATTTTAGCAACTTTTAGTTCTTAATTTTAGTTTTTAAAAATTCTATTTCAGCTTTCATTTCCTCAATCATTTTTTGTTGTTCTTTCATTGCCTCAACTAACACCGGAATTAATGAAATAGTACTTACTGATTTGATGTTTATGTCTGTTGGTTTATTGTCAAATGCTCTTGTTTGCCCTGGAGTAAATGACTTTTCTATTACCATTTCTGGAAATAATGCTTCAACTTCTTGAGCAATAAATCCATAAGTTATAGCATCACCCCCCAGAAACTCAGCGTATGGAGCTGCATATCGATATGTTTTACCATCTAATTGGATAATTCTTTTTAGAGCGCTTTGTATAGGTTTAATATCAGTTTTAACCCTGCGATCTGAAGCCACTCCGAAAAATCCTGTATAACCTAGATCGTTTAAGAATAATCCTCCCCAACCTGCTCCTCCAGCTGGTTTTTGTCCCAATACACCATTGTGATTATTTGCTCCTGCACCACCTTGAACACCAGAACTATTTGCTGGTATACCTGCTGTCGTTTCACCCTGAACGCCGCCCCATGTTCCAGTAGAACCCGCTTGACGTAATCCATAAGTTGCACCGGCATTAAAACTTGTATAACCATTTACTGCCCATGGGAATGTTGCATTTCCGACACCATTCATTAAATCACCAGGAAGTGCCGTTGTTGTTGTTCCAATAAAGAATTCACCTATGTTACTTAACCGCCCTCTAACTAAATTGTTTGAAACAAAATCCATGTGTTGATTTGTAGTTGTACCTAGAAATCCAGTTGCTGTTAATGCATTTGTTCCTGCTGTATTTGGTGCCGCAATCCAATATTGACCTAAAGTTGTTACTGGCGCTCCTGAACCTGCAGTGGCATTTATTGTTAGTGTTCCCGTTGGATTTACTGTTGGTGTAGTTAATGTCCATGTTGGACCTGCTGCACCGGTTGCTCCTGTTAAACCAATGGGTCCTTGTGATCCTGTAGCTCCAGCGGGACCAGCAACTCCCGCTGGTCCAGTCAATCCAGTAGCTCCTGTTAAACCTGTAGCTCCTGCTGGTCCTTGTAATCCTGTCGCTCCAGTTGCCCCAGCAACTCCTGCCGGTCCTGCCGGTCCTGTTAATCCAGTTGCTCCAGTTGTACCTGCTGGTCCCGCTGGTCCTGCTGGTCCTGCCGGTCCTGTTAATCCAGTTGCTCCAGTTGTACCTGCTGGTCCCGCTGGTCCTGTTAATCCAGTTGCTCCAGTTGCACCTGCTGGTCCAGTTAATCCTGTTGCACCTGCTAATCCTGCAGCACCTGCTGGTCCCGCTGGTCCTGTAGCTCCCGCTGGTCCTGTTAATCCTGTAGCTCCGGTTGCACCCGCTGGTCCTGCTAATCCGGCTGGTCCTGTAGCTCCCACTGGTCCTTGTGGTCCAGTAGGACCTACGGAACCAGCACCACTACAATCCAAAGTGGAGAAAACACCATCAGCATTTAAATCTTCTGATGGATCATTAATTCCATTATTATTTGAATCCCAACAATTTAATCCTTGTGTGCCTGCGGGCCCTGCTAATCCGATAGGTCCTTGTGGTCCTGTTGCACCAGTTGCTCCTGCTGGTCCTGTCAATCCAGTAGCACCCGCTGGTCCTGCTACACCTGCTGGTCCTGTCAATCCAGTTGCACCTGTTGGTCCTGTTAATCCTGTTGCTCCTATTGGACCTGCTGGACCTGCTAGTCCGTTTGCACCGGCATTACCATTACAAACATAATCTGTTGAAGTAATCTCTGTTAGGTCTAAAATTCCATTTCCATTTGTATCAGATCCAAATTGTAACAAAACTCCTCCGTTTGCACAATTAACTCCCGGTGCAACAGTTGTTGTATTGGAAAGTGCATTTAAACCATTTGATAAGGGCCCTGAATTACATAATGAATTCCATGATGCATTGGATAAAGTATAATACATAAAACAATTAACATCTGTATCAAAGATTAAAAGGCTATTTGCCGGAGTGATAATTGCATTTCTTTGGATAGTTGTCATTCGTGGAACTAATAATCCTTTAGTTGTTGAGAAAACATCTAAAACACTTGTAGCATTGGGGGTATTTGGAACATCGGAAATACTAACATTTTGTTGAGCATTTAATTGTAAACCTGCTAAACAAGTAACAATTAATAGAAATTTAGGAAGATTTGAAGCCTTTTTCATTTTTTTTTACAGTTTGATACGAATTCGACGATTGTTTTTTATTTAGGTTGCTTGTTTGGTGAAATAGAGTTTTACAATAATTTAATTAGATTCAATTACTGTAACAAAACCATGTTTGTCCACTAATGTCCCACCTAACATTTCTCCAGTTAATCGATAAAAATATACTCCATCAGTGACCTTTACACCGGAATTGTCTGTAGTTCCATCCCACATTAATAAAGGATTTGCAGGATCTCTAGTACCTTCATGAATGGTATTTCCCCAGCGATTAACGATAACAACATTAAAATCTTTAAACGCATCAAAAGGAAGGGTAAATAAATCATTTGTCCCATCATTATTAGCGGTAATAACATTTGGCATCCAAATATCTGGATCTTTTACATTAATTGTCAAGGTAAAATCATCTTGACAGCCAAGCGCATCAAAAACTGTTAATGTAACTGGATAAGAACCGGCAATTGGGAAAGAATTTAATTGAGTAGCATTATTTAATGAGGTAACTGCGTTTGTCCCAAAATCCCAATTCCATACAACGATTGTTGATTGTTGTGAAACCGACCCATCTACAAATGAAATAAGTTGATCTTGTTCTGCTGGATTTGGATTTGCTGTAAAATTAGCAGTTAAACCATCATCTAAAACCGTAATTGGATTTAATGGATAAAACACCTCACATCCTAAACTATCATATAACGTAACTCCTGGCGTGTATGTCCCGGGTAGGTCATAATTGTAAAAGAAATTGATACTGTCATATAATGTAATATTATCACCCATTGTCCAGACAGAATTGATTACATTAACTGGATTTAACAGTGTAAACTGAGCACCTTGAGCACATTGACCAACTTGCTGTAACCAGTCTGGTGTCGCACTTGGACCTCCTATTGTAATATACTGTAAAAGTGTAGTGTCTGCTGTACAGCCATTATCATCAGTTATACTTAAAGTTAAATCATATGTTCCTGGTAACACGTATGT
>JBIKOV010000316.1:0-3453 GCA_044357815.1 Ferruginibacter sp. | reverse complement strand
ATTGTGTCTTGTTGGTTTCCATTATTTAAAAAAAAGTAGCCTTCGTTGGTATCCAATGGAACAATACCCACAGGCAGAATATTCATTTTGTCTTCTACAAATTCATAGATTTCAGTTCCGCTATCAATTGTTTTTTTCATTTTGCCAGTGGCATATTCTATGATGTCTGATAATTCTTTCATCATGTCATCATCCTCAATCACCTGTTCAAATAACAGGCTAAGTCTTTCAATATGCACTCCGGAAAGGCGTTTGGGAAAATCATCCTGCAGGAGTTTTTTATTGTCTCTAAAAGCTACCATATTATTGTAATGGAAAACAATGTCTGCCAGTTGGGGGTACAATTTAGTTTCCCTAAACACACGGTTAATTTCCTGGAGATAAGCCAGGAGCGTATATTTTTTCAATTCAAAATCAATGTACCCCTCTGCAAACCAGGTTTCGGATAATTTTTTCATAGTCGATATTGGCAACTTTATTGAACTGTTCGCCTTATCCATTCAACGTTGTGGAGCCCGCATTTATTTTACCAACTTTTTAGCTGTTGGGAAGTAATTTATTGTGGAGGTCAGTAGACAACATCAAAATACAAAAACAGAAAAAAAGCAGCACTAAAAAAACCTTCATTTCTGAAGGTTTTTCATAAGAAACAGTCAAGTTTTTAGCCCGATATGTTTCGAGGTCTTTCATGATATTGGATAAGCGGAGTCACATGATATTGGATAAACCGGGTCAAATTATATTGGATAATTCCATACAAAAGTAAACCAGTAATGATTTTTACTTTGTAAGCAGCTGGCTATTTTGGTGTAATGCTTTTTCTACCTAGCTGATGGCGGGGGGATGGTGAATGGATAATCGATTTAAATGTCTGATTTTTTGATGTCTGATTTTTCGATTTTTTTATACTTGATAGCTATCGAGTAATGTAGAATGATAATTGATAATCAATAACTTAAATGTTACCATTCAAATTCGCATAATATCAGAAAAGGAATAATGGTTGTCCATAAAAAAATCAGACATCAGAAAATCAGACATCAGACATATACATCATCCATTTGGGTCCCTGTTCCTTTATCCAAATTTAAACCAGTAATTGCATAAGCCGGCTGGGGAGGCGAAGGGTGCGAATTTAAAAAAGCAGGCGAAGTTGATAATTGATAACTGATAGTGTGCTGGATGAATTAGCATACTATTTTAGAAACAGCAAGCTGGCCGAACTTTCACCATTCACCATTGACCATTCACTAAATCGCCATTCAATCGATTGTTGCCTTATTCAGACAACCGCCGTCAGGGTTTACAACCGCTGACGGGGTTGGGGCCGCCAATATTTCACAAAACAAATTGCGGCATTTTTTTTGCTCTTATTTTAGCAGCATTTCAATCAACCATTATTAAAAAAGGAGGTCCCTATGTTACTGATCAAAAGAAACGGAAACCCCGCAGCGAGCTTCCCCGGATTTTTTAACAATTTTATTACCAGCGACAGTTGGAACAAAGAGCTGGGCAACCTGTCTTCTACTTCCAACACAACCATCCCCGCAGTAAACATCCGCGAGACGAACGAAAATTTTATTGTGGAAATGGCAGCCCCCGGAAAACAAAAAAATGATTTTGACATCACCCTAAATGGCAACCTGCTGACCATCCGAGCAGATAAAAAAACGGAGGAAGCAATTGCCGAAGGATATACGCAAAAAGAATTCAACTACCAATCATTTGTAAGGCTTTTTACACTGCCCAAAGAGGTGGTGGACGCAGACAAAATGGAGGCCAGCTATGAGAATGGCATACTGCAATTGATCATTCCAAAAAACAACGGAGAACAAAGAAAAGGTGCTAGGCGCATCGCAATCAGTTAAAAGAATTTTGCGCAATGGGGGCAATCTTTGAGTAATCTAAGATTGCGCTGGCAGGTCGATTTTGCATTCTGTCTGCCAAAATAAATATTTTGGTTGCTATCATACCCAGCTACTCAACAACGCCTTTTGAGCCTTCGACATTGGGAGAAAGTTGGAAGACCTTGTCGGGCAATAGTCCCGCTTCCTCTTTGTGCGACACATAGAGAATGGCCGTATTGGTTTCCGCAACAATGGTATGAATGAGTGCCGTAAACAGGGCTGCCATTTCATCATCAAGACCGGAGCAGGGTTCATCCAATATCAGTAAGGGCGGATGTTTTACCATGGCCCTTGCCACCAAAACCATCCGCTGCATACCTTCCGACAAGAAACGAAAGGGTTGGTTTTTATTTTTATCCATCCCAATCACCAACAACCATTGCCGCGCAATTTGCAACTGCCTGTCGCTGGGTTGTATGTACAAGCCAACAGAATCAAAGAAGCCAGACAGAATCATTTGTTCGATGGAATCCTGCCGCTCAAATTGACTGCTCATCTTTGGCGTAAAATAGCCGATCATTTTTTTTATTTCCCATACCGATTCTCCACTGCCTTTTCGAGTGCCAAAAAGTACCAGATTTTGCCCATAGCCTTTGGCACTGTCGCCTGTTATCAAAGCGATCAGCGTACTTTTTCCCGAGCCATTGGGGCCAGACAATTGCCAAAACTCTCCTGCATTGATTTCCCAGCAAATATTTTGAAGGATGGGCCTTCCATCAAAGTGAACCGACACATCGGTCATTTTTACCAGCGGACCCTCCGGAACGCTCAACACAGAAAGTGGAGGAGGAATGCTGCCCGAAAAAACTTCCCCCGCCTTGGCAAATTCATGCTGAAACGCATCTGGAGTATAGCAGCCGCTGATAGCATGCTCTTGGATACAATAAACAGTTTCCATAAAGGGCAGCAATTCATCTTTGCGGTTAAAAATCTGAAAAATCAAGGTGTCGGCCGACAAGCTTTGAAGGGTCAACACAATAGATTGCCTTGCCGCTTTATCCAGACTTTCAAATACCCCGTCGATAATTAAATACGCTGGCTTTTTGGCAATTAGGTGGGCAAGCAATGCCTTTCTTTGTTCGCCACTCGAAGAATACCTTAATGTGCTGGAATGATCCGTAGCAACCTCCACTATATCGTGGCGAATTTCTTCATCAATAAAATGTTGCAACAAGCTGTTGGAAAAAATTTCACCCTGCATGGTTTGCAAGGATGCCGGAAAGTTAAAAAGCGATCCTGCTTTTATTTGAACCAATAGCCAATCCTTATCTACCCCAAGGGGGATATAAAAAGCGGTATGTTTAATTTTTTTCATCCTTCAGCTGTTACTATGTTGGCCTCATCAATTCCGGCCGGGCTTTGTTCTTTTTTATGCGGCTCAAATATACGATTACTTAAACATTACATTTTCAGTTATCCATTTATCATCCCTCTTTTCAATTCAAACCCTTCGCCTCCCAAGCAGGCGGGCTGCGTAAGCAACCCCGTCAGCGGTTGAAAACCCTGACGGCGGTTGGATGAATACGTTACCAAGTGATTGAATGGT
>JBIKOV010000315.1:0-3466 GCA_044357815.1 Ferruginibacter sp. | reverse complement strand
TCAAGCTGATACCGCAGGGGGAGCGAAGTCCGGTTGCCCAGGGTTCCATCTTTCCATCTTCAAAAATATGGAGCGCCCATCCTCTCCAGGGAACAAAGCTCTTAGGTGCCCACCAATCATCTCCAAAACCAAGGTTAAGGGTTACATAGAAAGACCCATCGGCCGCTATTTTAGGGCCATAACTGTACTCATGGTAATTGCCAGAAAGCGGCCAAGAATAAATGGTTTCATAGATATCTGCTTTGCCGTCCATATTGGAGTCGTAAAGCCTGGTAAGTTCACCGCGTTGGACTACATAAAGCGATCCGTTTTTGTAAGCAACTCCTAATGCTTCGTGTAAGCCGGAAGCAAATTTTCTGAAAAAAGGCTTCGCGCTAGTGGGGTTTTCAACAATAAAAACATCCCCTCGTCGGGTACTTATGGCAAGATTACCATCCGGCATGGTGCAAAGGCCGCCAACTTCCATAATAATTCCTTCAGGAGCTCGTAATTTATTGATCTTGAAAAAATCTTCTTCCTTGGCTGATTCTTGTGCAATAACATGTGCTTGCATATAAAAAACTGCTACCAATGTAACTAGGGAATATTTAGCAAGCATCTTTAAAATATTGAATGGATATGATTTCATAAAAATGGGTAATTTAAAAAAGAATAGAATAGGTGAGTGAAGATTGAATAGGAACGAGCAGTTCTTTTTGCCCCTTCTGTTCCCGGATCAATGGTTTTGCGTTACCTGCATCGTCAATTTTAATATAATAAGCATGATCATCTATGAGGTACAACCCGGTTGATATCTCTTCAATTTTGGTTGCGGTTGCCAAGTGAACAAAAAGGTTGGCTACGCTATTTTTGATTTGTATGGTTCGCTTAATCCCCTGTCTATTTTCCAATACCCTAGTTATATCGGTTACGGTTGATCCATACATTTTGTATGTAAAGGAAGGTCTGTTGGTTTCGTCCACCACATACCCTTTGGGCTGAAACCCAGTGCCAGCGGTATCTGAATTCCAAGCCGCATTTGTATTGGCTAGTTGGTTAAGCGCAAAGGAAGGAGCGCCAAAATACTGAACAGCACCTAGTGGTTTCGACGACCCATCGCCTCTACCTATCCACATAGGAGTAGCATCTAAAAAGTCGCCCCTCCAAGCTTGTACAACCATTCCATTGTCCATATCAAAAGTGTAATGGATTTTTTGGGAACTACCTACATTGACAGCATGTACCACTCTTTTTCCCACCGGCAGGTCAATAAAACTCCGCAATAGAATATTTTCTTTCGCATCTATAAGAACGGGATCTCCTAGAGGACTATTTGCTACTGAACTGGGATCACTGATTACAAACTCTCTAATTCCAAGTCCATTCACCCTAAGGATCAATGAGGGGTTTTCAAAAGCAATGTATTTTGAAAAAACCAACTCGAAAGGGTGTTCACCTTTTTGTAAATGAATGGTTGCATTGCCATTTTTTCTTTCGTAAGGGTAAAGGAATGAATGGTTAATACTAATTGAAACGGGGCCTCCCTTAGCGTTAAGGTTAAAGTTGTATTCTCCAGTTTCATGGATAGTAAGGATACCTGTATAATGCAGTAGATAATTATTTCTGGGAATTTCTTCCAAATTTACGGTAAGGAGAGGAGCGCTCTTTTGTAGAAAAGGTTTCAAAGTTGCCAGGGTCGGTTCTTTTTCGAACTTTCCTTTATAGGCACTAAAACTAAGGCCCGATAAAGTTGGCTTTGGATGATTGAAATCGGTCACCACAATATTTTTAAATGCTACTTGTCCATGATCTCCCTGAATGCGGAGTGCATCGGCAGCCACTTCAACTTCCGACACTGATCCGGCCGTGGGTGCAAATAGCTCAATATTTTCCTGAATTAAAACACCATTTAATTCTATTAGAAGAATCTTGGCATTTTTTACTTTTATTCCTCCCTCAAATTTTGGAGCCTGAAATGAAATCTTTAGATGCTGCCACAATCCCGGAGCCTTGCTGGCATTTTGCCTGGGGGCATGGCCATCTATATTTCGCTGTCCTTCAGGGCGGCTATTGTCAAATCTTTCATAAATACCTCCAATATCAGAAGAGCTTGGATTCAAAACACCCCAACTATCTAGTAATTGTATTTCATACCTGCCTTGAAGGTAGATGCCTGAGTTGGATCCTTTCGCCATCATACAATCTAGCTCTAGGTCAATATCGCCATGTTTTAAATTCGTGAAAAGATCTTTTCGATCGGTAGGGTTGGGCAGGTTCACAAGTATTCCTACCCCCGGGCTAAAACTCATGTCATGACTTTTGTTGAAATCCGCTTTTACATCTCCGGCAATATGCCAGTTGCCTCCTGCATTATTAAATTCTTTTAAGTCAGAAAGGTCAATTTTTTTTTGAGCAATTAGTAATTGCCAGCAAAATAGACTTAGCAACAGGAAGCTAGTTTTGAATAGGGTACTGGGTTTAATCTGATCAGATAACATACGCAAGTTTTAAAACGTTTTTATTGGTTATTAAAATGAAAAAAAAATCAATTTTCCGGGGTGCTGGCTACTTTTAGTTTGCTGAAAGAAGTCAATCTGCTGTCCCCAAAAAATACCGATCACCTTCATAAAAGGCTGGGTTTAAAAATTGAAGCTATTGTTTTTTTTTTTAATAATTTAAAAAAAATGCAGTCATTTAAAGTGTAGCAAGTACAATAATTCCTGCTTGCAATCGAACAATGGAGGCCATCCTATAAAGACGAGCAGTTGATTACAGCGCTGAAGGCGGGTTGCCGGTTTTACAGGCGGCCCTTGCTGAAGTTAGGAGAGTAGTAAAAGAAGCATCGGAATGTATTGTTTTTGTCATATTGGTATCCTGAGGCCTTTTGCTGAATAATCAATATATAGCCTGCATCCATCGAAAGGAATTTACCAAGGGTTTGTTTAATACCCAAAAAAATCCTGTTTTGGTCAAATGTATTGAACACAATTTCTTTTCCCCATTGAATCATTAGCTCATCTGAAATAACAAGGGAGGGATAATGAGTGTTTTTCCAAAATGGAATATTGGCACTTACTAAATAACGGACCCGGTCAGTAAACTTATACTGATGAATAAATTGATCATTTACCATTTTTTGCTGCCAACGTTGTTCATTTCTTATGCGCTGCAAAACTCCGATTTTTCCGATGTTGGAATTCAGTTGAAATTGTTGATAAATGCGTTGTTCCTGTGCGAACTGCTTCCAGCCTTCCACCGAGGGCGCCACCCACATTTGGGCGAAGCCCACGGTAGCGGTTATGTTTTCCTTCAGCCAATAGTTGACTCCCCATCTGCCAAAATAGAAAGCAGGGTCCGCCGGAAAATGATTTCTTTTTATGTGTAGATCCGTAATCAGTCCCCAAGTTTTAGTAAGCCGGATGGTATTGTTGATGCTCCACCAACTTTGATACTGAACATTGATTTGTTTGGACGCTGTTTGTGCAGT
>JBIKOV010000314.1:0-3474 GCA_044357815.1 Ferruginibacter sp. | reverse complement strand
TCTTTTTACAATAAGTAAAATCCTATTGTGGTTGTACAAGTTGATAGGCTACATCATAAAATCCTAAATGACGGATGCGCCAATTTTGTGGTTCATGAAAGATAGAATGCGGAAGGTCTACCTCCCATGTTCCCAGCTTTTTGAGCATAGATTTCGTCCGGTCAGGGTACTGAAGCGACAAATCAGATTGCTCGGAAATATCCTCCGAAAGATGATAAAGCATCGGTAACCTGTCAGGTAATCGTATTAATTTCCAATTTCCCTCTCTAATTGCTGCGCTAACAGTATACCGCCATTCCATCGTTTCATGAGGAAGCTTACCCGTTTGGCTTGTCAGGAAGGGAAAAATAGTAACCCCTGTGTACTGGTCGCTTTTTGATACAATACCACCGGCAGCTTCGATGAAGGTGGGAGTGATATCTAACGTAGAAACAGGGTCAATGAATTTTTGGCCAGCAGCCAACCTGGCTGGCCATTTTAAAAAGAAAGGCACCCGTATACCACCCTCCAATAGAGTGGTTTTTTGGCCCCGGAGCGGTGAATTAACTGACCCATTAGCAATCGAATTGGTGGGGCCTCCATTATCACTTATGAAAACCACTAAAGTATTGCGCTCCAGTCCTTCTGCCTGAAGTGCTTTTAGTATTTTTCCAACATTTTGATCTAACCGGTAGACCATCGCACAATATGTTTGTCTTAATTTGTCTTTAATATGACTAAATAATTTAAGGTCTTCCTCTAGTGCCTGCATGGGTGCATGAGGTGCGTTAAATGCAGCATATAAAAAAAATGGTTTTTTCTTGTGGCGGCTGATAAAATCAACAGATTCATTGCCTATGTCATTTGACATATAAGTAAGCGGAGCGGGAGTCTTATAGTTGCATTGGATGGCAGATTCCATCCCAGATCCATCCGGTTTGGCTATTAAATAATCATGTCCACCTTCTAAAAATCCCCAAAACTCATCAAATCCCCTTTTGAGTGGATTAAACTGAGGTGCTGCACCTAGATGCCACTTACCCACCAATCCCGTAACATAACCAAGTGACCTAAGCTTATCAGCCAGGGTGGATTGAGTTATAGGAAGCCCTAGGAAATTTGCATCAAATCCAGGTTGATTATTAGCAAGGTTATCATTAAAACCAAAACTTGCCTGGTGTTTTCCTGTAAGAATTCCAGCCCTAGAAGGAGCACAAACCGAAGAAGAAGCGTAGCCATTGGTAAATTGTATTCCTCCCCTTGCAAGCTGGTCAATGTTGGGAGTAGGAATTTGTAAGCTACCCTGGATACCCAAATCGCCATAGCCCAAATCGTCGGCAACAATTAAAACAAGATTGGGCAATGCAGGATTTGCTTTTTTAGGACTTTGTCCTTGCACTATCTGAAACAAACTGAAATAAGTAAGGGTAATAAAATATATCAGTATTGTTCGTATAAAATTCATACAAAAGTATTTTCGAATTTATTTATATACCTCTTCTTTTATGCCAGCTAAGCGGTAGAATGCTATTAATTACTGATCCATCTTTGTAATCTGTAGATTTGAAAAATGTGCTTCAGTACCGGGGCCTATCCATAATCCAATACTGCCTTTATTATCAGCCCCTAGTTTTAAATCATTTACTACTATTGTAGGCTGGGTATTTCCATGCACATACAATTTAGCTTTACCCCCAGTAACTTCAATCTTCATCTTTGTCCATTCTCCTGGGATTAAATCTACATAAGATTCATATTTTTCAGGAAAATCTTTGCGTAATTTATACCATGGAAAATCAGGACAAGCAATATATTGTGCAGCATGATTTCTTCTAATTTGGTCATCTGCTCTACCATTGGTTGGTCGAAGATAAAAGCACTCAAATTTTGAATTGTCATCATTTATTCTAAAGGCTATGCCTACAAATCCCCTTGCTTGCTCAGTGGAGCTTACAGAAGGTGTTCCAGAAACATCTATTTCAATAATCCCATTCTTAAAATCTGACTGGTTGATTTTTACAAATTTGATTTCTGTATTTGCTCCACTGTCAGTAACTTTTAAAGATTTTTTTCCTGCATAGGTCTCAGTTGTCATTAAAACATTAACCGCAGTCAACTGGTTCGTATCAAATAATAAAACAGGCTCTTTTTTTAATTGTGCAAATACTGAGTTTGCAAAAAAAAGAAGTACGGAAAATAAATAGTAAGCTGTTTTCATTTTTTTTTATTTAAGGGTGTCAAAGTGCCGCCTTGTATTGCCCGCTAAACAGATCCGGTGACTCACCGGTCAGAAATAGTAAGCTAAAAAAAAAGGGCTGGTTCAAATAAGTATGAAACCAGCCCTTTAAAAAAATATCGTATTGTAACAACTAATCGATTAATAAAATTTTACAAACCAGGATTTATTAATCTTATTAATTTAATAGCCCGGATTTTGCTTTAATCCCGGATTTAATGTTAGTTCATTGGTAGGAAGCGGCATTAGGTAGTTTCTGTCCGGCTTGAATCCCCATCCACCGTTTGCACCGGTGAGTGCAGTTTTATAAGGATCAATAAAATTATTTGCATCCACCACTAAATTAGGGAAGGCTGCTTTGTAAGTTGCGGTTAAAAAAGCTCCTTTAGGTCTTATCCCTACAAATAGTTTATGGGCGCTCCAACGCATCAGGTCATCTAAACGGAAACCCTCCGATAAAAGTTCTACCTCCCGCTCCCTTCTGATTTCTTGCAAATAATTTGGTATTGAATAGCCATAATCGGGCCAATTGGGGTCAGTTGGAATGGAAGCCAATATCATAGGCGGCATACCTACCCTAGTTCTTAATATATTGATAGTTAAATCAAGGTCAGCCTGGGTTAACAGGCCCAGTGAGGCCCTAGCTTCTGCATAATTAAGCAACGCTTCTGCATATCGAAAGATGATAAAAGCCAATTCTCCACTATTACCACCAGTGACAGGATCGAGTTGCGGACGGCGGAATTTTTGTGATTCATATCCGGTTGGGCCATTTTGCGCCCCCCCCAAAACTGGAATTGTAAACTTAGTAGTGTCATTTTTCAAAGTAATTACAACCGGATCACCTGGATTCATTACACTTTGTATCAACCTTGGGTCACGATTTGCAATTACAGACATGATATCTTTCTCACCCTGGTAAAGCGGGCTAAGTGAAATAGGCAAGCCATCCTTACAAAGGTACAAGCGAACCATCTCCTGGGTATATCCTGAGCCATGCGGCCAGTTCCACTGCTGATTGGTAAATGCATCACCCTGAACGGAGCTATAACTCCTCCATAGCAATACTTCCTTATTGGCGCTTAAATTGATTTGATTAAAAAGTTCATAATACACCTGGCTCGGATTGCCGGTAACAAGTGAATAAGTGGCCCCATCCATCACCGCTTTAGCAGCTTGGGCAGCTTTGGTTAAAAACGCATCTCCATTTGTTTTTCCCTTAAATGCATCATTCGCATGATACTTTTCCCAAGTACCTT
>JBIKOV010000009.1:0-35623 GCA_044357815.1 Ferruginibacter sp. | reverse complement strand
ATTTCACCAAAACTTGTACCATCAATGTTGCTGGAAAACAAATTGGAGAAGAAAATGATCCTGCATTCAGCTATGCATGGACTGCCACTAGCGGATTGAGTGATGCTGATATCAGCAATCCAATAGCCAATCCGGTTTCAACAACAACCTACACAGTCACCAAGACAAATAAATCAAATGGCTGTAGCAATACAGACCAGGTAATCATTACTGTAGACAATATAGCTCCTGTATTAGCTATAACAACTCCCGCTTCTCCTTGTTATCCAGGAACTGTAAATTTAACATCTGATTCAGTATCAATAGGAAGTACACTTCCCGCTATTACAACACTCTCCTATTGGACAAATCAGGAAACAAATAATGCAGTACTAGATCCTACTGCCGTCATTGCTGGAAATTATTGGATTAAGGCTACCACTGAAAAAAATGGTTGCGTAGATACAAAAGCTGTAACAGTAGCACTTAATATTTGTACTAAGCCAGTTAATCCTACACCAGCGGAATGCACAAATCTAATTATGTCAGTATTTCCAAATCCTTACAGCGATGAAGTGAAATTCAGAATCATTTCACCTCAATCAGGAGAAGGCTTACTGGAGATATTTGATTTTATTGGCAGAAAACTAGATCAAGTAAATCTGAATGATATTCAGAAATGCATAACCAAAACTTTCAACTACAATACATTTCCATTTCACCATATGCCCGTAGTATATAAGTTTACAATCGGCAACTATACAATGGTGGGAAGATTGATTCCTGGTAAATAAAGGATCACAACAAGTAAAAATAATAAAATCAAATCCTTTCCTAATATAGGGAAGGATTTGATTTTTATAGGACAAAATAATTTACCTTTTTTAAATGCAATTTTAATAGCAAATTTTTAAATTACGATATAACCACTTTGATAATTGTTAACTCTTTATCTGGAGAGGTAATTTCCAATTGATAGATACCTGGAACCAGTTTACCTCCTGAATTTATTTTTTCCAACGAGCTTCCTAAAGCATGATTGATGTGTTTAATAAAAACAGTTTGGCCGGCACTATTGAGCAACCTTACTTTAAACCATCCCGCTGGTAAATTTTTAAAAAATAAAATGATTACTCCATCCCTTACAGGATTTGAGTGTAAAGAAATTCCTGAATTTGATTCATCCTTTTTTACTACTACAATGGAGCTGTATTTAAAATTTTCCAAAGCAGTAACAATTCGAATACGGTAATAATTATTTCTTGGAAAAGGATGAATATCACGCCAACTGTAGTTCACATCATTTTGATTTAGTCTTTTTGCTACACAGGAATATACCTTAGTAAAATGAATGCCATCGCTACTTTTTTCAACTTCATATTTACTAATATTAGCCTTATTTTCTCCGGTCCATTCAACCAAAATATGGTTATTAACTCTGAATGCTCTAACAATACTATCTCCCCAATTTAAAAGCTCATTATCTTTCAAATTAAAAACGATTCGAAAACGATTCAAAGTAACGCTAAGAGAATCGTTATTGACAGTAAAAGGATAAGTAGAAATTCCAGTTAGGCTGACTGGGTATTTTTTTGCCAAATATTGATCTTCCAAAAATGCATTAAAAGAAGAATCCATAGTAAAGGGAGAAAAAATAAACTGGTAATTGCGCGGGGTAGTTCGACTGAGTTGAAAAAAAACAGTATCGTTTGCGCTGACAACAGAACGCCTTTCAATAGCCAATGCTTTTCCATTTCTATTTATATTAAAACTCTCATTGATATTAATCAGTTTCAAAGCGTCTTCCTTATCCACACTATCGCTGAATTTTCTACTAAATTCCAGCAGCGTACCATCAGCCAATCTAAAACTAGCATCTTCCATTTGCATCTGTAATTGAATAGCGAGTGCACTTACTTGATCAGCAATACCAAGTGGCCTGAATATAGCACCATTGTCGAAATTAGCCTTGCTTCCTTCTTCAAATTGCAAAATTGCAGGTGAATTGGAAATTCTTTCCACCATAAAGGCTTGTCCACTTTGAATATAATTTCGTTGAGAAGAAGCTCCAAAGGGAGCCTTGGGAAAATAATTACCCGGAGAAGAAAAATCATCCATTACCACGAAACCTCCTACCCTATTAAGATTAGGATCCCAAACATAAAAACGCCTTGCATATACATTATTGGATTTATTGATCAAATTAAAATCAATCGGAGATGCGTATGGGTTACTCACCAATTCAATATCATTATTAACGGCAATATATTGAATGCCTAACTGCAACTTACCACGGCTGCTCAAAGTGGTAGCATTACTATTGGCAGTATTAGTTAATGCAGGATTCCTGTCTCCTCTTACAAATAAAAAATACGCAGTATTATCTGCTAAATTATCGTCGGCTGAACCCACTTGTAAAGACAATGGAGATTTTGTATTGGAAATATTAGTATAGGCCTTGTTGATAAATCTTTTTAATGAATAATTATTGGTAGGCGTATAATCCAATCCGTTAGTAGCCGATACTGGTCCTGTTATCAAAGTGCCGCTACCTCCATTTCCAGAAATAGGTGTTGGGTCATAAGTTGCACCAGCCAATTGCCAGTTTTCAAAAATGGTACCTGTTTGTTTTACTGGAGCTGTCACCATGCGCCAAGCCCTTTTGGTAAGGGGATTGGCATTTGGAAAATAACGTTCAACAATAAATCTTCCCGTTCCATTATAAATGATATCCGCCGATGCAGGAATAGAATTAACTCGAGAAGTATTGGTTGCAGTGGATAATAAACGAATATCGGCATTTGCCAAACTTAATTTACTGGATGATAATAATGAAAGCTCATGGGCCAACGAAATATTACTGTTTACTTGCAGACCAGCTTCACTTGAATTGTTATTGGTGAGGTCATAAAAAATGAAATTTGGTTCAACAGTTGATCCAATCACTTGCGCAATAGAAACATTGCTAAAAACAACTGCCCCATTATTATGCTGAAAAACACTTGGGGTATTTTTTAATACATTACCCATAATAGTCAATTTGCCGTTTGGTGCTATTTTATTTCCCGTACCCGATAAATATAGATTGCCGTAAACAAGTCCGTTGGCATTGGTTATTGGTTGATCACCAGCTTTGGTGTAATGCACATTGCTACCTATTATTCCAGCGCCTAATATAACCGAGGGTATATTGGAATGGATCGATGAATTATCTGTTAGGGTGGCAATAAATCCGTTGAACCCTTTACTATTGCCACAAAGAAACGTTCCATTATTTTCTACTGTTACAGTTTGTCCACTAGTATTATCTAAAGCCTTAATAGAATTATCATTGATTGCAAAAACGCCTCCAGAAATCACCTTGAATGTACCGTTGCTGTTCAAAAAAATATTTCCATTAGAATTACCTACATACCAACCTGATACTTCAATATTTTGATATGCCCTGCTTCGAATCGTTTGCCCACTAATGCTATTACAGGCAAATTCTATTACACCGCCAATGAGCTGATAATCACCGGACATATGTGGTTGTGGATTATTAGTACCACTCAATTTAAATCTTCCACCATCCATGGTAAGATTGGTACCCGCATCACCAAAACTATTATTCTGCGCATCTACAACTGCAGTTCCAGTGATATACACAGTGCCAGCGGGATTGAAACTACTCGCCAAAGTTTTGATACCGCTTCCAGAAAAGCTAATACTTTTGTAATCGTTTCTAGCAGTAACCGCCTGCGAATTTCCGGTCGCCAAACCATATTCAATAATACAGCCCGGATTCAACATTGGAACAATACCAGGAATAGCACCATTGCTTCCCGTAAAATTATCTTTGTCGCGATTGATAAATTTTCCATCGATAACAATTGAAGGGGCCCCTCCTGCACTAGTGATTTGACTTTCGCCGCCATTATCAAAAACGGCTCCTTTTTCAACCAATAAATTACCAGCCAACACTAGATTATTGGCACCGTTCAAAGCTAGGGTTCTTGTACCTCCAATCGTTACATTATTAAGACCGATACTAAGATTATTGGTCGGTAGAATAACGGTTCCGCCAGTGGTGCCCTTAACAGTTAGATTTGAGCTGGAACCATTAATGGAATTTCCTGACAGATACCCGCCGCTGCTTTCAAGCGATGCGCCATCTAGCTCAAGTAATGCACTGGCACCGATTATAAATTTACCAACTCTAAGAACCAGTTTACCCCGAATGGTTCTTGCGAATGGCAGAGTGAGTCCAGCAGTGTTATCGCAGGTAACAGTGTAGGGCCCATTGGTATTGGGGAATTCATTGGCGCTGGCAATTTTTGAATTGGTACCCGAATATTTTAATATTCCCAAAGGACCGTACACAATTTTTCCGGTACCGATTATCGAAATGGAAGCCGCCTGAAAATAGTCGAATGTTCCATTAATAGTAAGAGATACCCCATCATCAATTTGCAAATTTCCGTTTACTAAACTCAAATCATTGAGGGTTTGGTTGTAGCTTACCATCAGCTTACCGCCATTTATGATCACATTATTAGAAACGGGCAGTGTATTACCTCCCAGGTGATTTAACTGAAGGATCCCTCCAGCGGCATCAATAAAAGTGTTGCCTGTGAAGGTATTGGCATTAGTAAGTATCAATAGCCCGGCACCTGATTTTGCAAAACTGCCCGAAACTGTTTTGTCAGCAATCACCCCTGTAATGGTAAGTGTATCAGTTGAAGCAACTACGATCCCCGTACCAACTGAATTGCCCAATTGAATGGCATGCAATAGAGAGAAACTGGATTTAGAGAGCAGCTTGCCTCCATCCAATAGGATGATGTTGGCGGCATTACCTATACTACCATCTGATGCAAACCTTACTTTTCCACCCAAGATATTGATGGGTCCACCGAATGAATTATTGGCATGTGTGATTTCAAAAATACCATTGCCATTTACATTAGCAGTTAAACTTAATCCTGGGGCACCGATGTTGGAAATAGGGCCACCGAAAATTATTGTACCCGAATTACCTAGTGTAAGGGTACGATTGACTGCACCCAAAAAAACACTGTCATTAAATTTTAGTCCGGCAGTCCCATTTGCTAGACTGGCAATATCACCCCACTGTATATTACCTCCGATTAAAATACCTCCCGTATATTTTCCCGAAAGATCAAGGGATAAAGAAGAAGCGATTATTCCTCCATTGAGTGAGAGTTTATTACCACCCATGGCATTCACTCCTCCAGCGATAAATGTGCCTTCGCTCAAGGTAAAACCGCCGGAATAATTGGAACCTCCACTCATTGCCAACACTCCGCTGCCCAATTTATTGAACCCGGTACCTACAGCCCCAGAAGTTGTCTGTGACATATTGAAGGTTATGCCAGATGCCACGTTAATAGGCAATACTGATCCGCCTGTTTCCAATGTACCCGTGTTAATCCAATTGAGGTTGGCCGAAACATTGATGCCACTAACAACCAGCGTAGCGCCCGTAATATTGGCAGCATTGCCAAAATGGAGAATTGCTCCGCCGGTAGAATTAAGTAATGAGGTATAGGGACCTGATGGATTAGCGCTCCAAACTGCCCCGTTCAAAGCCCCGGAAATTCCGAAATAATTATTGGTTTGGGGTAATGTTTTTACTTGAACAAAAACACTCAATCCAATAATTAGCAGGTATTTTTTTTTCACTAAGGCCAGGGAAATTACAGATCTGTAACTCCGATTATCAGCGTTGTTTGAAGGGGAATTTTTAGTCATCTTGCTGCGTTTAGTTATTAATAAACCTGCCAGATAAAAAACATTCTATCAATGACAGGGTATCAAAGTGGCTTCGCAGCAAGCGGCAATCAACAGAAAGAGGATTTTAATAAAGATATAAAATTATGTAAATGGGTGGTAGTGATTTTTTTAGAATAATATATTTTTTATCATGGTCTGTATAAATCTACGTGCATTTCATCTGCGTAAATCTGCGTGAGATTAATTATTATTTACTCCACTCCGTACAAACTACCCCCCTTCTCAAATAAATAATTTATTTTACTATTGGTAACAGGATCTACTGCAACTACCGGAGCATGGTGAGGTTTACTGCGGGCATCAATTACCAATGGCCCTTTACAGCCCCAATGTTTATTTTGGTAAAAAGCTCCGATACCTTGTATATCATTCGAAGGATTACTACGGGTAAAGGTGACCCATAAAAAATTGCTACTATTTTCGCTTACAAAATTGGCATCATCACAAATAACAATTAATGGAACAGCATTGAGAGAGCTAAGATTATTATTTAACTGCCCATCTAGCTTAGTGAATTCAACTTTTGCTGCAGTATAATTACTAAAGGGCGGAGCCTGCAGGGCTATTACCCCGGGCATCACCAACTTTGGATTTTCGAAACCCTGTAACTCCTGTAAACATAGTGGCACCGAAATCGCTAAATCTCTTTGAATGGCTCCATATGCTGCTAACACTACCTTGCTGCCTCTATTAATAGCAGTTCCGGAATAATCCAGGGTATCCATCGTGGTATTGGTGTAAAAATGAATATCTCGACTGAGGTTAATCCTTTGTAGAAAATAGGAAAGGTAATCCTGTATATTATGAACACTGAGCTGGTTGGTTTCGTCAGCTGTAATAAATAAAAATTTTGCTAAACTCAATTGACCAGTACCCAAAATATGGTTAGCAATAGTGAGTATTTCGGCAGGTTGCTGCAGCGGTGCATAAGGGGTATACCGCTCACTCCCAATTGCCAACAACAAAGGATGAACACCGGCAGCATCTACGGCGTGAATTTCTCGTAAACCGGGTATTTCCTCCTGCACTGCAGCACCGGTCATTTCGTGAATCAAATGTCCAAAACTGGTATCTTCCTGTGGCGGTCTTCCTACAACCGTAAAAGGCCAGATTGCATTTTTTTTAGCAAATACCTTATGCACTTTCAGCAATGGGAAATAATGCTGCAGGCTGTAATAACCTAGGTGATCCCCAAAAGGCCCTTCCGGCTTGTTATCTTCGGGATAAACTTCTCCCGTAATTACAAAATCAGCATCCGTACTGATGCAATAGCCATCCACATAAGTATACCTGAATCTACGATTACCCAATACCCCTGCAAAAGTCATTTCACTCATACCTTCCGGCAGCGGCATTACGGCACTTACACTATGGGCTGGTGGCCCACCAATAAAGATGCTCACCCGAAGTGGAAGCCCTTTTTTATTAGCCTTACTCTGGTGCACACCAATACCGCGGTGAAGTTGATAATGCAATCCAATTTCTTTGTTGGGCACATATTCATTTCCCGTCAGTTGTATGCGATACATTCCCAGGTTGGCTTTCATAATACCTGGCTGATCTATATCTTCGGTATACACCTGTGGAAGAGTCACAAAAGCCCCTCCATCCATAGGCCAATGGTGAATGGGAGGAATGTCTTCAATTTTTATTTCCTCAAAAAGAACTGGCTTTTGAAGCGGGTTTTTTAATGGCAATGCTTTCAAGGCAGCAAGGCCTGCAGTAAAATTTTTGACGGGATTTTTTAAAGCCTTTACCGGATTGTTTTTTAAGGCAATCAACTGCTTCACCAAAGGAAGAGTATGCCTAAAAATAAATTTACTCCTTTCTATTGTCCCAAATATATTGGATGCTGCCCTGAATCTACTCCCCTTCACATTTTCGAACAACAAGGCAGGCCCACCTGCAGCATATACCCGCAAATGAATGGCTGCCATTTCAAGATAAGGATCTACTTGTTCTTTGACACGAATCAGTTGACCATTTCTTTCAAGGTCCCTCAAACTTTCTTCCAGCGTTTTATAGGCCATTCATTAATATTTCGATGCAAAGATAAAATACCTAATCGGAAGAATAATTGTGTGTTTTGAAGTTTAGGATACCCTATTATTTAATCTTTTTTAAATAAACCATATTTTGCTCCATACTTTCCATCGGCGTATGGCTATATTCCTCCTGTTCAATAAAAAAATATTTCAATCCCGACTGTTGGCTATTGTCAAACATTTTTTGAATATCAAGTCCACCTTTTCCAAATTCGGTGCTTTCTTTTTTAACCAAATTCATATCCTTTAAATGCCATAAAGGAAAACGCCTAGGATGTTTTTTAAAATAGGCAATAGGGTCATTCCCACTAGCCACTACCCAACCAAGATCCAATTCCATTCCTACTAATGAGGGATCCGTATTTTCCAACAAAACGTCATATAAGGTTTTACCATCCTGCTTCTCAAATTCAAAATCATGGTTGTGGTAACCAAATTTCAACCCTCTTTTTTTACATTCTTTCCCTGCTTTATTAAACGCTGCTGCCACCATTTTATAATTTTCAACAGTTTGTCCGTGGGAAGGCATAGAAGAACAGATGAGGTATTCCTGACCAGATAATTCCGCATCTGCCATTGTTTGCTCCCATTTTCCATTAAGTTGTATATGGCCACTACGAAGCGTCATGCCCAGATCCGAACAGATTTTTTTTATTTCTACTGGTTTCAATCCATAATAATATCCTTTCTCGCTAGCAGCGGATTCAATTTGCTTGATACCGATGGCAGCAAGCTTTTGTAAGGTTCCTACAGCATCCTCCATCATTTCCTTTCTTACGGTATATAACTGAATGCCGGGATTGCTAGTTTTTTTACCCGATACATCAAAAGAAGATAAAAAGGCTGCTCCCAAAGCAAGGGAGCTAGTATTTTTTATAAACATGCGTCTAGTATACATAATAATAAATTTCACTAAAAGTAAGCAATAAATGGCTACCAAAAACAATTCGGGGAAATTGAAAATAATAATAATTAATGACATGCAGTTAAGTAAATACAATAGTGGGAATAGCTATATTTGTACCCTAAAAACAATCAAATGAAAAATGCGTTTATACATCATGTGTACTTCTGGCTCAACAATACAGCAAGCACCACTGACCTAGATAAGTTAATTGCAGGGCTAAATAAACTTTCTGCTGTAAAAACCATCCAGCAATTTCATATTGGAGTTCCTGCAAATACCAACCGTGCGGTAATTGAAAATACCTATGCAGTTTCCTGGCTACTAACCTTTGAAAACGATGCAGACCAGGCTAGTTACCAGACCGATCCGGATCACCTTGCTTTTGTAGCGGAATGTTCCCCATTATGGTCAAAAGTAATCGTTTATGATTCCATTGATGCTACAGCATCCATTTAGGACTGATCGACGGCTCATCTATTTTTATCGCATGCTACTGATACAAAATGGATTGCAAAACCTTATTCTAGGGCATTCATAAAAATTTTTAATTCTAGTATACAAATAGTAATTTCTACTTGCATTTTGTCATTGAAGTATGTATTTTACACTTCGAAGATTCAATTATCCCATTATTTACTACCCCTCCTTACACCACAAACCCTCCCTCACAAGGAAAATATTCCATCTTCCAAAATGGATTATTTTATTTCACCTAAATCAACTTATACAATATGAGCAGGGATTGGTATATCATTTACACCAGCAACAGTAGGGAGAAAAAAGTAATAGCAGCGCTTCATCAAAAAAATATTATAAACTATTTCCCCTTTAATAATATTAGCTCTGCAAATGCAGTCAACCCTCAGACGATCAAAAAATCCCTTTTCAAGTCATATGTTTTCGTCTACATTTCATCCGCTGAAATAGAATTCGTTAAGCAAATACCAGGAGTTATTAATTTCCTCTATTGGCTTAACCAACCTGCCATCATAAAAAAGGAAGAAATTGAGGCAATCCAGCTTATCACGAGCAATTACAATAATATTAACGTAGAAAAATCAGCTGTCAATATGCAAAATGATGTTAGTATCGTAGAAGATACCTTATTTAACAGCAAAGGGATTTCAGATGCAAAAAAAACTAAAACCCTTACCATAGTATTGCCTACAATAGGTTATACAATGAAGGCGGAAAGAGAGCCCATCCAGCCGCTAGTTTTGGATGAAGAAATGCATGATTCAAGTTATAACTCTAAAAAAATAAATTTACTTTTGCAATAAAATGGTCTTGCGTTTCAACAGCTTTTTTCAAAAGCAAATAGTATAGTTTTCTATACCTAAATTGTATTGAAGGCTTTGATTTAAAGCCGATTGAATTACCCTAAATGCTTATCTAAGCACTTGGATTTATTGCTGCAAAATGCAATTTCAAAAGCAGCATTTACTGCTAAACATTGGATCTTCGACCCATTTATATACCAAAAAACAGTAATTTTGATGACTGAGTAATAGGAAAAACCCTTTGCGCAGCATCTGTTTATGGTATCCTCTTTTAGCAAGCTCATCTACATCGACGAATTTTCGGGCACTCCCAAATATCAACAACTTGCCAACTGCATTATTAAGGCCATCGAATCGAATAAACTTCAATTGAATGATGTACTTCCCTCCATCAATGAATTGAGTTTTGAATTTGAGATTTCAAGAGATACCGCTGAAAAAGGATATAAATATTTAAAGAAAATAGGCATTGTTGGTTCAATACCTGGCAAGGGCTATTTTATCAAGAGCTGCAATATAGAAAGAAAAGTGAAAATTTTTCTGCTATTCAATAAGCTGAGTACCCATAAAAAAATAATATACGACTCATTTGTAAGCACATTGGGCGAAGCCGCTACTATTGATTTTTATATCTACAACAATAGTTTACCACTGTTTAAAAAACTATTGCTCCACTCAAAAGAAGATTACCATTATTATGTAATTATCCCCCATTTTATGGATGGAACCGAAGAGGCCGATAAGGTGATTAACGCTATACCAAAAGAAAAATTAATTTTACTCGATAAACTGGTTCCAGGAGTTAGCGGCAATTATGGTGCTATCTATGAAAATTTTGAAAAGGATATTTACAAAGCCCTGGAGGAAGCTCTGCCGCTACTAAGCAAGTACAATACAATAAATATTATTTTACCCGAACACAATACGTACCACATTGGAATCACCACTGGCCTTAGTGAATTTTGCCAAGAATATGCATTCAACTATAAAATAGTATACAATATTAGCAATGAAGCAATCAAAAAAGGGGAAGTCTATATCAGCCTGATGGAAGAGGATCTGGTTAATCTGATAGAGAAAATATTAGACCAAAATTTAGTTTTGGGTAAAGAGGTAGGAGTGATTTCCTACAACGAAACTTCCATTAAAAAAATCATTATGAACGGCATCACTACCATCTCCACCGATTTTAAAATGATGGGCGAAAAGGCTGCTGAACTGATCTTAAATAATTCGACCGAACATATTGAGGCTAGGTTTTATTTAACTGTACGAAATTCACTCTAGCTTTAAGTACATAGATATATTTTTTACAGACTGTGCCGAATGGTTGTTTGTTAAATAAATAGCAAATTTATTTTTTGGATATGTTCTATTTTCAATGAATTGGGACAGTCCTTTTTTTTAATTTACTCAAATTTATGTTTATACTGATAACTCTGGTGGGAATAGCCTACCGAATTATCCAACTGGTCCTGCAGGCATTCTTTTGAAAGGTATTGCTCCAAAGGCAAAACAACATTGGTTGCAGCTGCACAACCCAACCAAGGATGATCAATGATTAAGAGATCATATTGCTCCGTTAATTATTCAATTGGGAATTCAGCAAACTCTTGCAAAGTTCTTTTTGTCCACTGCACTTCTACGCCAGGATTCAATTCGGAGAATCCTTGTGAAAAAGTAAGCAAGGGCGTAATTCCCCTACTGTGGCCCCAAGTAATTCCTTTTAAAATAAATTTTATTCATTTATAAACCTTAAAAAAATACTAATTTTTTCCATCGTTCCCATCCCTATTAGCCATATCAACAAAAGATACCAACTTCCCATTTTTAAATACCCTACTGCTATTTCATAACTACTTCATCAAAAAAAATTATTCTTTTTCTTTTTCCAAAATAAAATCAGCCACCGGTCTTTTTCTCCAATAATTGGCCAAAATAGAACCGGAGATATTCATCCATGGACTAAAAACTGCTGCGGGTAGCCCCACGCTACCTAACTTTCCCATTCCTCCTGCCAAGCCAGATGCCATACCACCATTTTGTAGACCAACTTCAAATGCAATTGTCCTAGCATCCGCTCTGTTTAATTTAAATAAGCGACTCAACCAGTAACCAAAGAAGTAACCCGCTCCATTGTGTATGACCGATGCCACAAATAAAAGTAACCCTACATTGAGTAAATTATCATGCCCAGCTGCAGTTGTTACGGTGGTAAAATAGATAATTCCAATCATGGAGAAATAGGGCATAATGGTATCTAATTGATTGAACCGCTTAGAAAGTGAATGATATAATACCCCCACTATGACTGCACCTAACAGGAAGTTGGCCATTTCAATTGATTGAAGTAAGGCCGATGATGCAATAACTGATTGAAGCAAAGTCCAGCATCCCAATGGCAATAATAGTAGCCACACAATGGCGATGATCAATACAACATGAATGATATTTTTACCCTCTTTCGTAGCTGTTTTTAGATAGTCGTGCAAGAGTGCAGCAAAGATGGGTACAATCACAATTTTAATTATTTCCATCATCATATTTACAAAATCAATTTTTATTAAAGTGCCTGCCAGCAACTTCATTAATAAAGGAGTAAGAAAGGGGGCAGCCATGGTAGCCATTGCAGTTACAATAACAGACAATACCAAGTTAGCTCTAGCCAAGTATACCATCACATTAGATGCCAATCCACTCGAACAGGATCCGATTAAAATGATGCCTGCCGCAATCTCGGGTTCAAAATGAAATAGTTTGGTTAATAACCAACCCATTAAAGGCATTACTGAAAAGTGACAAAGCAGTCCAATGGCTACACCTTTGCCTGTTTGAGCTATTCCCGAAAAATCTTTCCAACTCATTTGTATTCCCATTCCAAACATCACTAGTTGAATAACAGCGAGTATCATCCATTTATTTCTAAGGTCGAAAGAACCCCATTTTGAAAAGGCTGCAGGAAACATCATACCTGCAACTACTGCAGCTATAATCCAAGCTGTATAACGATAATTCCTTAATGATGGAATGGCCCCCAATCCAATGGACAAACTAACGGCAGCCAGTATAGCAAAAGATTTATAGACATTTACCTGCTGTACATAAATACCAATCAGCATTACAATTACTGCAAGGCCGCTGATTAATAAAAATAGTTGGGTTATTTTTTTCATGGGTTATAATAATGTTGCCAAGTATTGAATGGCAATTGTTGGACTTGCCAATATTGGAATACTTTTTTCTGATATCGATAAACTATCCACTACCCTTGCCATTGAAGCCTGAGCCAAAACAATCACATCTACTTTTTTAACCAGTTCGCCCAAGGCTTCTGCCACCATAGCGTCGTGGGCGATTGTATCACCACTCATCAATGCTTCAAAGGCTCCCTTGCATAGAACAGCAGTTAATTCGATTTCTTTTTGCGCAAACAAAGCCCTTCGCTTTACCAGATCAGAAGTTGGCTGCAAGGTGGTAGACAGGGTAGCAATTACACCAATTCTTTTTCCGGTTTGCACCGCCAGATCGGCCATGGGCTGGTCAACTCTAATTACTGGTACATTGGTTAATGAAGCGGCCGTTTCCACTGCTGTTCCAATGGAAGAGCAAGTAACTAAAATATAATCTGCGCCAGCCAATTCTGCTGAACCCACATAGTTGACCACTCTCCTTGCCGTAGCTGGCGTTAGTTCATTGCAGGCAATTACATTTTTAATCAGACTGTCATCTACGATGTTAAATACTTTTATATTGGGTAAATACTGATTGCACAATTCTGCAAAAACAGGCACCAAGGTGGCAGATGTGTGAATAAGACCCAATGTTTTTTGCTGCATAAATTATTTGTTATGGTGATCGTATTAATTAAATAAATATCTTCTTCAAAAAATTACCAGTGCACTAGAACCGGACTTCCCCATTTAAAACCTCCTCAAAATAATTTTCGTTACCCACCTGTCCACCCTTAAAATTGACTTCCAATCCATTAATGGCTTTATTTTCTGAAATCACTTTACAAAGAGGTGAACCTGGTACAAGGGGGGCAATCATTTCAACAGCCAAGATATCCATTGCCCTAGCAGCATAGCTACTAGTATCACCTCCAGCAATCAATACCCGCTGAATACCTTCCTTGATCACAATCTCCTTGGCAATCAATCCAAGGGCAGTCCCAACAAGTTTGGATGGTAAATTAGCAGTCTGCTTGTCACCTGTATGTACAATCACATTCATTCCCCTTTGAATAAAATCAGTAACGACTGTTATAAAAGGCTCCAACAACAGCTCTGCTGATTTACGGAATAGAATGGGATCCAAAATCACTTCACAAAAACCATTCGCCTTAGCCCATAAAATTTGAGCAGCAGTAACGGGCGAACAACTTCCTGAAAGCACCAATAAGGAAGAAGCCTTCCCAGGATGAAGCCAATCAGAAACAGGATGCAGTAATTGCTTTTCATTCCATAATTTACCCAACGATACTTCGATTGCAGATGAACCAACTGAAAACAAAGGCACATCCTTTTTGCGCTGCGCATCAATCCAGGCGCCAATTTTTAATAACTGCTCATCGTACAAAGCATCAATTAACACAATGTCAGCATTCGCATTAATTTCATTCAACTCCGCTATGCCCTTTTCCAATTGAAGTATATCAATTAGCCCTATTTTTTTACTAGTTTGCTTTGCCAAATGCAGCCGAAGATCACTTTCATCCGAAGGTGTAACTGGATGCTGACTCATGGAAGGATGTCTGTCTAACCGATAAATTTCCCCATTACTGCCAATACCCATTCGGGCAAACAAATTACCAAACAAACAATAACGACCAAGTGTAGGTGCTGCAACCAATAAGGGAACGATTGGATTAGTAAAAACAGCTACACCAATATCAATTGCCTTTCCGATACTTCCAATAGTAGGCGATGAATCAAAGGTGGAACAAGTTTTATAGTGTACATGTTGCACTTTGGATTGCAAAATCATTTCAAAGGCAGGCAATAAGATTTCTTCCATTTGCAAGGGAGTTAAGGAACGACTCATTCCTGCTACACCATATGCATCCAACCAAGGATACATAGAAAGTTGCGCTGAGGTGGGTGGTTCAATAAATAAAACCGTTTTAGCACCCGCACGACTTAAAAACTCCAATGAATCGGTAGAGCCAGTAAAATCATCACCATAGAAAGCCAATAATATTTCCTGAATTGTTTTCACGTTATTATTTATTACCAAATTTTTCAACTGATTTTGCAAACTCTGGATATAACGTAACTGCAGTTTCCAAACTAAGCCCATCAACTGCGGCTGACCATGCCTGCTGCAAGGCTATAACACCTGCTGCTGGACCCATTGGGTGCGCCATAATACCGCCACCTGCCATGTATAAAAGATCAATAGTTTTGGTTCTTCGATAAGTCTCAAATGCTTGTCCACCCCACTGTCCTGAAGAAACAACTGGCAAGACAGTTGCATGATTGTACATTTTCGTTAAACATGATTCTATAGAATTGACTACGCTATCATCCGTTTCCCAAAACTTATTTTCTATTCCATTTACATGCAATTGGTCAACTCCAGAAAGCCGCCATATTTTTTGATAGGCTTTGAAATCAATTCCGAGCAATGGATGGCGACTCAACATTCCCCAACCATTTCGATGCCCATGAATTGCAAGCTGGCGTTGATCGCATATTTTTTTTACAGCCGATAAACCAACGCTATTAATGCTTAGCATGGCACAATTCCCACCCCTAGATACAATTTTATCGTAACGCTGCATCATTTCATCCATTTCGCCACTAATGTTAAAAGCAAACATTACTTGCTTTCCGGTATTATTAGCATGCTGATTTAGTACATCCATAACAGCGTCAACCCGATCATTAAAATTTGAATTGGCTGATGAAGACAGTAGTTCATCATCTTTAATAAAATCAATTCCGGCAATTGCTAATTTTTGAACAATTTCAGCAGTTTGTTGAATAGAAAGTCCAAGCGAGGGTTTTATTATTGTTCCAATCAATGGCCTATCTTTTACACTGGCTAATTTCCTGCATCCTTCAATACCAAAAGCAGGCCCTTGGTACTGTTGGCCAAATGATGCTGGTAATTCAATGTCCATTAATTTTAACCCGGTAAATTGTTTTATTTCATACAAATTCCCTTGCAAGGTTGAAAGCAAAACTGGTAAATTATATCCCATATTTTCAATGCTCCAAGATATTTTCACCATCGCACGATGGTACTTACCAGTTTTACTAATAGCTCCCGGAATAGCAGGATAGTCAACAGTTTCAATATGCTGAACGCTTTCAACCCTAGCAGCGAAACGTGCTTTTAACGCTTCCGTTTCACCAGGCACTGGCACGAAAGTGCCAGAGGACTGCTCTCCCGCAAGCACTTGCGCTGCTGCTTCGGCTGCAAAAGGGGTTTCAATATAATAGGTTGCTATAATTCTCTCCATTTTAATTTACATCCATTTTGATAATATCATACGTAATTCCACCACCTGTTTAATTCTTAATTTCAATTTATTTTTAAAAAAACTTTTAACTACGGGCCTTTATCGTTACTACCGCTGCAATGGCATCCAAACGGTCATGTCCGATTGCCCACGATTGGCCCAAGCATAATAAGGTATCAGTTTAATAGTAACAGATTTAGATACGGCATTTAATTCCTTATACAATTTATTTTTCCAATGATTAGGTAGCAATACCCTTGCTTCGCCGGTTAAAGCCAGTATAGCTGCATTATCAATTTTCATTGCTACAGGATAAAGTTTAATAGTTGACGGAATCACTACATCCGTGATAGGCTGATTGGGAAAGTCTACCGATTCAAGACAATATACAATTGGGCCACGCTTTACCGTTACCTGGTTTCTAGTTTCTTCCACCAGCGGATTGGACTCTAGTAAGGTTACCGGCATATCCAAGACCAGTTCTATTTTATCTCCAGTCTTCCATAAACGTTCAACTTTTTCATATTTCCCACTTGTTAATTTCCTGTCTACCATTTTGCCATTAATGCGCATACTAGCATTTTTACACCACCCAGGAATTCTGAAATAAAGAGCATAGCTTACTAACGGTGCTGCTTTAATAGAAACCAATACATTCCCATTCCAGGGATAACTGCTTTGCTGCTCTAACTCAATGGTAGATCCATCTTTTAATTGGGTTGACAATTGATTTCCTCCATACAAATTAAAATATAATCCATTTTCCGATAGGCTATACATATAGTCATTTACCTCTGCAATAGTTCTGACGGCATTAGGAGGACAGCAATTGCTTTTACTGATATAATTTGAGCGACCACCACTCCAACGTAAGTCGTACGGGTAATCTTTAGAAGCTGCCAAAGGATTGGTATAAAAGAATTTATTACCATCCAAGCTGATACCACTTAATACACTATTGTACAAAGACAGCTCCAAAACATCTGCATATTTTGCATCGCCTGTTAACTGAAGCATTCGCCAGTTCCATAATACATTTCCAATATTTGCACAAGTTTCATTATGCGCCATTTTATTTGGCAACTGAAAATCCTTTCCATAAGCCTGCTGAATTTTTTGAATAGAATCTGGCTTGTAGGTTATGCCATCAGATGAAAGCCCATCATATAAAGAGCCACAGCCACCTGTAACATACATTTTGTGATTAACAACATCCTCCCACATCAAATTCAATGTAGCCAATAAACTTGAATCACCAGTTTCTGCAAACAGATCCGCAACACCTGCAAATAAATAATTTGCCCTTACAGCGTGTCCATTTACTTTTTTCATTTGCCTAAATGGAACCCTGTCTGAATTATCATCCGAACCCTCAGAGAGTCCGCGTATATCAATAAGTTTTTTTACTAGATCAAGGTGTTTTTTATCACCCGTTGTTCTAAATATTTCTGTTATACCCATGTAATGGGATGGACAAATTGCATTACGGGCTTGTTCTGGTGAAGCTGAATTATAAAACCCGATTAAAAAATCGGTAGCTTTAATAGCGATGTTTAGCAACGTCCTTTTACCAGTAGCTCGGAAATGAACACAAGCTGCTGTCATCAGGTGGCCAAAATTATAAGCTTCAAAACTCAACTTATCGTCAAACATGGCAACCTGACCACTTTTACGATGTTCAATTATTGACTTGGTATAAATATATCCATCTTCCTTTTGCGCTTTAGCAATTACCGAGATAGCTTGATCCATTATAGCGTTTAATTTTTCATCTTTGGTAGAAGCATACATACTTGCCAAAGCCTCCAAGGTTTTGTAAAAATCGCCATCGTGAAATGAAGGCCCACGAAACCTCCCGGTGTCCAAAGATGCTGCTATCTTAAAGTTTTGAAAAGCATAACAAATATCATTACTGGTATAAGTATTCCACAAATGAGGTACCATCGAATCCTTACAGACTTTAAATCTTTCCGCCCAGAATCCTTTTGTCCATTTCACATCGCTGATACCTACACCTGATAGTTTAGCATATTTACTACCGCTTGTATTAACAAGGCTTGTCTGTGCGTTTAAAGAGGTCGCAAAAACAACCAGAAACAATATGGATACAATTCTATTCATTTTTATATTTTAAGTGTTACTCTTTTTTACACCTTTGATAAACTGTTTTTCCAAATATTTAATTCAAAAAATAACTTCCGTATGATAACTAAATTTCAGTTAAAAATTTATCTATAAAACTAAGACCTCATCCAGCAAGATCATGAGGTGTTGCCATTCCATTTATAATGGCCAATGGATAGTCTATCAAAGTATCAATCCAGTCGAAACTTTCCACACCAACTCCATTTGAAATAGTACACAACAATGGTATATTGTAGTCATTATAATAATGTGGCAATATAGGTATATTAAAACAATTAGCTAAAGCGACACTATTGCGCTAAGCTTCCACCCCGCCCAGCCGTAAAATATCTGGCTGCCAGATATCGATCGAATTGCGCTGCAATAATTTCCCCGTCCCATTTTGGCACCATTCAACATAAAAGAATGCCCCTAAACAAATGCCACCGCCCGGTGCAGTTTGGCCGGCTATGGTAATATTAGACCATTTAATAACAATAGGAGTAACCAATTCAATGATTCCGGAAACCTTAAAAATAACAATAATTGGATCAGTTGGAAAAGCTTCCAAAGCCTGGCGAAAACTTCCTATTCCCTTATCGTTGAGATTATCAACTGATACCACCCTATCTTCCCGGCCACCACTTGAAAATTTACCAAAGCCCTCCGCTCTAGGAAATGCCAACTGTTGAGCATCCACTCGACAAAAGAAGATACAAAAACAACAAACAGCAACCCCTTATATATATCCCTTCCCTTGTTGATAGAATGTATTTCAATTTGTAATGAGTAAAAATGTAAACAGTTACTGCATCTTGTAAACAATCGTTTCTATTAAAACTGCCTTTTACACTGATAACATCAGTTGACGTATTAAATATATACCGCTTACACCTTATAACCATCCCGAACCCTCCTGAACGCTTTGTTGTCCATTTTTGCTGTTGAAGATTAGAAGACTTTTAAAACAAAAACCCACCGCCAGCAACTACATTTATGGGATATTTTTTATTACGAATAGGCGTAATTTTAAAAATGAAGTCGCTACTGATGGTGAATGCCCCAAAATCCTGTAATTTTAATTCAATAAATGGATAAAAGCTTAAATAAATACATCAGCGAAACTGGCTTTTGCTCCCGAAGGGAAGCAGATAAATACATTGAACAGGCAAGGGTTACCATCAATGATAATATAGCCATTAAAGGCAACCGTGTTGTACCGGGCGATGTGGTAGAAATTGACGGAGAAGCAATTAAAAAAAAGGACTCAACAGTTTACCTCATTTTTAACAAACCCGTTGGGATCACCTGTACTACAGATCTAAAGGATAAACACAATATCATTTCATTTATTAATTTCAAGAGCAGAATATTCCCCATAGGCAGACTAGATAAGCCTTCGGAAGGATTGATCTTTTTGACAAATGACGGTGATATTGTAAATAAAATTTTAAGGGCGGGCAACAACCACGAAAAAGAATACGTTGTAACGGTAGATAAACCCATCTCAGGGGATTTTGTAAATAGGATGAGCAATGGTATTCGCATACTCGACACCGTAACTAAAAAATGTTTTGTAAAGCAGGAGGGGAAAAATCGCTTTCGCATCATTCTCACCCAGGGACTCAATCGTCAAATCAGGAGAATGTGCTTAGCACTGGGTTATAATGTAACCACCCTAAAAAGGGTAAGGATCATGAATATTAGCCTAGCAAATTTACCAATCGGGAAATGGCGAAATTTCACAGATGAAGAAATTAAAAAAATGGACCAACTCGTTGCAGACTCCAGTAAAACCGCCGACAATTCAAATTTTTCCGATGGGGATATGCAAGAATAAATTAAAACTACAATTTATTATCCCAAACGTTGCTTCATCGCTTCGTATAAAATTACTCCCGTAGCAACTGAAACATTGAGTGATTCAAAATCTCCGATCATAGGAATTTGAAATTGCTCATCGCATATTTTCATTAGTGCAGGATATACACCATGCTCTTCTCCCCCCATTACTAAAGCGCAAGGTTCGGCAAGGTTACATTCAAACAGTTTTTTGGTGGCCGTCATTTCACTGGCAAAGACCTTAATGCCGTTCATATGCAATTCATCCACGGTTTTCATCAAACTATTCACTCTGCAAACAGCAATCATCTCTAGGGCTCCCGCAGATGTTGATATAGCATCTTCATTAAGCGCGCCAACTCCTTTGTCAGGAATAATGATGGCATTTACACCAAAGCAATAGGCGCTTCTGGCAATCGCACCAATATTTCGAATGTCTGTTATTCCATCCAATATCAAAAACAAAGGAACTTCTCCCTTCTCCACGATAAATGAAATGACATTTTGCAGGTCTTGGTATTGTATTTTGCTGATCACCGCAACGCAACCCTCATGATTACTGATATTAAATCCGTTGAGTTTTTCAACCGGAACCTTATTTATAGGTACTAAATATTGCTCTGCCAATTTTCGTATTTCATCAATCGTTTCACCGTGTATGGTTGACTGCATATAAATTCGTTCCAGTTGCTTACCGGTTTGCATTGCTTCAATGATTGCCTTTCGGCCAATCACCAAGGTGTTTTTTTTAGGTCTTTGTTGTTGTTGTCTGAAATTTTTCACCTTTCAAAATTAATCTTTATTCAAACAAAAAAGACCATAAGCTTTTCCAAACTTATGGTCTTTTAATATCCCTTTCAATCAAAGGGTTGATAGAAAACTTATTTCAATCCAAAAAGTTTTTTAACATCCTTCACAGCATCCAGCTTTTCCCAGGTAAAAAGTTCTACTTTTTTCTTGATTGCTTGGCCACTAGGAGAAATGAAGGTTTTTTCAACCACTTCATTTTTACGTCCCATATGACCATAAGCTGCTGTTTCACTGTAAATGGGGTTTCGCAATTTTAAGCGCTGCTCAATAAAGTAAGGACGCATGTCAAAACATTTCATTCCCATAACCTTTTTGGCAATTTCACCATCCGTTAATTTCACCTTAGCGGTACCGTAAGTAACTACATTGATACTGGTAGGTTGAGCAACACCAATAGCATAACTCACCTGAACCAACACTTCATCACACAAGCCGGCAGCAACAAGGTTTTTAGCAATATGGCGAGTAGCATAAGCTGCACTTCTGTCAACCTTACTAGGATCCTTGCCGCTGAAAGCGCCACCTCCATGAGCACCTTTACCACCATAGGTGTCAACAATGATTTTACGACCAGTTAATCCGGTATCTCCATGAGGGCCACCAATTACAAATTTACCAGTTGGGTTAATATGGTATTGAATCTTATTATTGAATAAATGAGCATATTTTGGATACTTTTTAACTACCCTAGGTATCAATATATTAATAATGTCTTTTTTAATTTTAGCAAGCATGATTGCTTCCTTTCCAAAATCATCATGTTGGGTAGATACAACGATTGCCACAATACGAACTGGGTGATTATTGTCATCATATTCAAGGGTAACTTGGCTCTTAGCATCCGGACGCAGATACTTGATCTCTTTATTTTCCCTACGGATGGCAGCCAATTCAATTAATAAAAAATGAGCTAAATCTAGTGCAAGGGGCATATAATTAGCTGTTTCATTGGTTGCATAGCCAAACATCATTCCCTGATCACCTGCTCCCTGCTCCTCTTTTTTCTTCTTATCTACCCCTTGGTTAATATCAGCCGATTGCTCATGAATGGCCGAAAGAATACCGCAGGAATTGGCTTCAAACATATACTCACTTTTGGTATATCCGATTTTACGGATTACACCACGTGCAATTTCCTGCACATCCAAATAGGCCTTACTTTTCACTTCTCCGGCAAGTACTACCTGACCGGTAGTTACCAAAGTTTCGCAGGCAACTTTACTACTGGCATCAAATGCCAAAAAATTATCAATTAAAGCGTCGCTAATCTGATCAGCTACTTTATCCGGATGTCCTTCACTTACGGACTCTGAGGTAAACAAATAAGGCATAGAGTTTTAAATTTTAAGTTGCAAAGATAGGATTACCATTGAATACAACAAATCCCCCTTTGAAGAAAGGAGGATTTTATTTACTATTTTTTTATAATCTAAATTTTAGAATAAACAATTCGCAAGCGAAGCCTGTATTTAGCATTGCTTCCATTACCAATTTTGACCCTTCCGTATGCTAAATTATTTTTATATGGGAGCCTATATCCATAATAAAACAAATTGTAAGGTGCATATAATCTGAAATTATAATTGGTACCCCCTTTTGTCACTAGACTCTGGATATAGCGAGTGATATTAAAATTGTAATATGACCGTGTACCAAACCCATCAGTCATTGTTCGCTTAAATCCGCCATAATAATTTTGATCAATCCCCTGTGAAGGAAAGAATGAAATACTATTATCAGGGTCATACGGTTCTGAGTTATTAAGGTCATAATAAATAGGCTTGTATTTTCTAGTACCTCCTGTATCGATCAAATCGAGGTAAAGGAATTGGGGGGCTGGAAACACATCGTTACCGGCACTATTAGGTATCTGCTCAACTATAATCTCAGCACGATGAATAATTCGGTTGGTCAGGCTCGATAATCTAGGTATCTTAAGTTTAATAGCTGACCCACCTGGTGATGACTGAATATACAAAGCTGTTGGATCAGGGGCATTAGGGAATTGCGATGTACTAGTGTCTCTAAGCACGAAATTGGCATTTGCAGAAGGGGTTACTTTAAAGGAATTACCCGTTGACAAACTAAAAGAAGAAAATGCCGTATCCAGTGTATTGGCATTACCAGCCACATAATGCACTTCAATCCTAGAGGTAGAATCACCTAAATTAATATAAAACAATCCGTTGGCAGAACTTGGTCCATCCGCTACTATTGCAAACCCCTTATAGGCCATTTTGAAAAGAGAATCACTGCGAAAAGGACTATTTACCGATGATGTATCATTTCTCACCAAAGATCTCAAAAATGATGAATTAAGTTTAATGCGAATCTGCCCAGTGATTGAATCTTTATTGCTAGTTTTTAAATAGATAAGATTTTTTAAATCTGGTTGGAAAATAGTCGCTTCACCGATTAGATTGGTTAAAGGCCTATCGGGCCGAAAGCTGAAGTAATGGAAAACTGAATCTGAAAAATTAGTAGTCCCTTCATCCATCTGGTAAACCTTAAAATGCTGTGACCTAGTGGTGTCACCATAATAACCGGTATAAGAAAGACAAAGAAATGCTGAATCGTAATGCGTTTTAGGATTAATAGAAGGATTGATGGTGTCACCGGGATTTCCGAAATAATATGGAAAAAAAACAGGTTTCAACTGAACGAAAATATCAGCCTTGGTTTTTCCAAAAATTGGATCATTGTTGATATTACCCAAAAGATGGGGTTCAAAACGGTTAATCCTAAATGTATCATCCTCATTCAATTGCTCTCTGGAAGCATCAATTAAAAGGGTATCAGCAAATGTAGACACATTGTCTACTGCAGGAAGGAGGTCTCCACCCAATTCGGTGGTATCTATTTTAGTACAGTTCCAATTAAATAAAACAACACAAGCCAGTCCGGCTAACAAACATAGATATTTTCTTTGCACAAAAACGAAATTTAAAAAATTTGGGTTGTTATTAATTACTAGTTGGCAAGGTCGTCATATAATTGTAAATAGTCTGTTAAATCAGTTTCAGCATTAAAAGGCAAGGTCTTTTTTCCTTTTATCTTACTGAATTCTTCCACCAGCTTTTTATCTACATTAGCCGCTCCGAAGGAAATAGCATCTGCATAAGCAGCACCTCCCCTAAACATAGCCACATTGTTGGTATCCTTGAAAAAATCCAACTCTTTCTTAGTGACCTGATCATTAATTGTGGCAAGTTTGAGAAAATCAGCTCCAAGCTTTTCCTTGAAGGTATTTTCCCCAATTGTATAAATAACTTTACAATTGCTAAAAACGGGTTCCTTTTTATAGGCTGTCTTTATAAACATTGGGATTAAGCCCGTCATCCAGCCACTACAATGAATAATGTCGGGAGGCCAGCCAAATTTCTTTACTGTTTCCAACGCTCCCTTGCAAAACAAAGCTGTTCTCAATCCATTATCATCATGAAATTTTTCATTTTCATCTGTAAAAATGGATTTTCTCTTAAAAAAGTCCTCATTATCTAAAAAATAAACCTGTAACCTTGCATTGGGCAAAGAGGCTACTTTTATTACCAACGGATAATCATCTCCCCCAATTGAAACGTTGATTCCCGATAAGCGGACCACCTCATGCAAACGATGCCTACGTTCATTAATAGTGCCAAAACGAGGCATTATACAACGAACTTCCATTCCACTATCATTGGATTTTATTGCCAATTTATTAATGATCTCCGAAAACTCTGTAAGCTCTACGTAAGGAGACATTTCATTTGCAATAAATAAAATTCTTTTTTTTGTTGACATTTGTGCTAGATTAAAAGGATATCGTAGTTTTCCTAAAGGCGGCAAAGTTACGATAAATTTCTTAAAATCAATATACAACTACATTTGAAGCAACTCAATCATACTAAATGATACTATTTAAACAACCTAAGGACATTACCAACTTTATTCTAAATAATTCAATGCAGCGCAACTCCATTGGATTTGTGCCAACAATGGGGGCATTGCATAATGGCCATATCAGCCTGATTCAAACTGCTCTTGCAGAAAATGAACTGGTAATTGGAAGTATTTTTGTAAACCCTACCCAATTTACGGAGCAATCGGATTTTGAAAAATACCCCTCCTCTATTGAAGCCGACATCTTCAAATTAGAAAAGGCGGGCTGTGATGTACTTTTTTTACCCGCTGTTGCTGATATGTATCCAAATGGAAGCTCACCCACTCGCCAATACGATTTGGGTCTTTTAGACACCATTTTAGAGGGAGAATTTAGACCCGGTCATTTTCAGGGAGTATGCCAAGTGGTGCAACGCCTCTTGGACATTGTCGCCCCAGGAAAATTATACTTAGGCCAAAAGGACTTCCAGCAATGCTTAGTATTAAAAAAAATGATTCCTTTGCTTGATATTAAGACCTCAATAATCATTTGCCCTACTCAACGTGAACCAGATGGTTTGGCCATGAGCAGCCGCAATAGCAGGCTAGCCCCTGCCGAAAGAGCAAAAGCATCCTATTTAAATAGGGCTCTGAAGTCCATAAAAGAAAACCTTAGGGAAGGAGACTTAGCCCAATTACAACGCAATGCTAAAGAGATATTGACTAAACAAGACATCAAAGTCGAATATGTTACTATTGCCAACGCCCAAACACTTGAAATAATTCAATATTGGGATGGCAAAACAGAACTAGTGGCCTTGGTAGCTGCCTACATTCATGAAGTTAGACTAATTGATAACCTTCTTTTAAATCCACCATTACAATAACCACATTTACAAAAGATCAATTGGCATGGTGAAGGCTCCAAATTTTGATTCACCATTCACCAATTGAAGTGTTGTTAGCCCTTTTCTCGACTTAACTTCGTACTTTGTCAAGGATTATGAAAAATAAATTATTAACGGTTTTGAAATACCTGTTCTTTTTGGGGGTTGGTATTTTTTTGGTGTGGTGGAGTATTCATAAAATGGGTGACAAAAACTGGCAGGAATGCAAAACAGCACTAAAAACAGCCAGGTTTATACTATTTATTCCAGTCTTTTTTATTTTGGTGGCTAGCCATATTAGCCGAGCAATCCGATGGAAAATATTGATGAAGCCAATGGGATATTCCCCTAGATTGATAAACACTTTTTTTGCAGTAATGATAGGTTATTTAGCCAATTTAGCTGTACCCCGACTAGGTGAAGTGCTAAAATGTACCATCTTGGGCAAGTATGAAAAAGTACCTGCCGACAAATTGGTTGGAACTATTTTAGTAGAAAGAGCAATCGACGTGGTATCGCTGCTGATTGTTTTCATTATTGCAATAGCCAGCCAGGCTACTATCATTGGGGCATATGCGAAAACTACCATTCGAAATAATTTCTTGTCGGGTAATAGCATGGGAATATTCGTAAAATTGACGCTACTGGTTACCGTAATATTGATAGGCTATTTTTTATTGAAATTTATTTTTAATAGGTACAGTGAAATCGGCATTGTTAAAAAAATTAATACGCTTTTTCGGGGCGTGGGAGCAGGGCTAAGCTCTATTAAAAATCTAGAAAATAAATCTGCCTTTATTCTCCACAGTGTTTTTATATGGTGCTGTTATGCTGCTGGAACCTACCTAGGTTTTTTTGTCATCCCCGAAACTTCCAATCTGCCAATTGCAGCCACTTTTCCTGTGTTGGCATTTGCTAGTATCGGAATGATCATCACCCCTGGTGGAATAGGTAGTTACCAATGGTTTATTATGGGCGTAATGGTTTTATATGGAATCGATGAAGGTCACGGATATGCGAATGGATTACTTCAATGGATTGCTCAGTTTTGTATCATTTTGATAGTAGGCTTTCTTTCACTACTTGCACTACCCTATTATAACAGGCAACCCCTCCAACGTACTAGCGCTGAGATTTAAATACAACAAAAACATAACCTCCATTTCCTTTTTTTATTGATTGAACCACTTAATTTTGAAAGATTAATTTAAAAAAAGTCCATTGGTAAAACAGAAAGTGATTGTAAGAGATATCAGCTGGTTATCTTTTAATAGCAGGGTGTTACAGGAAGCGGCTGACGAAACTGTTCCACTAAGAGAAAGAATTCGTTTTTTGGGTATTTTTTCAAATAACCTAGATGAGTTTTTCCGCGTACGCGTAGCTACACTCAAGCGAATGATTGCCTTTGGTAACAAGGCTAATATGCACTTGGAAGTTTCTCCAGAAATGATCTTAACACAAATCCAGGAAAGAGTAATCGCACAACAGAAAGAGTTTGACCGCATTTGGAATGAAATCATTAGGGATTTAAAAAAACAAAAGATATTCCTGATTAATGAAAAGCAACTCAATAAGGTTCAACAAAAATTTATTACTACCTATTTCAATGATGAAATCAGGAGTAATATTGTGCCGTTAATGATCGAAAGCATACAGGCATTTCCTACACTTAGTGACAAATCGATCTATCTAGCCTGTAAATTGTCAAAAAAAGACAAAAGTATTCCCCAACGTTTTGCCCTAGTATCTGTACCAGCAAGGCGATTGCCAAGATTCATCCTTTTGCCCTCCAAACAAAATGAAAAGCACATTATTTTACTGGAAGATGTTATCCGGTTTTGCCTTCCTTATATTTTTTCATTTTTTGGTTATGATGTTTTTTCAGCCCATATCATAAAAGTTACCCGTGATGCAGAAATTGATATTGACAATGATGTAGCCACCTCTTTAATGGAAAAATTGGAGAAGGGAATAAAAAATAGAAAAAAAGGAAAACCAGTCCGCTTTATATTTGACAGAGACATTGACCCTTCCCTTCTCACCTATTTGGTAAAAAGATTGGGGCTATCTGAAAAAGACAACCTAATATCTGGGGGACGGATTCATAATTTTAAAGATTTTATCGATTTTCCAGAAGTGGTATTTGAACAAAAAAGCACCCGCAAAAAGCCATTTGTACATCCAGCGCTAATCAATGCAACTAAAGTGTCGGACATTGTATTAAAGAAGGATGTATTACTGAGCTTTCCTTACCACTCTTATGACAGTGTAACCGATCTACTCAGGGAAGCCGCAATTGACCCTCAAGTAACCAGTATCAAAATTACCTGCTATCGGCTGGCCCCAAGATCCAAAATAATTAATGCCATTACCAATGCTGTTCGAAATGGTAAACATGTGACGGCTGTGATTGAACTAAGGGCAAGATTTGACGAAGAGGCTAACCTCGAATGGAAAGACGAACTCGAGGAGGCTGGTGTTAAAGTGCTAATAGGAGTACCAAATATGAAAGTGCATTGCAAAATTTGTCTTATTAAAAAAGTCGTTAACAATAAAACCCTTCACTACGGATTTGTAAGTACCGGTAATTTAAATGAACGCACTGCCAAAATATACGGAGACCATTGTTTACTCACAGCCGATAAAAATATCATGGCCGATGTAATCCGAGTTTTTCATTATTTAGAACAACCAAAAACAAGGATTCAATTTTTAAGCGCCTGCAAAACGCTATTGGTAAGTCCTACCAACATGCGCAAACAACTGATGCAGCTGATCGCTAAAGAAATAAAATATGCCAAAGCTGGTAAGCCAGCGTCCATCCTGCTGAAAGTAAATTCGCTGAGTGATGAATTATTAATTGAAAAATTATATGAAGCTGCAAAAGTCGGTGTAGAAATCAAAATAGTAGTAAGAGGAATATTTTGCATGCTTACCGAAAATAAACAGTATTTACATCCGATTCAGGCAATCAGCATCGTGGATGAATACCTCGAACACGCTAGAATTATGCTTTTTCACAATAATGGAGATGAAAAAGTATTTATTTCTTCGGCCGATTGGATGGTTAGAAATATTGACCACCGCATCGAAGTAGCTTGTCCTATTTTCAATAAATCGATTCAGCAGGAGTTGAAAGATATTTTACTCATTCAATTATCAGATAATATCAAGGCTCGGAAGCTGGATAATCAGCTATCCAACCAGTACATTAACCCTAGAAATACAAAGAAAATTAGATCACAGGTTGAAACCTACAATTATTTAAACCGAAAACTGATTAATTAATGTCCCCAATTCCTTAATGACCAGCTCTATTCAAACTAATTGTCCACATAATTTTAATTGACAGCAAAGCTACTTATGTAAAACCCAGTTCACACTTATCTTTGTAGAACAGCTGGAGGTTAACATCAGTTTCATTTATTGAAACAAATCTGTTAATCGATAATCGAATTTTCAACACCAATGCAAATGACAACATGAGATTAGCAGCAATCGATATAGGCAGCAATGCAGCAAGACTGTTAATCACAGAAATAACTACCGATCAAAAAGGGGCCCATTTTTTTAATAAATTAAATTTGGTGAGAGTGCCGTTGCGACTAGGTTTTGATGTATTTGAATTAGGAATTATAGCTAAGCCAAAAATTGGAATGGTACTACAAACTATGAAGGCCTATAAGCATTTATGCAATGCCTATAATGTCACACATATTAAAGCCTGTGCTACCAGTGCAATGAGAGATGCGAAAAATTCGGCCGACATTATCCGCAAGGTGAAATTGGAAACCGAAATTGAAATCGAGGTAATATCTGGCGACTTTGAAGCTGGATTGATTTATGAAAATCATGTGGCGGAAAATATGGACAAGGAGCATAGCTACCTATACATTGATGTGGGAGGCGGCAGCACTGAAATCTCCTTCTTTAGCAACGGAATTCTTATTTATAAAAAATCATTTAACATTGGGACTATCCGTTTACTTAAAAATATGGTAACGGACAGCGATTGGGATGAAATGAAAGATGTTTTACGAAATGTAATCAAAGGGCAAAAAGAAGTAGTAGCAATTGGCAGTGGGGGGAATATCAATAAGGTTTTTTCAATGAGCAAACGCAAGGATGGCAAACCCCTTACACTGGAGCTTTTAAGGGATTACCACAAGGAACTGAGTATTGCTAGCTTATCTGAAAGAACTTTAAAGTATAACCTAAGAGTCGATAGGGCGGATGTAATAGTACCGGCCATACTGATTTATATCAATGTGATGCGATGGGCTGGTGCCAATCAAATTTATGTACCTAAGATAGGCTTGGCGGATGGCCTGATCAAACATTTATGGGAAGAGGTGAAAGACAATTAGTGCATTTTCTGGAATTACAATGATGCTAGTTTTGAATGCTTTGCCTTAGCGATAACCAACAATTGATTGACAAGTTGAAAATACTTTTAAGTAAAAACATTTACTTTGCTAATAGAATTAAGACCCATTTTTAAACTTACTTACTTCGCAAAAATTAAAAAGCACCCAACATGTCTACCCCAGAATCAGCTTATAAAAAAGTAACGACTCACACCATTCAGAAAATGAAAATCGCTGGAGAAAAAATCTCCATGATCACTGCTTATGATTATTCCTTTGCAAAAATATTTGATGCCGCAGGAATTGATATCATTTTGGTTGGTGACAGTGCTAGTAATGTAATGGCCGGCCATGTCACTACCCTACCCATCACACTAGACCAGATGATCTACCATGCACAGAGTGTGGTTCGCGCACATCAAAGAAGCTTGATCGTAGTAGATATCCCATTCGGTTATTATCAATCCAATTCTGAAATAGCATTGGCTTCCGCTATCAGAATAATGAAAGAAAGTGGTGGGCATACCGTAAAGCTGGAAGGGGGAGAAGAAGTAATTGATTCAGTAAAAAAAATTGTACGTGCAGGTGTTCCCGTTATGGGGCACCTTGGGTTAACCCCCCAATCCATCAATAAATTTGGCACTTATACAGTAAGGGCTACTGCAGAAGTGGAAGCAGAAAAATTGAGAAAAGACGCCTTGCTTTTACAAGAAGCGGGTTGCTTTGCTATTGTATTGGAAAAAATACCGGCTAACCTTGCCAAAGAAGTAACCGAAAGTTTATCCATTCCTACCATTGGAATTGGTGCCGGAGGAGATTGTGATGGACAAGTGCTGGTAATGCACGATTTGCTGGGAATCAACACAGATTTTAAACCCCGTTTTTTAAGAACCTACCTCAATTTGGAGGAGCAAATATCCACTGCTGTAAAACAGTATATCCAAGATGTAAAAACCAAGGACTTCCCCAATGAATTAGAACAGTACTAGCGATGCGAAAAAGTGAATGGGCAATGGTGAATGGTGAAACATAGCCACCACCTGCTGATGCATTGCAAGACTCAGGTGCCTATCACCTGATGAAATGAATTATTTCTGTTACATAAGTACAGGATTTCGAAAAACGGAACTTCGGTAAATTTTTGAATTCAGAAGTACCATTGTTCACTATTTTTGCTGCTCATTAAAAATATTCCATGCGAAAACTCCTATTCTTGTTTTGCGTTGTGTTATCTATAAATACCTATGCACAAAATCCACTAGAACTAGACCCTGTTACCCTTACTACCACCAGAACCCCTCAAAAGACAAGTGAAACAGGCAGGAGCATTACCGTGATAGATGGCAACCTTTTCAAACAATTACCGGTACTTTCAATCGATGAATTATTGAAATATGTTCCCGGTGTGGAAGTTCAATCACGTGGCCCAATGGGTGCACAAAGTGATATTGTGATGAGGGGTGGCACTTTTCAACAAGTATTGGTTTTGGTGGATGGAATGAAATTAAATGACCCAATTACAGGTCACTTCTCTTCCTATATTCCAATCGCTCCTTCCGAAATTGACCGCATCGAAGTATTGCGTGGACCAGCAGCAGCCATCTATGGTGCTGAAGCGGTAGGTGGGGTTATCAATGTAATTACCAAAACTTTCAACCAATTTAAAAAAGAAAAGAATACCAATGCAAAAATTGGATTAGCACTGGGTGAATATGGATTGATGAATGTCAATGCTGGCTTTCACAATTCCGGACCCAAAATAAACACTGCAATGGGTATATTGAGTAACAATAGTACCGGCCAACTTTTAAGAGGACAAACTAGAGGTTACCTTTATAACCAAACCTTGAGTGGCTCTATCTCATTTATGATGAAATACAACTGGCAATTATCACTCAGAAGTAGTTACGATAGCAGGGATTTTTCCGCGCAAAACTTCTATACAACTTACAAATCTGATACGGCAACTGAAAAGGTAAACACCTGGTGGAACCAGGTGCAATTGAAACAACAAAAAGAAAAATATAGCCAGCAGGTGGATGTGCTTTATAAAGAAACCTTCGATCATTATTTATACAATCCTCGCTCCATTGCCAATGAAAATAAATCGAGACTTTTGATGCTACAATATTTATATGCAAAAAAAATTAATCAACGAATTAACCTAAGCCTAGGAGCTCAATTAGACAGAAGAAGTATTTTATCCAATGACAGAGGAAATCATGCAACTCAACATGGCGCAGCATTTGGAAATATATTGCTCAATCAAAACAACTGGAAAATTGCGCCAAGCCTCAGATTGGATTGGGATGAAAATTATGGCGCCGCATTACTTCCACAGTTGAACATAGCCTATCAACTTAATAATATAACTTTACGAACCAATGCCGGCAAAGCCATCCGCAGTGCAGATTTTACAGAACGATACAACAACTATAACAAAGCAGTCGTATCAAGCGGCAGTATCGGTGATCCCAATCTTGGAACAGAAAACTCCTGGAGCTATGAAGCAGGTGCAGACCTAATGTTGAACCGATTTTTTAAACTATCCACTAGTGCTTTTTATAGAGATCAAAACAATGTTATTGATTTTGTTACCACCCCGTATGCAACAATGCCAAGAAAAGACAATCTAGTAGTAGGGGCAACATATGCATTGGCAAAAAACATTCAAAAAGTAACCACCAAAGGAGTAGAAATTGAGTTCGCTTATAAAAAAACTGTTGCTACCGATAAAACCATTTTTATTAATTCCGGTATTACTTTTTTAAAATCAATGAGCAGTGACCCGGTCCCTTCTTTTTATATTATTTCACATGCCAAAATATTATTACAATCCAGCTTGGTATATACCTGTAAAAAAATAAGCATCGCCACTAATTTCATTTACAAGCAAAGAGGAAGTCAACAGGTTACTGCCATAGACGCAGTTATTTCATCCAATTACTTTCTTTGGAATACGAAGCTTAGTTATGCCCTCATTAATAAACTGAATGTATTTATTGCAGTTAACAATGTTACCAATATCACTTATAGCGATTTGTTGGGAAGCAGAATGCCCGGCAGATGGACCACAGCGGGAGTAAATTTCAATTGGTAAAAGCTGCAAACTTCCTCAATGAATGAATCGGTAGCTAATAGAACAAATCAGAAATCAAAAAATCAGACATCAGACATCAAAAAATCAGACATCAGACATAATAATATCATACATCAATTATTTATTTTATCTTGCAGCCAATAACGTCAACATCCACTTACATTCTACCATAGTAACCTTTCTCAGCAGTAATCTTGATCTGCTAAATCATTAAGCGATCAGTTAATGCAACGCTCCATTTTTTTGGAGAGCCCCCATTTGTAGCATCCTATTCAATGGCTCATTAAACCAAGCTACATTTTCACTTTATTATTTTTCATCTTTTTAATTACCGATTATGCATACCCCTATCTCCATAACTGCCAATGCTCAACAATTTATTGATCTGGAAGAAAAATATGGAGCCCACAATTACCATCCGCTTCCAGTGGTTTTAAATCGGGGTGAAGGAGTATTTGTTTGGGATGTAGATGGTAAACGCTATTATGATTTTTTAAGCGGATACTCCGCCGTCAACCAAGGACATTGCCATCCACGAATTATTGAGACGCTGACTGAACAGGCGCAAAAACTAACGTTAACGAGCAGAGCTTTTCACAATAGTTTATTGGGCGAATATGAGCGTTACATCAGTTCTTATTTTAGATACGACAAAGTGCTGCCGATGAATACCGGAGTAGAAGCTGGCGAAACGGCGATAAAATTGGCGCGTAGATGGGGATATACCGTAAAGGGAATTGAAGCCAATCAAGCAAAAATTATTTTTGCAGCTGGCAATTTTTGGGGAAGAACGTTGGCTGCGATCTCCTCCTCCACCGACCCCAGCTGCTACGAAAATTTTGGTCCTTACATGCCAGGCTTTGAACTCATTGCCTACAACGACTTGGGTGCCCTTGAAACTGCATTGCAGGATAAAAATGTGGCTGGATTTATGTTTGAACCAATCCAAGGCGAAGCAGGAGTAGTAGTACCAGATGAAGGCTATTTAACCGGTGTAAGAAATTTATGCAGCCAATACAAGGTGCTGATGATTGCAGACGAAATTCAAACTGGACTGGCCAGGACGGGAAAAATGTTGGCCTGCGACCATGAAAATGTGCGACCCGATATATTGATCCTAGGCAAAGCCTTGAGTGGTGGAGTATTACCAGTAAGCGCCGTTTTAGCAGATAATGAAATTATGATGACCATCCAGCCAGGTGAACATGGTAGCACTTATGGTGGTAACCCACTGGCTTGTGCTGTTGCGATGGTCGCATTGCAGGTGATAAAAGATGAAAATATGATGGAAAATGCCGCCGAAATGGGCGCCCTACTTAGAGGCGAAATCCAAGCACTTAAATCACCTTTTATTGAGCTGGTAAGAGGAAAAGGTTTATTGAATGCCATTGTAATAAAACATCCAAATCCTGAAGCAGCCTGGGACCTGTGTTTGACATTAAAAGAAAATGGATTATTGGCGAAACCCGCTCACGGAGATAAAATTCGTTTTGCTCCTCCCTTAATAATTAATCGCAACCAGATTTTGGATGCTGTAGCGATAATTGGAAAAAGTTTAGCGACCCTTTAAATATATCCCGCTTCCCTAGATTAATGACGAATAATTAAAGCAGATAATATTACCTTCGGTGCAACAAACATTTATATGGATACCCATTTGCATCACCCACACGTAGAAGCGCATTTAGAAAGTACCGATTTTTTAAGGGACATCGTTATCGGTATGAGTGATGGGCTTACCGTTCCATTTGCACTGGCAGCTGGATTAAGCGGGGCGGTTTCAAACAGCGGCATCATTGTAATTGCAGGTATTGCAGAAATCTGTGCGGGAAGCATTGCCATGGGACTAGGTGGATATCTTTCGGGGAAAACAGAAGAAGATCATTACAAAAGCGAGATCCAACGAGAGTATGAAGAAGTAGAAAACCTTCGCGAGGTAGAGATAAAAGAAACTAAGGAATTTTTTGCCAATATCGGATTAAGCGAAAGATTACAAGAGGAAGCAACTGAAGAAATATCCAAGGATAAGGACCGCTGGGTGGATTTTATGATGAAGTATGAATTAGGACTTGAAAAACCAGATCCAAAAAGAGCTACTAAAAGTGCATTGAATATCGGACTTTCGTATATTGTTGGCGGTATCATTCCGCTCAGTCCTT